>NZ_JBFREQ010000058.1:0-21680 GCF_052114385.1 Variovorax sp. M-6 | reverse complement strand
CGCCTGCGCCAGGCTGCCGGCGTCTCGGCCCTGGCGCTTTCACAGCGCTCGGGCGTGTCCCGCTCCATGCTCTCGCGCATCGAGAACGGCCAGGTATCGCCCTCCGTCGAGACCCTGGACCGGCTGGCGAACGCCCTGGGGATTCCGCTTACACGCTTCTTCGCCGACCTGCGCTGCCGCACCGATTTCAGCCATGTGCCTTCGGGCAAGGGCCTTCGGGTGGAACGCCTGGGCGCCGTCGCGGACTACCGTTACGAGCTGCTCGGCCATGTGCTCTCGGGCAACCTGTTCGTCGAGCCCTACCTGGTCATGCTGGAAGCCGACGCCCAACCCCATGTGACGTTTCAGCATCCGGGCCTGAAGTTTCTCTATCTTCTATCGGGCGCCGTGACCTATCGCTACGGCTCCAGGCGCGTGAAACTCGGCGTCGGTGATTCGCTGCTCTTCGATGCCACCGCACTGCACGGCATCGAGGACATCGGCCCGCTGCCGGTGTCGTATCTCTCCGTCGTCTTTACTTTGCGTGGCTAGGCACGAAAGGATCTCGTGCGGCGTCACCGACCGCCGCACGAGGTCCCTGGATGAAGGCCTGGAACGAAGACTTGCTGGATGACCTCGCGCATGCGAGCGGTGTGCCTGGCCTGTTCGAAGGCATCGCCCGGGCGGCTCTCGAACTCGGCTTCGAGCGCTGCGCCTACGCGGTGCGGTTGCCGCTGCCGTTCGCCGAGCCCAGGTTCCTGACCATCGACAACCACGACCCTCGGTGGCGTGCGCGCTACCACGAGGCGGGCTACATCCGCGTCGACCCCATCGTTCAGCACGGTGTCCGCTCCTGCCGTCCCGTCGTCTGGAGCGACCGGGTGTTCGCGCAGGTGCCCACGCTCTGGAGCGAGGCGCAATCCTTTGGCCTGCGTGTCGGCTGGTCGCAATCGTGCCTCGACCCGGAGGGCGCGGTCGGCGTGCTCTCGCTAGCCCGTTCGCGCGAAGAAATCACGCGACGTGAGCTGGCTGCCAAGGAGCCTTCGCTGCGCTGGCTCGTGAGCGTCGCGCACACCGTCGTGGGCGCTGCGCTTCGAGAGGGAGAGTCGCCCACCTTCTCCCCGCTGACCGCCCGCGAGCGTGAAGTCCTCAGGTTGACGGCCGACGGCCTGACATCGGCCCAGATCGGCAAGTCGCTCGGGATCTCGATCGACACGGCCAACTTTCATATCAAGAGTGCGAACAGGAAGCTGAAGGTGTCGAACAGGACGGCGGCGGTGGCCCGCGCGGTGGTGCTCGGGTTGCTGCGCTGAAGCTTGCGGCTGCGCACTTTGGGCCGCATCGCCACCAGATCGGGTAGCGTGCGTCTGCGTTGGCGCCTTCCGTTGCGCTGTTTCCGGGTTGCGTGTGGCGCATTCCTCCACCGTCAGGGGCGAATCCGGGCTATTCCTCTGCGGTGCACGGCTTGCGCGGAGTTCATGAGGCGGAGACGATTTAATGTTGCTTGATTTGAAGGACGACTGAACGCCATGCTTCGCTTTCTGACACTCGGCCCCAGGGGCAGCAACCACGACTTCGTGCTGCAGCGCTATCTGCAGGCGCATGGGCTTGCAGGCTCGACGATCGTCGATTGGTTTGATGACTTCCATCATGGCGCGCGCGAACTGGCCGCTGGCCGGGCGGACTACATGCTGCAGTGCGCGGTCCATCCGGACGCACCGGACATCACCGGCGGCTACCGGAAGTCGCTGTTCGTGGTCGACGCATTCATATCGCCGAGCCGGCCGATGGCCCTGCTGCGTGCGCGCGCAGCCGGCGGCCCACAGCGGCGGGTCGGCGTGCAGCCGGCAACGCAACGCTATGCGGATCTCTCGTCCTGGCCGGTGGTGATCGAAGAGCCAACGGTCTCGGCCGTGGGCGAGGGCTTGCTGGCGGGCAGCTACGAGGCCGGGATCGCCTTCGCCTCCGTCGCCGACGAGCACCCCGAGGCTCTCGAGGTGGTCGAGCACATCGGCGCGGTGTGCGATGCCTGGATGGTGTTCGGCCGCACGCCGCTGGACGAAGGCCGGACCATTGTCTGGACAGGCAGTCCGGTGGCGCGCCAATACGCGGCTGCGCTCGAAGGCCGCGCCCCGGCCTAGCACGTGCGCTAGCCGCGGCTTGTGCTGCCGCTGCAGACGGTGTACAGGCCCGCCGCGGTGATCAATGCGATGCCGAGCGCGGCCCCTGCCGTCGGCCGCTCGCCCCAGACGAAGTAGCCGAGCAGGATCGCCCAGAGCACGATGCTGTATCGGAAGGGCGTCACGGCCGACAGATCCACGCCCCTGCAGGCGGCAATCAGCGCGTAGTTGCCGAGCGCGGCGCAGATCGCGGCCGCGCAGAGGAAGGCGGTTTCCCGCCGGGCCAGCGGCTGCCAGGCGTCCTCGAACATGCCCATCGCGAGGCCGGCCAGGCAGACGGCCGCGGTGGTGGCCAGCGCGATCAGCACGGAGGGTATGTGCGCGGGCATGGCCCGGGTCAACAAGTCCCGCGCCGCCAGCGAGACAGCACAGAGCAGGGCGAGCGCGGCGCCCCAGCCTGGCCAGGCGCCGGCTCCGAAGGGCTGCACGACCAGCAGCACACCCGAGAATCCGATCGCGGCGGCCAGTACGCGACTGCCCCGGGGCCTTTCCCAGCCAAGCACCATCGCGCAGACGGTGATCATCAATGGCGCCGTCATCATGAAGACGGTGACAGTCGCCAGGGGCGCCAGGGCCAGCGCTGCGACGGAGCTTGCGGCCGTCGTGATTTCAAGCAGCGAGCGCAAGCCGACGACCGGCCTGAGCAGGGTGCGCCAGTTCTTCAGCTCGCCCGCGTGGACGGCGAACGCCGCGACCATGGCGGTCGCGAACAGGCCGCGTACCGCCATGATCTGCCCGGGCCGAAACTGGTGCGTGGTCAGTTTCACGAAGGCGTCGTTGAGTGCATAGCACGCCATGGCTGCGACCATCAGCAAGATGCCGCGCCGGTTGCGTGCCGCGCTATCCATGGTCTCGAAGGCCCAGGGCGTCCAGTTGCGCGGCTGCCTTGAGGACCATCTCCTCGACCTCGTCGTCGGGGTTCGACAACGCAATGATGGCGCCCCCGGACCCGATGGACACCTGGCCGCCCGCACAGACGATCGTCCGGATCACGATGTTGAGCCGCGCGGCGCCGTCCATGGAGAGATAGCCGATGCTGCCGGAGTAGATGCCGCGCGCAGCGGGCTCGAGCGCGTCGAGGATCTTCATCGACCTGCGCTTCGGCGCGCCGGTCATCGAGCCGCCGGGAAAGGCATGGCGGATGCAGTCGATCGCGGTCCGGCCGGCGCGCAGCTTCCCGCGAATGGTGCTGACCAACTGGTGCACGGTCTTGTACGACTCGATGTGGAACAGGGCGGGCACGTGCACGCTCCCGACCTCGCAGACCCGCCCGAGGTCGTTGCGCAGAAGGTCCACGATCATCAGGTTCTCGGCGCGGGTCTTTTCGTCGGCGGCGAGGCGGGCGGCCAGCGCTTCGTCCTCGGCTGTCGTGGCGCCGCGTCGGCAGGTGCCCTTGATGGGCTTCGTCTCGACCTGGCCGTCTGCGGTGATCTGCAGGAAAAGCTCGGGTGACGCGCTGAGAACGGCCAGCGCCGGTGTCTTGAGGTACGCGGCGTAGGGCGCCGGGTTTCGCGCACGGAGCCTTTGGTAGACCGCCAGGGTGTCGGCGTGGCCGGAGGCTACAAGCTTGTTGGTCAAGCACAGTTCGTAGCTTTCGCCTTGCAGGATCTCCTGCTGGCACTGGACGATGAGTTCGCGGTACCTCGGCAGGTCGATCTGCCATGCCGGGTTCGACAGCCACGCCGGCCGGGTGCCGGCGTCGTTCGCCTCGCTGGGCGCGCAGGCCGAGAGCAGCTCTTGCGTCTCGTGCATCCATGCGCGGTTCTCGTCGGACAACGCGTCGCCGTCGAGGCAGACGATCCATGTCTGCTGCTCGGCGTGGTCGAGGACGATGAAGCGGTCTGCCAGGATCCAGACCGCGTCGGGCGTGGGCGCGTCGTGGGCATGCTCGCCGTCGAGTTCGCCCTTGAGTTCATAGCCGAAGTAGCCGACATACCCCGCCTTGAAGTCGAAGGGCAGCGCCGGCCCGCTGGGCGCGCGCCCCTGGATGCGATCGTCGAGATAGTCGAAGACGCTCTGGGTGCGAAGCTCGATGTCCGCGCCCCGGCGGATCTCCAGCCGCTGCACCCGCGATTCGTAGCTGATCACCTCGCTCCCGGGGCCGCTGGCGTCGCCCATGTACGAGAAGCGCGCGCCCGGGTGGTCGGCCAGGCTGCTGTCGAGCCAGAAGGCCTCGGCACTGGCGGCGAACCGTCGGGTGAAGATCGCTTCGGGGTCGGGGTAGTCGTCGAGGCACTGCGCGTGAATCGCCTGCGCGCCATCCTGTCGAGCCATCGACCTCTGCCGGAAGCCCGAGCCCGCATCGTGCGTGGCGCCGCCGTGCTGCCACTGTTCGGTCAGGTCCCTGAAGTTCCTGAGCAATCTGGCGCCGTATTCGGTGCAGATCGATTCCGGATGGAACTGAACGCCCCACCAGGGCTTGTGTGCATGGCGCAGCGCCATCAGCGTGCCGTCGGGCGCCCACGCGAGAGCCTCGAGATGCGCCGGCAGACGACTGACCGCCAGCGAGTGGTATCGCACCACGTTGAAGGAATCCGGAATGCCGCGGAAGAGATCGCGTCCGTCGTGGCTCACGCGGTCGATGCGTCCGTGCATGGGTCGGACCGCCAGGTCCACCGTGGCGCCGCAGTGGTGCGCGATCGCCTGGTGCCCCAGGCAGACGCCAAGCACCGGCACCTCGGCATGGCGCAGCACGTCGATGCTGACCCCGAGATCGGCGTTTCGCTGCGGCCGACCCGGCCCGGGCGAGATGACGATGTTGTCGAAGTCCAGGCCCTGGATCTCGCCCCAGGTGATCTCGTCGTTTCTGGCGACGAAGGGCTCACGCCCGTTGCACGTCGCCAAGTACTGAAAGAGGTTGTAGGTGAACGAGTCGTGGTTGTCGATCAGCAGCGTGCGCATCGGGTCTCCTCCGGTCGGTAGAAAAGCCCCGATGGTTTGACGGCCGGGGAGGGCGCGCAACTGCTTGAACGGGTAGGCGTTTCTCGACTGACGTGCATCTCCCGCGCTGCGTTCGCCTTGCCGCGGATCTGGATCGACGTGCAAGAGTCGCATCCGCTGCAGAACGCGCGAAACATAGAGGGCTTGGACGTACACCCGAAGAGACCTCTGATGACACATTCGAAGACACTCCCGCGGATCGGCCGGCAGCTGCTCTGCATCCTTGTCGCAGCCGCGGCGGCTTCAGGCTTTGCACAGGCACAGCAGCCCACCTATCGCATCGCGACCGAGGGGACCTATCCGCCCTGGAGCTTCAAGAACGCCGACGGCAAGCTGCAGGGATGGGACGTCGACATCGCCAATGCGCTGTGCGAAAAGATGAAGGCAAGGTGCGAAATCGTCGCGCAGGATTGGGACGGCATCATCCCCGGTCTTGTCGCCAGGAAGTTCGACATCATCGTGGCCAGCATGGCGATCACCGAGCAGCGCAGGCAGCGGGTCGACTTCTCCGACAAGTACAAGGACACCATCTCGCGCTTCGTGGCGAAGAAGGGAACGCCTGCCGACATCTCGCCGGCAGCCCTCAAGGGCAAGCCGATCGGCGTGCAGCGGGGTTCGATCCAGGCCAGCTACCTGACGCAGAACTACAAGGACTCCATCCTCAAGTTCTACGACACACCACAGGCGGCGGAGCTCGATCTCGTCGCCGGCCGCGTCGACTACATCCTGGGCAACATGGTGACCTACTTCGTAGGCTTCCTGAAGGGCCCGGAGGCCGCGAACTTCGACTTCGTCGGTCCCGACCTCAAGGGCGGTCTGCTCGGGGACGGAAACGGCATCGCGGTGCGCAAGGGCGACACCGCGACGGTCGACAGCGTCAACGCCGCATTGGCTGCGATTCGTGCGGACGGCACCTACGACCGGATCACGGCCAAGTACTTCCCGTTCAAGTTGATGTAGCCGGACGCGAGCAAAGAGATGTCCATGCTCCAGGGATTCGGCGGCCAACTGCTTCTGGGAATGCTCTCCACGGTCGAGCTCGCCGCGGCCGCGCTGGTCGTGGGGAGCGTGTTCGGCCTGGTCGGCTGCTGGTTGCAGCTGCGGCGCCATCGCGTGCTGCGGAGCCTGGGCTATCTGTACGCGGCGATCATTCGTGGCGTCCCGGACCTGCTGGTGGTCTTTGCGGTTTATTTCGGCGGTTCGCTGACGCTCGCGCTCATCACGGGCGAACACGTCGAGATCAATGCATTCGCCGCCGGGGTGTTTGCGCTTGCCCTCTCCTTCGGCGCGTACGCCGCCGAGATCGCGCGCGGGGCGTTGCTTGCGGTTCCGCAGGGCCAGCGAGAGGCCGCGCGAACGCTCGGGTTGTCCCCGATACAGGTACTCTGGACAGTGGTGATTCCGCAAGCGGCCCGGACCGCACTGGCGCCATTCGGCAACCAGTCGATCGTGCTGATCAAGCAGACCTCCATCGTCTCGATCGTCGGATGCGAAGAGCTCATGCGCAAAGCCGCCGAAGCCTCCGGGGCGACACGCCAGCCGTTCACCATGTACCTGGCGGCTGCCTGCATCTACCTTGCCCTGACGGGCATCGCAACCCTGTTGCTCGAGGCGGCAGAGCGCCGATCGGCGCGACATCTGGGCGCATGAACCATGTTTGACTTCGGAATCGTCTGGTCATCGTTGCCGAGGCTTGTCGATGGCGCCTTGCTGACCCTCGGCCTCACGGCGTTGGTGGTCACGCTGGGAACCGTGCTGGCCTTGCCCATCGCGTTGGCCAGGAACTCGGTGCGCGGCTGGCTGCGGCGGACTGCTGGCGGCTACATCGTGTTCTTTCGCGGGACTCCGGCGCTCGTGCAGGTGTTTCTTCTCTACTACGGCGCCAGCCAGTTCCAGGCGATCCAGGATTCGTTGCTGTGGGTGGTGTTGCGCGATCCGTTCTGGTGCGTCGTCATCGCGCTGGGCCTGAATTCGGCTTCCTACACCGGCAAGACCTTGGCAGCGGCCCTGGCGGCGGTGCCTCGCGGCGTGAAGGAAGCCGCATTCTCCCTCGGGCTCGCGAAGCACCAGTCCTTCCTGACGGTCGAGATGCCGATCGCGGCGCGCACGGCGCTGCCGGCATTCGGCAACGAGATCATCCTGACGTGCAAGGCGACTTCGCTCGCCAGCACGGTCACGTTGCTGGACCTGACAGGTACCGCGCGCTTGATCAGCGCCGAGACCTATGCGCCTTACGAAGTGTTCATCAGTGCCGGCCTCGTCTACCTGGCCATCAACTACGGCCTCATGTTCGTGTTTCGCAAGGTCGAATCCAGTTTCAGGTACGCGTACTAGTTGCGGAGATTTCAGCATGAACATCACGGCCGGCCCCTTGGCCTGGGAAGAGAGCACCGCGGCTGCCGCATCCGCGGTCGTCGCCATACGAGGGCTCTCGAAGCATTTCGGCGCCCACCAGGTGCTGAAGGACATCGACCTCGAGGTGCAGGCGTCGCAGCGGATCGTGATCTGCGGACCCTCGGGTTCGGGCAAGTCGACGCTCGCGCGATGCATCAACGGACTGGAGCCGTATCAGGCCGGCGAGGTGGTCGTCAATGGCATCCGCATCTCCCCCGAGGCCGCGCATGCCGACCTCGTGCGGGCCAATGTCGGCATGGTGTTCCAGCAGTTCAACCTGTTCCCGCATCTGAGCGTGCTCGAGAACTGCACGCTCGCGCAGACCTGGGTGCGCCGCCGTTCGAAGGCTGATTCGAATGCGGTTGCGCTCGGGCACCTGGAGCGCGTGAGGTTGGCGGACAAGGCCGATGCCTATCCGGCGCAACTCTCCGGTGGCCAGCAGCAGCGCGTGGCCATCGCGCGGGCGCTTTGCCTGGACCCGTCGGTCATGTTGTTCGACGAGGCAACGTCGGCGCTCGATCCGGAAATGGTCAAGGAAGTGCTGGAAACAATGATCGCGCTCGCACGCGACGGGATGACCATGGTGTGCATCACGCACGAGATGGGCTTCGCGCGTGCGGTCGCGGACAAGGTCGTGTTCATGGAAAACGGCAGCATCGCGGAGAACTCGACGCCGGACGAGTTCTTCGGCAAGGGTTCGAGCCCTCGAATCAGGAACTTTCTTCGGCAGATTGTCCAGTTGTCGGATTGACGTGTCGATCGAGATCAGGGCACAACGTTCAACCAGCAACAAACAGGGGAGCACAGATGATTGCATTCGGAACCATGAAATTGAAAGTCGACCTTTCGAAGCCGCGTCGACTCTTCGCGGGCGTCCTGATTGGCGCCATGGGCGGCCTGGCGCCAATGGCTTCTGCTTGCGCAGCGGCAGTCCAGGCGCAGGACTTTTCGAGGCTGGTCGAGTTGAGCGCGACACGGCTGGAGATCTCTCGCAAGGTCGCCCTGACGAAATGGGATTCGAAGCTGTCGGTTGCCGATCCGCCGAACGATCCGCGCGAGAAGCAGGTCATCGATGCGGCGACGTCGGAAGCGCGCGGCTTGGGGCTTCCGGACGAGCTGGCGTCGGCCTTCTTCGCGGACCAGATCGAAGCGAGCAAGCTGGTCCAGTTTGTCCTCATGGCCGACTGGCGGCGCAGCGGCAGCGTGCCGGCGGATCGCCGTGCGGATTTGAAGACCGAGCTCCGCCCCGCGCTGGATCGGCTGCGGACGCAGTTCATCGAAGAGCTGGTGGCGACGCAGGCCCTTCGAGCCGATCCTGATTGCAAGCTACATCTGGCCAGGGCGGCCGGCGAGCATGGCCAACGCCGTCGGCTGGAGCCGCTCTACCGCATCGGCCTCGATCGCGGGCTGGCGCGGGTTTGTGGGGGCTGAGGGACCTGGGCCGAGAACGCGTGGCACGGACGACGTGCTCTTTCGCAAACCTCAAAAAAACCCGCCGCCTTGGGACGATCCGAAGGCGGCGTGATCCTGGGAGACCGGCTTTGGTTTATTCACTTCTCGTGCTGACCGGCGTGGTGTCGGGGTTTCTGTCGGGGTTGTTGGGCGTGGGCGGCGGGTTCCTCATGGTTCCGGTGTTCATCATTCTGCTGCCGTTGCAGTTCTCTCTCGAATTGGCCACGCTGCCGCAAGTCGCGGTGGCAACGGCCCTGGCGGCGACAGTGCCTGCAACGGCAAGCGCCGTGTATGCCCAGCACCGTCGCGGCGCACTCCCAGTGGCGTGGATCAAGCAACTGGCACCCGCTGCGGGCCTCGGCGCGGCGATTGGCGCTGTTCTGGCGGGGCTTGTTCACGGGACATGGGTGGCGGCGATCTTCAGCGTGTACGCGGCCTACTTCGGGATACGAATGCTCAGGGGTTCGGCGGCGGGTGCCGTACAGGAGAGCCACGTGCCTCCAACGACGACGCAACCGCGGTTGATCCAGCGCGTGTCACCCCGGTATGTCGGGGGAATGATCGGTGTCTTCAGCGCCACGGCCGGCGTGGGCGGCGCGAGTCTGACCGTTCCCTATCTTCTGGCCCAGCGCGACAACGTCGAGATGCGCAACGCCGTGGCCGCGGGTAGCGCTGTCGGCTTGGCGATCGCCCTCGTCGGCGCGATCGCCTTCACGATGGGCCCTTCGCCGATCACAACGGATCAAAAAGGTCTGGTTGGTCTGGTTTGCTGGACGGCCGCACTCACGGTGGCTGTGCCGGCGATGTTTCTCGCCCCTGTCGGCGTAACCGCATCGCACCGGCTGCCCACGAAGAAGCTGAAGCGCGCGTTCGGGTTCGTCATGCTGCTGGCGTCGGTGATCACGGTGTGGAAAGTCTTCGGGTGACAAGGCGAAGTTTCACGGTTACCCGCGCGGCGGTTGCGGTCCACGTCACGCAGGTCGGGGCGAAGCAGACGCTTCAGTCGTTCGTCATGGGCTACGAGTTGCTCGGCCATCTGCTTTCAGGAAACTTGTTCGCCGAGCCCGGGCGCCCAAGAAGCGAGGAGGGCACATCGTGCTGTGCAGCCGGCGACGCAGTCCTATGCGGACCTGTCGGCCTGGCCGACGATCGTGCACGAACCGACGGTGACGGAGGTGGGCAGGGGGCTGGTCGCCGGCCGGCCCAGGGCAGACCGCACGCCGGCGCACCCTTGCACCATCAAGGCTCGGCACTTCGTCTTTGCATTGCGCCGACAAAGGAGAACAGCTTGCTTCTCAGGACTTCGTGGACCGTCGCACACGGCGGTTCATTGTGAACATGCGCCCTCATTGGGGGCGCACGCATTGCCCTGGTGCGCCCCCGTGAAAACCCGCGCCTTCTGGCCCTTCAACTGGCCGCCACGTGGCTCTTCGCCGGCGCCCGCGCTGCGCCTATCTTCGGCTTCGAGGCCGGGAACGGCCGAACACGCCTTTCTCCCAGCCGACTTTCACGAGGTCACGCATGCCTACCTTCACGTTCACACGCCGCGCCGCCATGCTGTCGGCCGCCCTGGCCACCGCCGGCGCGTTGCTCGCCATGCCCGCAGCCGCCGCCGACGACGAAGCCCCCAAGCGCGGCGGCACGCTGGTGCTGGGCAGCACCCAGATCCCGCGGCACCTGAACGGCGCGGTGCAGTCGGGCATCGCGACCGCCATGCCTTCGACCCAGATCTTCGCCAGCCCGCTGCGCTTCGACGACAAGTGGAATCCGCAGCCCTACCTGGCCGAGTCGTGGAAGCTGGCCGAGGACGGCAAGTCGCTCACCCTCAACCTGCGCAAGAACGCCGTGTTCCACGACGGCAAGCCCGTCACCTCGGCCGACGTGGCCTTCTCGATCATGGCGATCAAGGCCAACCACCCCTTCACCACCATGATGGGCCCGGTGGAGAAGGTGGACACGCCCGACCCTTACACCGCCATCATCCGCATGAGCGCGCCGCACCCGGCGATCGTGCTGGCGATGTCGCCCGCCCTGTGCCCCATCCTGCCCAAGCACATCTACGGCGACGGACAGGACCTCAAGAGCCACCCGCGCAACAGCACCGACGTGGTGGGCTCGGGCCCCTTCAAGCTGGTCGAGTTCAAGTCGGGCCAGCGCATCGTGATGGAGCGCTTCGACAAGTTCTTCCTCCCCGGCAAGCCCTACCTCGACAAGGTGATCGTCAACATCACGCCCGACATGGCCAGCCTGATGCTCGGCCTGGAGCGCGGCGACATGCAGATGCTGCCCTTCGCGAGCGTGCCCACCGACCTCAAGCGCCTGGCGACCAACCCGCAGGTCACGCTCACGCCTAAAGGCTACGAGGGCATCGGCGCCCTCAACTGGCTGGCCTTCAATCTGACGAAGAAGCCGCTGTCGGACGTGCAGGTGCGCAAGGCCATCGCCACCGCGATCGACAAGACCTTCATCACCAAGGCGCTGATGGGCGGCTTCGCGACCCCGGCCGACGGCCCGATCGTGGCCAGCAGCCCCTTCGCCGTGCCCGACCTGGTGCGTTACCCCGTGGACGTGAAGAAGGCCGCCGAGATGCTGGACGCCGCGGGCTACAAGGCCGGCGCCAACGGCGAGCGCTTCAAGCTCACCATCGACTACCTGCCCGGGGCCGACGACCAGCAGAAGACGGTGGCCGAGTACATCCGCGGCCAGCTCAAGAAGGTCGGCATCGCGGTCGAGGTGCGCGCCTCGGCCGACTTCCCGGCCTGGGCCAAGCGCATGGCCTCGCACGACTTCGACATGTCGATGGACCTGGTGTTCAACTGGGGCGACCCGATCATCGGCGTGCACCGCACCTACCTCTCGACCAACATCAAGCCGGTGGTCTGGACCAACACGCAGTCCTACAGCAACCCGAAGGTGGATGAGCTGCTCGACACCGCCGGCGGCATCATCGACCCGACCAAGCGCAAGGCCTACTACGCCACCTTCGAGAAGATCGTGACCGACGAGCTGCCCATCGTCTTCATCAACCAGGTGCCCTACCACACGGTGGCGAGCAAGAAGCTGGCGAACGTGCCGGCCACCATCTGGGGCCCGATCTCGCCCTACGACGAGGTCTACTTCAAGTAGGCGGGAGCGACGACCATGGCGCGCTACATCGCATCGCGCCTGCTCCAGGGCCTGGCCCTGGTGCTGGCGGTGGTGATCCTCAACTTCGTGCTGGTGCACGCCGCGCCCGGCGATCCGGTGGAGACCATCGCCGGCGCCAGCGGCGGCATGTCGCCCGAGCTGATGGCGCAGCTGCGCGCGCAGTACGGGCTCGACCGCCCGCTGCCGGTGCAGTTGGGCGTCTACCTCGGCAAGGTGCTGCGAGGCGACCTCGGCTACTCCTACTTCTTCAACCTGCCCGTCACCGCGATGATCGCCGAGCGCGTGCCCGCCACGCTGCTGTTGGTGCTGAGCGCGGTGCTGGTGGCCTTCGTGGTCGGCACGGCCCTGGGCGTGCTCTCCTCGCGCAAGCCCAACGGCGCGCTGTCGCAGTTCATCACCGTGCTGTCGATGGTGGGCTTCGCGGCGCCGGTGTTCTGGGTCGGGATCATGCTGATGATCCTGTTCGCTTCCATCCTGCCCATCCTGCCGGTGGCGGGCATGCGCTCGGCCGACAGTTCGGGTGGAGGCATCGCGGACATCCTCGACGTGCTGCACCACCTCGTGCTGCCGACCGTCACGCTCGGCCTGGTCTACCTCGCGCAGTACAGCCGGCTGGCGCGCTCCTCGATGCTGGACGTGCTGGGCGCGGACTTCATCCGCACCGCGCGCGCCAAGGGCCTGGCCGAGCGCGTGGTGCTCTACAAGCATGCGCTGCGCAACGCGCTGCTGCCGGTGGTGACAGTGCTGGGCCTGCAGTTCGGCAACGTGCTGGCCGGCGCGATCCTGGTCGAGACGGTGTTCAACTGGCCCGGCCTCGGCCGGCTGGCCTTCGACTCGGTGCTGCGCCGCGACTACCCGACCATCCTCGGCGTGCTGCTGTTCTCCTCCATCGTGGTCGTCGTGATGAACCAGGTCACCGACCTTTGCTATCGCCTCATCGATCCGCGGATCAAGTCCTCATGATGAACAACAGCGCCACCCTGCAGCACTCTGCCACTGCGGCCATGCCCGCGGCCCGCTCCGCGCTCAAGGTCGAGCATCCCGGCGTCGAGGCGCTGCGCATGTTCTTGCGCAACCCCTCGGCCATCGCCGGCATGGTCATGCTGCTGCTGATTCTGCTGGTCGCGATCGCCGGCCCCTGGGTCTACCCGGCCGATCCCTTCGAGATCCGCTCGGCCCCGCTCACCCCGCCCTTCAGCGAAGACGCCTGGCTGGGCAGCGACTACCTCGGCCGCGACGTCCTGACCACGCTGATCTACGGCGGCCGGGCCACCCTGCTGGTGGGCGCGGTGGCGGCGCTGCTGTCGGTCGCGATCGGCATCACGCTGGGCGCCTTCGCCGGCTACTACGGCGGCAAGGTCGATGCCGTGCTGATGCGCCTGACCGAGTTCTTCCAGGTGCTGCCCGCCCTGCTCTTCGCGATGGTGGTGGTGACGCTGTTCTCGCCCTCGCTGGTCACGGTAACGCTGGCCATCGGCATCGTGAGCTGGACCGGCACCGCGCGGCTCACGCGCGCCGAGTTCCTCAAGTTCCGCAGCCTGGAGTTCGTGCGCGCGGAGCGCGCCATCGGCGCCGGCAACGCGCGCATCATCTGGAAGGTGATCCTGCCCAATGCGCTGCCGCCGCTGGTGGTGTCGGCCACGCTGGCGGTGGGCGCGGCCATCCTGTTCGAGGCCGGTCTGTCCTTCCTGGGCCTGGGCGATCCCAACCAGATGAGCTGGGGCCTGATGATCGGATCGAGCCGGCAGTACGTGCTGTCCTGCTGGTGGGCCGTGGCCTTCCCGGGCGTGGCCATCTTCGTCACCGTGCTCGCCGTCAGCCTGATCGGCGACGGCCTCAACGATGCCTTGAACCCCAAGCTGCGAGAGCGTTGACATGCCGGCTTCGACCAACACCCCCTTGCTGCGCGTGCAGGACCTGCACGTCGAGTTCAGGACGCGCCGCGGCCAGGCCCAGGTGCTCAACGGCGTCGACTTCGAGATCCGCGGCGGCGAGACGCTCTGCGTGGTCGGCGAGTCCGGCTGCGGCAAGAGCATGACCGCGCTGGCCCTGCTGCGCCTGATCCCCTCCCCACCCGGCCGCATCAGCGGGGGGCGCGTGCTGTTCCAGGACGAGGACCTGCTCAAGTCCAGCGAGGCCCGCATGCGCGAGGTGCGCGGCAACCGCATCTCGATGATCTTCCAGGAGCCGATGACCTCGCTCAATCCGGTGTTCACCGTGGGCGACCAGATCGCCGAGTCGCTGCAGCTGCATGCCGGGATGAACATGCACGCGGCGCGGCTGCGCACCATCGAGATGCTGCGGCAAGTCGGCATTCCGGCGCCCGAGCTGCGTGTCGACGAGTATCCGCACCAGCTCTCCGGCGGCATGCGCCAGCGCGTGATGATCGCGATGGCGCTGGCCTGCCGGCCCGACATCCTGATCGCCGACGAGCCCACCACCGCGCTGGACGTGACGGTGCAGGCGCAGATCTTCGACCTGCTGCGCGAGCTGCAGCGCGAGAAGGGCACGGCCATCCTGCTCATCACCCACGACATGGGCGCGGTGGCCGAGATGGCCGATCGCGTGATGGTGATGTATGCCGGCCGCGTGATCGAGCAAGGCACCGCCGCACAGGTGCTGGGCGAGCCGGGCCACCCCTACACCCGCGGCCTGATCGACTGCCTGCCCGAGCTCGGCAGCAGCGCCATCGGCGAGGACCGCGAGGCGCTGCCCGAGATCGCCGGCATGGTGCCCTCGATCTGGGAGCTGGGCAGCGGCTGCGCCTTCCGCGAGCGCTGCCCGCATGCGATGGAACGCTGCGCCACCGAGGTGCCACCGATGTTCGAGCTGCCGAGCGCGTTCGTTCCGCTGCACACGGCGATGCCGCATGGCGCGGCCTGCTGGCTGCACGCCACGCCGCAGCCGCGCAAGCTGAAGGAGGCTGCATGACTTACATGGACACCGACACGCTGCTGTCGGTCAACGATCTCAAGGTGCATTTCCCGCGCGGCAAGGCCGGCTGGGGCCGCCCCGCCGAAGTGGTGAAGGCAGTGGACGGCGTGTCCTTCCAGGTCCGGCGCGGCAGCACGCTCGCGGTGGTGGGCGAATCGGGCTCGGGCAAGACCACCACCGCGCTGGCGGTGATGCGGCTCGCGCCGATCACCGGCGGCCATGTGCAGCTGGGCGACACCCAGCTCGGCACGCTGGAGGGCGAGGCGCTGCGCAAGGCGCGCTCGTGCATGCAGATCATCTTCCAGGACCCCTTCTCCTCCCTCAACCCGCGCGAACGCGCTGGCGCCGCAGTGCGCGCGCCGCTGGAGCTGATGAAGATCGGCACGCCCGCCGAGCGCACGCGGCGCGTGGCCGAACTCTTCGAGGCGGTGGGCCTGCGGCCAGAGCAGCAGCAGCTCTTCCCGCACCAGTTCTCGGGCGGGCAGCGCCAGCGCATCAACATCGCGCGCGCCCTGGCCACCAACCCTGAGCTGGTGGTGTGCGACGAGCCGGTGTCGGCGCTGGACATCGCGATCCGCGCGCAGATCCTCAACCTGCTGGCCCGGCTGCAGCGCGAACTGGGGCTGACCTACCTCTTCATCTCGCACGACATGGCGGTGGTGGAGCACATCTGCGACGACATCGCCGTGATGTACCTGGGCCAGATCGTGGAGCGCGCACCGCGCCGCAGCTTCTTCGCGCGGCCGCTGCATCCCTACAGCGTGGCGTTGATGTCGGCGGTGCCGACGGTCAGCGGCGGGCGTCGGCGCGCGGCGCAGCGCATCAAGCTCACCGGCGATCCGCCCAGTCCCATCAACCCGCCCGCGGGCTGCCGTTTCGCCGGCCGCTGCCCGGTCGCCGAGCCGGCCTGCGAGGCCGAGCTGCCGCCGCTGCGCGAAGTCGCGCCGGACCACTGGGTGCGCTGCCGGCGCGTCGAGATCCTGCACGGCCAGCCGCAGCCGCCCCTGCGCATGCAGCTGGCCTGAAACCGGCACACCATCCGATCCGTTGCTCGTTCCCTCTCATCGTTCCGACACATTTTCATGAGCGCCACCACCATCTACCCCGCCCGCAAGATCATCACCATGAACCCGATGCAGCCCGAGGCCACGCACGTGGCGGTGCGCGATGGCCGGGTGCTTGCGGTCGGCACGCCGGCGGACATGCAGGCCTGGGGCGCGTTCACGCTGGACGAGCGCTTCGCCGACAAGGTGCTGATGCCCGGCTTGGTCGAAGGCCACTGCCACCTGAAGGAAGGCAGCATGTGGGACTGGACGTACCTGGGCTGGTTCGACCGCCGCGACCCGGAAGGCAAGACCTGGAGTGGCCTGCGCTCGATGGACGCCGTGGTGCAGCGCCTCGTCGAGGTCGATGCGCAGATGAGCGCGGCCGGCCGGCCCGCCACCGAGCCGCTGATCGCCTGGGGCTTCGACCCGATCTACTTCGGCGGCGAGCGCATGACGGTCGAACACGTGGACCGCGCAAGCAGCACCCGCCCCATCGTCATCGGCCATGCCAATGGCCACCTGATGAACGTCAACAGCGCCATGCTTCGGCTGGCCGAGATCACCCGCGACAACGAGGTCGAGGGCGTGGTCAAGTTCGCTGAAGGCGAGATGGCCGGCGAGCCCACTGGCGAGCTGCAGGAGCCCGCTGCGATGTTCCTCGTGCTGCGCAAGATCGGCAACGCCGGCCTGCTGGCCTCGATGACGGCGGACGGCGTTCGCTCCTTCGGCCGCCTGGCCTGCATGCAGGGCGTGACCACCGCCACCGACCTGGTCAACAAGCTGGCCGAGGAAGACTGCCGCGTGCTCGAAACGGTGACGGGAGACGACGGCTTCGGCGTGCGCATCCTGCCCGCCTTCCAGGCCTTCCACGGCACGCACGGCGCGGCCCTCGGCGCCGAACATGTGAAGAGCCTCATGCCGCGCAACACCGACCGCCTGCGCTACGGCCTGGTGAAGATGATGCTGGACGGCTCGATCCAGGGCTTCTCGGCGCGGCTGCGCTGGCCCGGCCATTTCAACGGCGCACCCAATGGAATCTGGGTCACGGCGCCGGCGCAGTACGAGTCCGACTTCGAGGCCTACCATCGCGCCGGCCTCACCATCCACACGCACACCAACGGCGACGAGGCCAGCGAGGTGGCCATCGACGCCATCGAGCGCGTGCTGACCCGTGCGCCGCGGCCCGACCACCGCCACACGCTGCAGCACGGCCAGATGATCGACGCGCCGCTGTTCCGCCGCATGGCCGCGCTGGGCCTCAGCGCCAACCTCTTCGCCAACCACATCTGGTACTGGGGCGACCAGCACTACGAGATGACCATGGGCCCGGACCGCGCCAACCGGCTCGACGCCTGCGGCAGCGCGCTGGCGGCCGGCGTGCCGCTGGCCATCCATTCCGATGCGCCGGTCACGCCGCTCGGGCCGCTCTTCACCGCCTGGTGCGCAGTCAACCGCGTGACGCCCAAGGGCCGCGTGCTCGGCGAGGCCGAGCGCATCAGCGTGCCGCAGGCCCTGCGCGCCATCACCCTCGGCGCCGCCTGGACGCTGAAGCTCGACCACGAGATCGGCAGCATCGAATGCGGCAAGCGCGCGGACTTCTGCGTGCTGGAGGATGACCCGCTGGCGGTCGACCCCATGAAGCTCAAGGACGTGCGCGTGTGGGGCACGGTGTTGTCGGGCCGCGTGTTCGAGGCGCGCCGGAGCTAGCGTGAAGCCGCGGCTGCAGCTCACCGTCATCGGTGGCTTCCTGGGCGCCGGCAAGACCACGCTCGTCAACCGCTGGCTGCGCGAGGCCGAAGGGCAGCGCATCGCGGTGCTGGTCAACGACTTCGGCGCGCTCAACATCGACGCGGCGCTGATCGCCGGCGCGAGCGGCGACACCATCGCGCTCACCAACGGCTGCGTGTGCTGCCAGATCGGGGACGATCTCTCGCGTGCGCTGATCCAGGTGCTCGAATCGGGCACGCGCTTCGATGCGGTGGTGATCGAGGCCAGCGGCGTCTCCGATCCCTGGCGCATCGCGCAGCTGGGCATGGCGGCGCCGGAGCTGGCGCTGGAGGGCGTGATCGTGCTGGTCGACGCGGCCGCCGCGATGGCGCAGGCGCGCGATCCGCTGCTGGCCGATACGCTGGAACGCCAGCTCAAGGCGGCCGACATGGTCGTGATCAACAAGGTCGACAGCGTGACACCCGACGAGCTGGCGCGCGTGCGTGAGTGGGTGTCGTCCGTCGCGAGCCGCACGCCGCAGTACGAGACCTCGCAGTCGCGGCTGCCGAGGGTGCTGCGCGAAGGCTTGTCCTTGTCCGAAGCGCGCGAGGAGCGGGATGCCCGTGGCTGCACGCAGCCGGGCTGCGGCCATGACGATCATTCGCACCACGAGGCGCACGATCACGGCGAGCTTTTCGACACCTGGTCCTGCCGGCCGGGTCGGGTCTTCGACCCGAATGCGCTGCGCGCCTGGCTGCGCGACACGCCGCCCGGGCTGCTGCGCCTCAAGGGCGTGCTGCGCACCGGCGAGGCCGCCTGGTCGGAGATCCAGTTCGCGGGGCGGCACGGCGCGCTGCGCAAGGCCGACGCGCCAGTGGACGGCGCGGCCGTGGTGGCGATCGGCTTGCGCGGGTGCTTGCCCGTTGCGGCGTTGGAGGCGGCTTTCGCTGCATCGGCATGACCGCATCCAAACAAGTTGCGTCCGGCCAGAGGGCTTCGTGAGCTTGGTCAGGTTCGGATAGGTGTCTAGGCAGAATGCGGCCAACGGCCGGTCCCGGGCCTTAAGCGGACATCGAGCCGCCGGGGTGAATAGGAGAATCCATAGCTGGAGGGGTCATGCTTGCAGGCCGTGACGCATCACGTACGTGGAGTACGTGGCCACCGGGATGGACCACCATACATTCGGTCTTGAGAATCGCTTGATTAGCCCGTCGATCCCTCGGCCAATTGTCGGGATGTGCCATTCCGAGGGTTCCGCATGCAGCACCGGACGGGCCTGTGTTGGGCCGCTGGCCCACTAGGAGCGGCGACACGGGGCGGTCACATGCACCTGAATCCTTCACGCCCCAACTTTTGAAGGAGCGTCAAAATGGCAACCGGAAAAGCTGCGCCTGCGAAGTCTTCGGGTTCTGGCTCCAGCAAGCCGAACATACTGGTCATCTTCGGTGATGACATCGGCATCCCGCAAATCAGCGCCTATACGCGCGGCCTGATGGGTTACCAGACACCGAACATCGACCGCATCGCCAACGAAGGCGCGCTGTTCACGGACTCCTACGGCCAGCAGAGCTGCACCGCCGGTCGAGCCTCGTTCATCCTCGGCCAGGAACCCTTTCGCACCGGCTTGCTGACCATCGGCATGCCGGGCGACCCACACGGCATCACCGACTGGATGCCGACGATCGCCGATGTGATGAAGACTCAGGGCTACGCCACCGGGCAGTTCGGCAAGAACCACCTCGGAGACCAAGACCACCACCTGCCGACCAATCACGGCTTCGATGAGTTCTTGGGTAACCTGTATCACCTCAACGCAGAGGAGGAGCCCGAAGGCTATTTCTATCCAAAGGATCCGAACTTCAAGAAGAAGTATGGGCCGCGCGGAGTGATCCACTCGGTGGCCGGCGGCAAGATCGAGGACACGGGCCCACTCAACGTCGCGCGCATGCCGACGGTCGACGAAGAGTTCCTGGCCGCAGCGAAGACGTTTATCACCAAGAGTGTGAAGGCAGACTCGCCCTTCTTCGTATGGTTCAACACCACGCGCATGCACATCTTCACCCACCTGAAGGAAGAATCCGTCGGCATGACAGGCATGGGACTGCACGCCGACGGCATGGTCGAGCATGATGGCCACGTCGGCGAATTGCTCGCCCTGCTCGACGAACTCGGCGTCGACGGCAACACCATCGTGGTCTACACCACCGATAACGGCGCCGAGATTGCACTGTGGCCCGATGGCGCGATGACGATGTTCCGCGGCGAGAAAGGCTCAACATGGGAAGGCGGCTTCCGCATTCCGATGGCCATCCGGTGGCCCGGAACGATCAAGGCCGGCACGGTCTACAACGACCCGATCTCGTTGATCGACATGTTTCCGACCCTCTGCGCAGCGGCCGGCGTGCCTGATGTCAAGGAGCAACTCGCCAAGGGCATGAAGTTGGGCAAAAAGGACTTCAAGGTGCACCTCGATGGCTACAATTTTCTGCCGTATTTTCAGGGCAAGGAGAAGGAAGGTCCGCGCCAGTCGGTCTACTACTTCGACCAGGGTGGCAACCTCAACGCGCTGCGCTACCGTGATTGGAAGGTCAGTTTCGCGACGCAGCATGGCAACATCGGAACGGGCGTTCGAACGGTTTCAGCATGGGCGCTGCTCACCAACCTGCGCATGGACCCCTACGAGCGTGGCCTTGAAGAGGGCGCCGGTGCACTCGATTTCCTGGCCCGGCAGATGTGGCTGCTGGTCCCTGTGCAGGCTGAGGTCAAGCGCTTTTTCTCCGACTTCGACCAGTTCCCCTATCAGGCCGGCAGTTCGCTCAATACTGGCAACATCAACTACGCTTTGCTGAAGGCGCAGGATGCATTCAAGCGACTGAAAGAGGTTGAGAGCATTCAGCACTCCGGCGGCTAGTTCTATTCATGCGCATGACTGGCCGTACACGCGCTGTCGCGGGGCTGCATTTCTGCCCGCGCGACTGGCGCGAGGTAACAGGAAGGACCGCTTCAGGTTTCGATGCAGTCGGTCGGGATCGACCCTCGACCGGCTGTCATGGGCCCTGAAGCGACACTCGACCTCCGCCTATAGCGGCTGTTCACCCCTGACCGGCCGCCGGCCGGCTGGACTCGACACCCACGGCACATACGCGACTTGGGCTCTGGGCCCGAAACGGCTGTCGGTCCGATGACCGCCTCGAGACCCCCTCGCACTGCCGGCACACGCGCAGGTTCAATGGCGCGGCGCCGGAATTCGCGAAGCTTCAGTGGCGCGACGCGCGAAACTCCGATGGCGTGTAGCGTCCTGCAACAGACACTGCCGCAGGAGACGGAGGCTTTGGGGCCGCGAAAGTCCAGTGGCGTTCCGCAGCGGAACGACACTGGACCTGCGCGAACGCGCCATTTGACTTTCGGGGGCCGCCCGCGCCGCCACGCGGGACGGGCCCGGCCCGCCTGCAGCGGGTGTCGCTGGCTGCTGCCGGAAGGGGGCCGCCAGGCGAGGGGGACGGGGCAGAGCCGGGGAACGATCAGCGGGCCGGCACGCCCGCACGGCGCGCACGCCACGCCGACCATGGGAAAGGCAGAATTGCGGCCAACAGCCGGTCCCGGCCAACTGCAGACCTTCATCTCGCGCCGATCACGGTCCGCTGTTGAGACAAGCTGACATAGGCCCGCTTGAGCTCCTCGGACACGCCGATTTCCATCGGACCTTCGACTCGGAAGCAAGGCGAGCGTCTCCCACTCAACCGATGCGGCAAGTAGTACCTCAGACCAAGATGCATCGGCACTGCCCTTTGGGGCAGTAGCCAACCCATTGGGGTCGGTGTCATCATCGCGCGAGCCGCTGCAATCGTGCACGGATCAGGATCTTTGGACTAAAGGTAAATATGAAAGCGGAACTTCCCTC
>NZ_JBFREQ010000057.1:0-21943 GCF_052114385.1 Variovorax sp. M-6 | reverse complement strand
GAGCAGCCAGGGCAACTAGAGATTTTTTCATTGCAAGTTTCTCCAAGGTTAAACATAGGGCTCCGGTGCGAAGGGCTCACCGTGACTGGCACTTTGTGCTCCCACCGGACCCCGGGCCAACCTCCTTTTGGGAAGTTGTCGCTATTGCAGCAGAGGCTTTTCCTTGGAGTTGAGTCATTCATGCAAAGTCAATCCACGACTATGCAAAGTCGACCTTCAGATCTATGAATTGCGTTGTTCTATTGCGACATAACGACTAAAGAAGAGTCATCAGACAGCGCAATTTCGCTTCTGATCGCAGACCGCACATGTGTCGCGAGACTCGATCCGAAAGGCGAGTCGCATGCTCGATTGATTAATCCAAAAATTAACTCGGAGACTTCCGACTCTAGTGCAGAAACTTCTTTCAGCCCGTTCGATCACGACGGACTTGTTACTCCCCGCTGCGCCACAGAGTGAATAGAGTTGTCGTCAAGCGCCATCCGAGGCGCCCCACAAGGAGCAACGATGACCGGCAAGAGAAGCAAGGAAGGCCCCAGTGGGCATCTGGCGCTGCATCCCATGAACCGCGACGCGCAACCTTCCGGCCGAGTCGCTCAGGCCATCGAAATCTATCGGAGCATTGCTTTGTGCAATGGGTACCTGGCTCGGCGCGACGACGTCCACGCACTCACGGCGACGTTGATGTTGCCCTGCTACCAAGCCGAGTTCTGCAGACTGGCGCGCGAATTGACCCGTGGGGAGCAGAACGAGCTGGCGTTCGCCCTTCGGCAGTTTCTCGACCCCATGCGCTCTTCCTATCAGGCCTCGGCCTTTCGCCGTGCAGCCGACGCCCCGGCCACGCCGGCCGGACGCCGGCGCGGCACGTACATCTGAACGCCCTCAATCGAGCCGGACGCCCGAGACCCGCGCCGCCTCGGCCCAGCGCGCGCCGTCCCGGTCGAGGAAGGCGCCGGCGGCCGGCCCCGACACAAACATGGGCTCGGCGCCGTGCTTCGCGAGCTGCGCCTGCATGTCGGGGGCGTCCATGACACCCTTCAGCGCCCCGGCCAGACGTTGCACGATCGCATCCGGCGTGCCGGCCGGCGCGAAGACGCCGACCCAGAGGCTCAGCGTGATCCCGGGATAGCCCAGTTCGGCCAAGGTCGGCAGATCGGGCGCCACGCTCGACCGCGCCTCGGCGCTGATCGCGAGCGCGTGCAACCGGCCCGACTCGATGTGGGGCCGGGCCGACTGCAGCACGTCCATGCCCAGCGGAACCTGGCCGCCGATCACGTCCGAGATCGCCGCGACACTGCTCTTGTAGGGGATGTGCCGCAGGTCGACGCGCGCGGCTTGCTTCAGCAGTTCCATGGTCAGGTGGCTGCTGGAGCCGTTGCCGAAGGTGGCGTAGTCGAAGGTGCCGCCGCTCTTCTTCATCAGTTCGACCAGGCTCTTGAGGTCGGCCGCGGGAACGGCGGGATTCACGACCAGCACCTGCGGCAGGCGCCCCAGCAGCGCCACCGGCACGAGATCGCGGCGCGGATCGTAGGGCAGCTTCGAATAGAGGCGGGGCGCGATGGCCATGGCCGTGGTGCTGCCCATCAGCAGGGTGTAGCCATCGTGCGCCGCGCGCGCCGCCGCCGCGGTGCCCAGGGTGCCGAAGCCGGCCTTGTTGTCGACGATGACCGGCTGCCCCAGCGCGGCCCCGAGCCTCTCGGCGACAAGCCGCGCGCTGCCGTCGATGGGGCTGCCGAGCGGATAGCCGACGACCATGCGGATCGGCCTGATCGGATAGACGGGCTCGGCGAGCGCGGAAGAAGCGAGTGTCGCCCACGGGGCCAAGGCCATGGCGGCGAGGATGCGGAATCTCAGTGTGCGGTTCATGGTGTCTCCCTGAAGTCGTTGAAGGAATGGCGTGAACGGTTCTCTCTGCGGCCCTCGTCCGCTGCGGCAGACGCAAGCTGCTCGAACCCGGCCACTCGAAATGGAAACATGAATGCCAGGGGCGACGCCTCAGGAAGAAGCGTCATTTCTGAGTGGAAACGTCCGATCCGACGAGGGATGGATCCGATCGACAGGCAGCACCCGGTCATCGAGCGCTCACCCGATCAGGTGAACGGAATCTCACCCGTTCGGATGATCGAAATTCATCGCATCACGGGATTCGCAAGTCTCGATGCGCTCTCAGCATTCGTCCTGCCCTCCGAGCCCACGGATGGCTTGTTTGGCGTCGACCGGGATCGCCTCCCGATGCGACGTCGTCGACCAAGAAGGAGCAACGCGGTGGCCACCTACGAATATCGATGCGACCAGGACGGCTTGTTCGACAAGATCATGCCGCTCGGAACAGCGCCGCCGTCGGTCCCTTGCACGAAGTGCGGGAACCCGGCCCGCAAGGTGATTTCGGCGCCGATGTTCAGGTCCGCATCGCGGCGCGCATGGACCGCCGCGATGGACCACGCGGACAAGAGCCGCCATGAACCGGAAGTCGTCAGCTCGCTGCCTTCCACCGGCGCCCCCAGTCGAACGCTCACGCTGACTCCGAAGCTGCGCGGCCTGCCTCGGCCATGAGGCCAAGGTCGCCATTCAGCGGGCGGCGCGCCCATTCCACCACGACGTACCGGTGAACCCCATGAGGTACGTCGCCCTTTCGCCAAGTGTCATGCAACCAACGAATGAGAGGTCTTGAGATGCCCAAGAATCTGTTCCCACTGGACAACAGCAAGAAGTTCACCAATCAGAAGCACGTCGGCCACAACCGCTGGCACCCGGACATTCCGGCGAACGTGACCGTGAAGCCGGGCGAGGTCTTCCGCGCGGATTGCCGTGAGTGGTTCGACGGCGCCATCAAGAACGACGACTCTGCGGACGACATCCGCAACGCCCCGCTCGCCGGGGTGCACGTCCTGTCCGGGCCGTTCCGCATCGAAGGGGCGGAGCCGGGCGACCTGCTGATCGTCGACATCCTCGAGATCGACTCCTGCGACCAGGAAGACTCGGGGCCCTTCTCGGGCATGGGCTGGGGCTACACGGGCGTGTTCGCCAACAAGAACGGCGGCGGCTTCCTCACGGAGCGCTTCCCCGATGCCTACAAGGTGATCTGGGACTTCAACGGCGACATCGCCACCTCGCGCCACATTCCGGAAGTCTCCTACGCGGGCATCCATCACCCGGGACTGATGGGCACCGCACCGTCGGCCGCGCTGCTCGCGAAATGGACGCAGCGCGAAACCGCGCTGATCGCCACCGACCCGTACCGCGTGCCGCCGCTGGCCCTGCCGCCGCTGCCGGACAGCGCGATCCTGGGCTCGCTCAAGGGCGCCGACTTCGATCGGGTCGCCAGGGAGGCGGCCCGGACCGCCCCGCCTCGGGAGAACGGCGGCAACCAGGACATCAAGAACCTCACGGCGGGGAGCCGGGTCTTCTATCCGGTCTTCGTCTCCGGGGCCAACCTGTCGTTCGGCGACCTGCACTTTTCGCAGGGCGACGGCGAGATCACGTTCTGCGGCGCGATCGAGATGGGCGGCTTCATGGACCTGCGCGTCGATCTGATCAAGGGCGGGATGGAAAAGTACGGCGTGCGCGAGAACGCCATCTTCATGCCCGGGATCCGCGACCCGCAGTATTCCGAATGGATTGCATTCTCGGGGGTCTCGGTCGACAGCAAGGGGAAGCAGCACTACCTGGACTCGTGGCTGGCCTATCAGAACGCCTGCAACCACGCCATCGACTACATGATGAAGTTCGGCTACACGGACATCCAGGCGTACATGATCCTCGGGACGGCGCCGGTCGAGGGCCGGTTGTCGGGCGTGGTGGACATCCCGAACGCGTGCTCGACCATCTACATCCCCCGATCGATCTTCGACTTCGACATCCGCCCGTCGGCGACCGGGAAGCCGCACCAGGTGAAGCAAGGCATGCAGGTGCCGCGGTCGCCGAACTGATTCCGCAGCACATCCGCGCTGCGCTAGCGCTCAAGGCTTCTTGAAAGCGCCAAGTGCGCGTCCCGGCCCATCGGCGCCGGGACGCGCTTGGCTGGAATCGGTCGTCGGCTCAGGAGAAAACACCATGCTCGGGTTGGTCTTGTTTTACGTGGGCGCCGTGCTGTGCCTCAACGGTCTCTGGTTGCTCGGCCATATCGGCGACAACGAAATTGCGATCATCGACATCTTCGTGGGGGGCATCACGCTGCTGGCATCGCTCTACCTGGCGTTCGGGCCAGGCGCCGACGCTGCGTCCATCAACGCCGCGGCGCTGACGCTGCTGTTCACGTTCACCTACTTCTGGGTGGCGCTGAACCGGTCCAACGGAGCGGACGGGCGGGGATTGGGTTGGTTCTGCCTGTTCGTGGCGATCACCGCGGTGCCGGTCACGATCCAGACGCTGGGCGGCGCGACGACGACATGGGGCGTCTGGTTCGGCCTGTGCTGGGCGGCCTGGGGGATTCTGTGGTTCCTGTTCTTCCTGCTTCTGGTCGGGAAGAAGCCGATCGCCAAGCTGGTCGGGGCAGTCACGGTCGCCGAAGGCGTGCTGACCGGATGGGTGCCCGGATACCTGCTGCTCAACGGGCTCATGAAGTAGTCGCCTGTCCATCCAGCCGCTTCGACCTCACAGGACCCGCGACGATGCCGATGTACGACTACCACTGCGCACGCTGCGGCGACTTCCGGGAGATCCGGCCGATGGCCGAGTCCCGCATGCCGCAGCCATGCCCCGACTGTGGCGACGCATGCGACAGGACACTCTCGGCCCCGTTTCTTGCCCGGGGCGATCAGCCGCGGCCCGCGGGGCGTCAATCACCCGGAAGCGGGCGCGTCCCGTGGCGCACGGCCTGCGGCCTGGGTTGCTCGCACGTGCACTGAGCGGCCGACGACGCCTCAGTGGGAGGCCTTGCGGCCGTTCATCAGGAACTCGTAGACGTCGGCCGGCGCGCACGCAGGCGCCAGCGCATCGCCCTGGCCCAGCTCGCAGCCCTCCCACTTGAAGAACTGCGCGTCGCTGTCGGACGAGAGGCCGTCGGCGATGGCCACGATGTTCAGCGTCTGCGCCAACGCGATCAGCGAGCGCGCCATCGCCATCCGCTCGGCGTCGGCGGCCACCTCGCGCACGAAGATCCGGTGAATCTTCAGTCGGTCGGGAACCAGGCGGTTCAGCTGCTGCAGGGAGATCGTCTGCGCCCCGAAGTCGGTCAAGGTGAATGTCACGCCCAGGGAGCGCAGTGCCGCCACGGCGGCCCGCATGTCGGGGTGGTCGCTGAGCAGGGTTTCTTCGCTGACCAGCAGATCCAGCGCGCCACGCGCCAGGCCGCTGTCGCGCACCGTCTCGACGACCGCCTCGAAGGTGCCGCAATCGCCCAGGCTTTCCGCGACCAGCGGTACCGACACCGTCACGGATGCACCCAGGCTCTCGCTCCAGGAGCGCGACCAGAAGCAAGCCTGGGCGAGCAGCCACAGGACCAGCCGGCGTCGCGCCGGGCCCTCGGGCAAGGCATCGCCGACGCGCGCGGCCGGCAGCAGGCCCCAAGAGGTCTTCCACTGCGGCACCAGCTCGATGCCGGTGACCTGGTTCGACGCCAGCGCGATTTCGGGCTGCGCCTGCAGCAGGACCGAATCACCCTCGCTCGAATGCGCCAGCTCCTTCGCCAGCAGGCTGCGCGGCGCATCGGGTTCGTGCGGCACCGCCCGCTTCACTTCGCGTTCACGCGCGAAACGCAGCGAGCGTGCGTGGCGATAGTTCCTGAGCGCTGAAATCACGATCGAGTGCAGCCGCTGCGCCGTGATGTCGGTCTTCAGGAAGTAGCCGTTTATCTCGTAGCGCAACACGACGTCCCGCTCCGGCGCCATGCCCGGTTGGCCGGTGCGCAGCACGATCTGCATGTCGTTGTCGCGGAGCTGTTCGCGAACATGCTGCACCAGCGCGATGCCGGCATCGTCCGTCTCCATCACGACGTCGATCAAGGCCAGCGCCACGTCGCGGTGCCGGGCCAGGATGTCGCGCGCCTGTGCCGCAGAGCTGGCGCTGAGCAGTTCGACGTCACGGCCTTCGAAACTGAGGCCGGACAGGATCAGGCTCGACACTTCGTGGACGGCCGGCTCGTCGTCGACGAGCAAGACCCGCCAGCGCGCCGCATCGGCCACGGCTTGGGATTCACGGTTCATCGGTGGGCCTCCTAGGCAAGGCAGCCAGGATCTGGCCAACGTCCGGCGTGTACCGGGCGACCCTGGGGAAATCCAGCACAAAGCGCACCCCGCGTCCGGCGTGGGCCTCGAGAGCGATCGAGCCATCGAGCTGGCGCGTGACGATCTGGTTGACGATGTACAGGCCGAGGCCGCTGCCGCCGATCATTCGGCGGGTGGTGAAGAAGGGCTCGAAGATCCGGCCGACCAGCTCGGCGTCGATGCCCCGGCCGTCGTCGCTGTATTCGATGCGGACTTCGTCGTCTTCGCGCAGCGTGGCGCGAATGACGATGTGCCCGCGCTCCCCCGGCTCGAACGCGTGCTGCAAGGAGTTGATCGTGAGGTTGGTCACGACCTGCGCCAGCGAGACCGGGTAGCTGTCCATCTGGATGCTGGAGGCCACCTCGATGCTCACCTCGACCTGCGACTCGCCCAGCTTGGGCTGCAGGTCCCGAATGGTTTCCTCGAGGTGCGCCTTCAGATCGAAGCGATGCCTTGCCTCGGTGATGCGGTCCACCGCGAGCTGCTTGAAGTTCAGTACCAGTTGGGCCACGCGCCGGGCATTGGACAGCAGCAGCCGGGCCGACTCGCCGGCGTCGCGCAGGTACTTCTCCTGCGCCGCGACGTCGAAGCGACCCGCCTGCACCAGGGCCTGCGCGGCCTCGGTCCGGTCGCTCAGGTACGAGGCCGAGCTGACGGCAATCCCGACCGGCGTGTTGATCTCGTGAGCCACCCCGGCCACCAACCCGCCCAGCGAGGCGAGCTTCTCGGATTCGACGAGCGTCTTGCGTGTCTGTTCCAGGTGCCGCATCGATCCCAACAGCTCGCGCTCCGACTGCTCCTGGCTCTCGTGCGACAGCACGATCCACCAGATCCCCAGCGAGGCCAGCACCAGCGTGGCCACATACAGGCGTTCCATCACGTTGACCACGCTGGCGTTTGCGGATCCGCCGTTCAGCTCCATGAAGCGGTAGGTCAGCAGGAACGCCGCCCCCAGCAGCGCGGCCGCAATGCTCAGCACCGCGAGGAAGCGGCCGACCCGGCGCAGCACATGCGGCCGGAAGCGAAGCCCTCCCGGGCTGCGTTCCGACGCCTCATCCTGTCGGCCGCGTGGCCGTTTGCAGAAGTCGTGGCAGTGCAACTCCAGCCCGCAGCACAAGGAACATATGGGCCCGCGATAGAAAGGACAGTGCGCCATGTCGGGCGCCTCGTACGCGCGCTCGCAGATGCAGCACTCGACCAGCGTGCGCGCGGACTGGCTCCGGTAGTGCTGGTCGGGCCGCGCAATGTAGTAGCGGCCGCCCGTGGCGTACGCAATGACGATCGCGGAGACGAACGCGACGGCCAGCGCGATGAAGCCGAAGAAGGCCTGCGCCAGCTCGCCAAGGGCACCGGCATAGGCCACCACGGCGACGGCCGAGGCGATCAAGGTGGCGCCGCAGCCGACCGGATTGAAGTTGTACAGGTGCGCGCGCTTGAACTCGATGTACGGTGGACTGATCCCGGTGCGCTTCAACACCACCAGGTCGGCGACCAGCGCGCCGATCCAGGCGATCACCAGGGTCGAGTACACCGACAGGACGGCCTGCAGCGTCTCGAAGATCCCGAGCAAGGACAGCAGCAGCGCGATCACCACGTTGAACACCAGCCAGACCACGCGCCCCGGGTGATAGTGCGCCAGCCGCACGAAGCAGTTCGACCAGGCCAGCGATCCGCTGTAGGCATTGGTGACGTTGATCTTGACCTGCGACACGGTGACGAAGATGGTGGCGATCGCCAGTGCAGCCACCGGCACACCGACCATGTGCTCGTAGGCGTGGACGAACATGTGGATCGGCTCCATCGCCTGCGCCGCGCTGCTTCCCATGCGCAGCGCCAGCACCGCGAGCAGGCTGCCGGCGCAGATCTTGAGCGCCCCGATGACGATCCAGCCAGGCCCTGCCAGCAGCAGCGCGCCCCACCAGGCGCGGCGGTTCGTCGCCGTTCGATCGGGCAGGAAGCGCAGGTAGTCGGCCTGCTCGCCGATCTGCCCGAGCAACGAGAAGAGCACACCCGACGCCACCCCGAAGAGGAGCACGTTGAAGCCCCCGCCTTCCCGGGCGGCGCCGCCGAACTCGACCCACGCGTGCAGGAGGTCGGGATCCTTGAACAGGATGAAGACGAACGGTGCCACCAGGAGCACGACCCAGATCGGCTGCGTCCAGGCCTGCAGCTTGTTGATCGAGGTCACGCCGAAGAAGACGATCGGGATGATCACCAAGGAACACACGAGATAGCCGACGACGAGGTTCAGCCCGAGGGCCAGCTGAAGTGCCTGCGCCCAGATCGCGGTCTCGATGGCGAAGAAGATGAAGGTGAACGAGGCGTAGATCAGCGAGGTGAGGGTCGAGCCGATGTAGCCGAATCCGGCGCCGCGGGTCAGTAGGTCGATGTCCACGTTGGCCACGCTGCACCAGTAGGCGATCGGCAGGCTCACCAGGAAGATCACCAGCGACACGACCAGCACCGCCGCCATCGCGTTCAGGAACCCGAAGCTCAGCGTGATGCTGGCGCCGATGGCTTCGAGCGCGAGGAAGGAGATCCCGCCGATCGCGGTGTTGGCCACGACACCGGGCGTCCAGCGCCGGTACGAACTCGCCGCGTAGCGCAAGGCGTAGTCCTCGAGCGACTCGTTGGCCACCCAGGACTGGTATTCGCGTCGGACTCGAAGCATCGGCGGGGCCGCTCCATCGGGGTCACGCCCCGGTTCGTCTAGGGTGCCTAGCGTAATGGATCGGTGCCGCAAGCGAGCAGCTTTCTTTCCGACTGCCGGATGTCGGATGTGGGCGCGATGCCAATTGACAGGTACGCAGGGCAGAGCAAAATCGGCGCTCCTTGTCGGCCATTCGTGTCGGCCACCCGTGACCCAATGGAAAGGACAGGTTTGCGCACCGAGTGCCCACCCGCAGCGAAGTCGCTGGTCCGTGTCATCCATGCAGCGGGCGTCGACGCCAGCGAGTGGCCGGGCGTGCTGGAGCAATTGCGCAGCTCCCTCGACGCCCGGGTCGTCACGCTCGGGTATCACGAGTTCACCACGGGGTCCGATTCGGCCTTGCTCGAGTCGCCCGACGATGCCGACTTCGGCAAGGGCATGGCCGCCTACTCGGCGCGCAACCCCTGGTTCCTGTCGAGCGACGACTACGTGCCGGGGCGCGTGATGACTGGCGACGAACTCATCAGCCACAACGACTTGCGCCGCACCGACTTCTACCGGGGCTTTCTCCAGCCTCGCGGGCTGCTGCACCGGCTGTGCGGCGTCGTGGCGCAGCGTGGCTGCGGGGCCCACCTCCTTTCGGTCTACCGCGCCGAAGACCAGGGCCCGTTCGGCGCGCGCGAGAAGGCGGAGCTGGAGGTCCTCCTCGACCACATCACGCTGTCGCTGCAAAGCCAGTGGCGCTGGCAGGAGGCCGACGACCTCGCCCGCGCCCTGCTGGCGCAGTCCGACCACGACCCGAACCCGATGATCCTGGTCACGGCCGATGCCGAGCCGATCTATCGCAATCCGGCGGCCGAGCAGCTGCTCGATCTGGGCGACGGCCTGCGCCTGGACGGTTCGCACCTGGTGGCCTCGAGCCGGGCCGACCAGGGACTGCTGCGCGAGACGATCGCCCGCGTGGCGCAGGGCGATCCCACGCAGGCCCGCGCATCGCCCTCGGTGGTGACGCTGGCCTGCACGCCACCGGCGCCGCCGATGGTCGTGGTGGTGCGCGCCGCGGGCCAGGTCTTCATGCGCCAGGCCGGTGTGCGCTGCGGGCTGGTGATGGTCACGGTGCGGGGCGGCCACGCCCGGCACGACCCCGCTTCGTGCGTGTTTGCGCGCCAGTACGAGTTGACCGTGGCGCAGGCCAAGGTCAGCGCGCTGGTGCTGGCCGGGCAGCCGTTGTCGAAGATCGCGCAATCGCTGAACGTGTCCGAAAACACGGTGCGCAGCCACCTCAAGCAGATCTTCCAGAAGACGGAAACGCACGGCCAGATGGAGCTCGTGCACCTGCACGCACGCGTCTGCCCGACGCTCCCGTAGCAACGAGGCACCCGCGGCTCATCCGTTCGGGTGAGCATCGTCTCACCCCGATGGGTGAAGGCCATCTCACCCATTCGGTCGATCCATGTCTGGCAGGCCGCGGTGAGCGTGTGCGCCGCTGCGGGGGATTCGCCGGCGCAGCGAACTTCCTACGATGCGCCATGCCGTGCCGGCAGCGGCAAGAGGATGCCTTGAGCCTTTCGATACTGGCCATCTGCGTCGGGGCCTCCTTGGGGGCCCTGCTTCGCTGGCTGCTCTCCTCCCGGCTCAATTCGATGCTCCCCTCATTGCCACCGGGCACCTTGGTGGCCAATCTCGTCGGCGGGTATCTCATCGGCGTGGCGGTCGCCTTCTTCGCCAGCCATCCATCGCTGTCGCCTCAATGGCGCCTGCTGGTCGTGACGGGCTTCCTGGGCGGACTCACCACCTTCTCGACCTTTTCCGCCGAGGTGGTCACGAACCTGATGGAGGCGCGACTGAGCTGGGCGTTTGCGACCGTCGCTGCACACCTTCTCGGAAGCCTCGCAATGACGCTGCTGGGCATAGGCACCGTGCAGTTCTTCAGAGCCATGCAGTCCTGAGCAAGAGGTGCCGTGAGATCATCGGCAGCCGCAGCGTGCGGCATGCGGCATGCGAACGGCATCGACTCGCAGCTCGCCAACTTCATCACTCAAGGAGACTCGCGTGGGTCAACGTGTTCTGTGGGCATTGGGGGGAAAGCGGTCGATGCGCGTCGCTCTGTCGGCGACGCTCGCCGCAAGCACGTTGCTGCTCGCTGCATGCGGTGGTGGCGGCGGCGGTGGTGGTGCCATTCCTGTCGTCAGTGCCAGTCCAGCCAGTGGCGGCGAGACCGCCAGCGGAGGCGGTGGCGCCAGTGGGTACCCGCATGCGTCGGAGCCCATCGGCACGGTCCGCCAGATCTACGACGGCGTGCTCTCTCCGGAATTGGCCGTCACCACCTACCGCAACATCGATCGCCTGTTCCCGACACGGGTGATCGAGCCGGGTGGCACACCCTATCCGCTGCCCAAGGCCGCCACCGCGTTGACGCAGGTGAAGTTCACGGTGGCCAACACCAGCTACAGCCTCGACGATTTTCTTGCGCGCAATCGCGTCTCCGGATTGCTGATCCTGAAAGACGGCAAGATCGTCAATGAAACCTATCAGTACGGCAACACGCAGGCGACCCGCTGGATGTCGATGTCGGTGGCCAAATCGGTCACTTCGACATTGATCGGCGCCGCGGTCAAGGACGGCCACATCGCCAGCATCAACGACCAGGTGATCAAGTATGTGCCCCGGCTGGCGGGGAGCGCCTACGACGGCGCGACGGTGCGCGACGTGATGATGATGGCGTCGGGCGCCAAGTGGAACGAGACCTACACCGACCCGGCCTCCGATCGCCGTCAGTTGCTGGAGGCGCAGATCGGCCAGAAGCCGGGTTCGGCCATGGACCTGATGAGCAAGCTGCCGCGCGCGGCTCCACCCGGCTCGGTGAACAACTACAGCACCGGAGAAACGCAGGTCGCCGGGGAGATCGTCTACAACGCGGTGAAGAGGCCCCTGGCGCAGTACCTGTCCGAAAAGATCTGGTCCAGGCTCGGCATGGAAGCGCAAGCCAACTGGTGGCTGGACTCGCCCGACGGGGTCGAGATCGGCGGCAGCGGCATCAGTGCAACCTTGCGCGACTATGGACGCTTCGGCATGTTCATCATGAACGACGGCGTCATCGACGGCCAACAGGTCCTGCCTGCGGGATGGGTCTCCGAAGCGGGTTCTCCCAAGGTGCTGAACACCGGCACGCCGGTGAGCTACGGCTATCTGTGGTGGATACCCGGCGGCCAATCCGCTGCGGACGGTGCGTTCTATGGCAACGGCATCATGGGCCAGCAGATCTACATCAATCGCAAGGAGAAGGTCGTGATCGTCGTATGGGGCGCGCAGACGGACCCGAGGGGAACCGGCACATTTGCTCCAGGTCCCTTCTTCGACGCGGTGGCAATGGCGCTCAAGACGCCTGCGTAAGGTTTGGCCGGCAACTGCAGGAAGGCCCTGCGAAGTCAGCTGGCAGAGCCGAACGATCGGCTCGGACCCGCGCAATCAGCGCGCTCGCACGACGTCGGAGACAACGCCGTTCTCGTTGACGGTGCAGTTGATGGCCGGCTGTCCTGCTCCGATGCTGAGGGTGACAAGGTAGATCCCGTCCTGCATGGTCTGGGAGTCGCTGGTCGGCGTCACGTTCGCCTTTGGCACCTTGAATTCGCGCGCGACCGAATCTATGCAGCTGGTGCGGGACACCTGGGGCGACATGAAGCCACCGAAGATCGCCGGGGGCTTGTAGCCGCCGATCGTGTCTGGAGGCGGGTAGCTGGTGCAACCACTGGCGATGGCGCAGGACGCGACGATGAATCCAACGGAGCGAATACGAACAAGCATGCTGACTCCTTGCAAAGAGGCGCGACCGGCCACGATGCCGGGCCCGCAGGACACGGCGCACGCTGGTTTCGACTGGATGCCGATCTTCAGAGCGGGTGCCGCGGACCGACATCGTAGCCGAACGACTTGTTCGGCAGGGGCACGGCGGAGAGGCCGTTGATCGGATACGCGGCGGCCAATCCGCTGCGCTCAAGACACCCGCGTGAGGCGACGCCGGCACCTGCGGAAAGTCTTCAGGCGCGACCCTGGGGCGGCTCGTCGGCGTGGAAGAACCCGGCCTCCTCGAGGTTGCGCAGCGCGATATCCAGGATTCGCGCCGTTGTCTCGCTGCGGTGGTGCGCCAGGCACGAGAAGTAGTAGGGCACGTGCGGCACCGCCGGCTTGGCGCGCAACACCTGCAGCGATTTGTCGGCGACCTGCCGGCGCGTGATCGATGCGGGCAGCATGGCGATCGCGTGGCCCGAGGCGACCAGCGCCACCATGAGCGACAGCGAATTGCAACTGCTGTACTCCTCGAAGGCATAGCCGTCCGAGGCCAGCCACCGCGACGCCGATTCATGCAGGGTCGACGGCGGCGCATTGCAGACGATGCGGTGGCTCAGCGCGTGCGTCGGCACGAAGTCTCCCTCGGGCACCATCAGGTCGTGAGCCGCCACCCACTGGTGCTGGGTCATTCCGATGAACTGGCTGGTCACGTCGGGCTGGCTGCTTTGTCCGGTATGCAGCGCAATGTCCAGTTCGTGATTGTTGATCTTCTGGAGCAGTTGGGCGCCTCCGCCCACCGTCAGGTCGACGCGAAGCGCCGGATAGCTTTCCTTGATGTCCTTGAGGATCTGCGGCATTCCGATGATGGCGCAGGACTCGTCCACCCCCATGCGCACCAGGCCGGTGATGGTGCGCCGCAGATCGAGCCGCGCCATGTCCTGCGCCGACGCCAGCACGCGCTCCGCATACACCAGCACATTGCGCCCGAGCTCCGTCACCACCAGGCGCTGGCTCTGGCGCTCGAAAAGCTGGACGCCCAGCTCTTCCTCCAGGTCACGGATGCGGTGCGAGATCGCGGGCTGGGTCAGGTGCAGGTGCCGGGCCGCCGCGTGCACCGTACCCAGGCGCGCAGTCCACACGAAGGCCTGCAACTGGTGCAGGGTGAACCTGGTTGATAAAGAAGCTGTATTAACCATCTTGAGAATTGATCAGTATCCGTGTTGGGTGCGTGTACTTAGGATGGCCTTCATTCGACAACGACGATATCCGAAATGACTGGCATCCAACTAGGAGAGCTGCCGCCACCTTGCGCGCCGCAGCTGCTGTCCCTGCTGAAGGAGGCCGAACCGGCCACCATCGGCCATTTTCACGAGCGCGGCTTCCTGCATGGCCGCATCCGGGCCATGGCGGCCGTGGCGCGCAGCGTCGGCACCGCCGTCACCGTGCGCTGCGAGGGCCCGGACGGGTCCATCCTGCACCACGCGCTGGGACAACTCCGGGCCGGTGATTTCCTGTTCGTCGACCGCGCGGGCGACGAGACGATCGCGTGCATGGGCGGCGCCAGCGTACTGGCCGCGCGTCTTCGCGGTGTCGCGGGCGTGGTGGTGGATGGCTGTGTCACGGACATCGAGGAACTGCGCCAGCTCGGCGTGCCGGTGTGGGCGCGCGGCCTGAGCGCCCGCACCACCCGCGCCGGCGGGCGGTCGGGAAGCTTCTGCATGCCGGTGGACTGCGGCGGCGTGCGCGTGCATCCCGGCGATGCCGTGCTGGCGGACGAGAACGGCATCCTGGTGATGGCGCCCGACGAGGCGCGGGCCCTGGCCGACCGCGCGATCGCCCTGCAGCAGACCGAGCAGCAGACGCTGGCACGGCTGCGCGCGGGCGAGACCTACCCCCAGATTCTGGACACCCAACTCTTTCTTCAGGAAGCAGCCGCATGACGAACCCCGACCCGACGACCCGACCGCCCGCCTTCGCTTCCATCACAGAGCTCTCGCGCGACCTGCGAAGCGGCGCCACGACCTCGGTCGAGCTCACGCAGGATTGCCTGCGCCGCATCGCAGCGCACGACGGCCACTTCAAGAGCTTCATCGCGGTGTACGAGCAAGAGGCACTGGCTGCCGCGGCCCTGGCCGACAAGGAGCTTGGCGCAGGCCGCGACCGCGGCCCGCTGCACGGCATCCCGGTGGCGCTGAAGGACCTCGTGAACATCCAGGGCAAGCCGACGACGGCCGGCTCGCCGCTGCTGTCGAACAACATCGCCCAGCAGGACGCGGACATCGTCCGGCGCATCGTCGATGCCGGCGGCGTCATCGTCGGAAAGACCCATATGGTGCAGCTCGCGCTGGGCGCCTGGGGCACCAACTCGCACATGGACACGCCCCGCAATCCAGCCGGCCGCGCCACCGACACCCTGGCGCCGGGCGGCTCCAGCAGCGGCTCGGCGGTGGCCGTGGCGGCACACCTGGTGCCGTGGGCAATCGGCTCCGACACCGGCGGCTCGGTGCGCGTCCCCGCCGCGTTCTGCGGCATCGTGGGCTTCAAGCCGACCATCGATGCGCTGCCGCGCGGCGGCGTCTACCCGCTCAGCGACACCCTCGACAGCCTGGGCCTGCTGGTGTCGTCGGTGGAGGATGCGCGGCTGTGCTTCGAGGCGCTGGTCGGCGCGCCCGCTGCAAACCCCGACGCCCCGCAACGGATCGGCGTCCTCGAAGCGGACGAACTCGCGCCCCTCTCGCCGGCTGTCGCGCGAAGCCATGCGCAAAGCCTGCAGCGGCTCGAAGAGGCGGGCTTCAGCCTGGTGCCGTTCCGCTTCCCGGCGCCGCTGCTGGCGTTCAAGGAACCCACCAACGCCATCATGATCGCCGAGGGCGCCTGGGCGAACGACCGGCTGCTCGACGACCCCGACGCGCCGATGGACCCGTCGGTGCGGCCCCGGCTCATCGCGGCCCGTGCGACCACCGCAGTGCAGTACCTCGAGGCCCAGGCCACGGCGGCGCGCTGGCAGCAGGCCTTCGCCGCTGAGACGGACCGGCTCGGGCTGTCCGCCATCGCCATGCCCACCACGGCCATGACCGCGCCGCGGCTCGAGGACATCGACCACGACCTGGCGCCGGTCCACTTCACGCGCCCGATCAACCTGCTCGCGCTGTGCGGCATCGCGCTGCCTGCGAGTCGGGACGACGACGACCGGCCCATCGGGCTGCAACTGGTCGGGCGGGCGGGCGACGATCACGCACTGCTGCGCATCGCGTCCGCAGTCAGCGCCTCGCTGCACCCGTCCAGCGCCCCATCGCCGGAGCCCTGCAGTGCATAGCAAGCTGCTCGCGGTGCTGCTGGCGGTCGTCGTCCAGTGCGCCGCCGCCCAGGACTACCCGACGAAGCCGGTGCGGCTGATCGTTCCGTTTCCTCCGGGCGGCAGCGTGGACCTGGTCGCGCGACTGGTCGGCAAGAGCCTGCAGGACGCCCTGCACCAGCCCTTCGTGGTCGACAACAAGCCGGGTGCCTCGGGCAACGTCGGTGCCGCCTACGTCGCCAAGGCGCCTCCGGACGGCTATACGCTGCTCGTCGGCAGCGCCGGCGTCTTCGCCGCCAACCAGTTCCTGTATGCCAATCCGCCCTTCGATCCGCTGCAGGCCTTTGCGCCGATCATGCGGATCGTCGATCAGCCCAACATCCTGGTCGTGGGCCCCCAGTCGCCGGCGCACAGCGTCAAGGAACTGATCGCGATGGCCAAGGCGCGTCCGGGCAAGTTGAGCTTCGGCAGCGCGAGCGTGGGTTCGGCTCAGCACTTCTCGACCGAGATCTTCATGCAGCAGGCCGGCGTCGAACTGCTGCATGTGCCGTACAAGGGCGGCGCCCCGGCCCTCGTGGATCTGATGGGCGGGCAGATCGACCTGCTGTTCGACACCTCGCCGACTGCCTTGCCCTATGCACGAAGCGGCAAGCTGCGAGCACTCGCCATCACCAGCCCGAATCGCTCGCCGCTGCTTCCGGACGTCCCCACGATGAAGGAAGCGGGCTTGCCCGAGTTCGAAGTCGTCACCTGGACCGGCATCGCTGCGCCGGCCGGCACGCCGCGTGCCGTGATCGACCGCATCAACACGGCGATCAAGACCGCGTTGCGCGGCGAGTTGCGAAGGCAGCTCGAAGAGACCTCGCTCATCCCGGTCGGGGACTCGCCCGATGCCTTCAGGGAGTTCATCCGCAAGGATGCGGACAACTATGCCCGCCTGGTGAAGGCCGCGAAGATCACGCCCCAGTGATCTCGATCATTGCCGTGCGCGACGCCTCCACTTGATAGATTTTCGTCATGCTTCGCGATGCGAATTTCTCGCTATCTCGCGCACGGCCAAGTCCATACGATGAGTCTTCGTTCTTTTGATTGGATGCATATGAAGATCTCATTGACTCGTATGGTGTGTGCCCTCTCGCTGGTGATGAGCGGCCTTGCATCGGCAGCCGCCGACTACCCTGACAAGCCCATCCGCCTCGTGGTTCCGTACCCGCCCGGCGGTGCATCCGACACGGTGGCGCGACTCATCGGACAGCAGCTGTCCCTGCGGCTCAAGCAGCCGGTGCTGGTGGACAACAAGCCCGGTGCCACCGAACAGATCGGCGCCAGTTTCGTCGCGAAGGCCCCGCCGGACGGCTACACCATCCTGCTGGCCTCCACCGCGGGACTGTCGGTCAACCCGACGCTCTACAAGGGCCGCCTTGCCTACGACCCCGAGAAGGACCTGGCGCCGATCGTGATGGCCGTGACCCTGCCCAGCGTCGTGATGGTCCATCCATCGATGCCGGTCAATTCGATCGACGAACTCACGGCCTTTGCAAAGTCTTCGCCCACGCCGATCAACTACGCCTCCAGCGGCGCCGGGAACCCCAGCCACCTGGGCATGGAGCTGTACAAGCGCGTGGCTTCCGTCGACATGACGCATGTGCCCTACAAGGGTGGCGCGCCCGCGCTTCAGGACCTGATGTCGAACCAGGTGGCGGTGATGATGGCCATCGGTCCGGAGTCGATGCCGATGGCCAAGGCCGGAAAGTTGAAGGCGATCGCAGTCACCACCGCGAAGAGCTCGCCGGCCTACCCCGGGCTGCCGCCGGTCTCGCAGACCAAGGGCTTCGCCAACTTCGAATTGCTGCACTGGTTTGCGCTGCTGGCACCAGCGCGCACGCCAGAGCCCGTCATCGCGGTGCTGAACAAGAACGTGAACGAGATCCTGCAGGACCCGGACGTGAGGAAAAAGCTGATCGACATGGGCATGGAACTCGAAGGCGGCTCGCCGAAGAAGCTCGCCGACACCATCACGCGGGACCGCCTCAAGTGGGAAAAGGTGATCGCCGAGTCGAACATCCGGATCGACTGATCCACGCAACCGCCCCCCAATCAATCGAAAAAGAGAAACGACATGGTCTTCGCCGGAAAAGGAATCTTGATCTCATCCATGGAAGTGCGGCCTGAAGAAGAGGCCGACTTCAATGAGTGGTTCGACCGCGAGCATCTGGCCGAGCGCGTGGCCATCCCCGGCTTCATCGAGGCAAGGCGCTACGAATCCGTCGGCGCGCCGACCCGCTACCTGCAGATCTACAGCGCCACCGAATTCGAGGTGCTGGACAGTGCAGCCTACCGGGCGGCACTGGCAAGCCAGACCGAATGGTCCATGCACCACATCACCAGGTTCGTAGAGCCGACCCGCGTCGTGGGGCGCCTGGTGCGCAGCGAAGGGGTCGCGCGAGGTGCTGCGCTTGCCCTGGTGCGACTTCGACCGTCGGGCGATGCGGCCATGATGCCGGCGCTCGAAGGCGTGCTCGATGTGCTGGACGAGCCGGGTACGGCGTCAGTCCACTTCGTCGAGGCCGATGCCCAGCTCTCCAGGCCCGTGACCGCGGACGCGAGCTATGTCGGCGGCCAGGACTGCTATGTGATCGTCGAGTGCACCAGCGAGGCTGCCGCCCGGCGCGTCGTGGCCCTGTTGGAAGTGCCGGTGCAGAAGTACGGTGAACTGATCGATGCGCGCGTCTACCGGTATCGCATGGACATCAGCGCGTCGGCGCTGGGGTGAACGCTTGGCGTCGAGGAACGGGCCGAGGCACGCGCCCGAGTTCCAGATCATCACGAAGCCGTCGAGGTCGAGCCTGAAGATGGCATACCCTTCGAGCCATGCAGCTGAATGAAGATCTTTTCTCGATGATCATTGATCCGGTTCGCCTGGCAGGCGTTTTCGTCAGTTCGTGGCGAGCCGCTGGCGAATGGGCCTTCAAGGGGCCACCAGAATCATGCGCACTGTTCCACTATGTTGCTCAAGGAAGCATCGCGATCGATATCGGCCCCGGCAACTCCAGTTTGCTGCACCAGGGAGACCTCGCCCTTTTTCCTCACGGCACCGCTCATCGCATCGGAAGCTCCACGACCGCAGCCGCCACTTCGCTCGAAGAACTCCTACCCAATCGGCGCACGGGTCAGTTCATCAGAATAGAAATACCAGGAGAGGATCAGACTTCCGAACTGCTGTGCGCGGGCCTCCACTACGATGATCAATCTGCCGCCCCACTCTACCAACTGCTTCCGGAATCCCTCGTCATCAGGAACTACCAGATAGAAGGCGAGCCGCTCCTTCACGGCGCCATCCAGGGCCTGCTTCGTGAAGTAGAGCGCGTTAGCGAGGACAAGAGCTTCGCCCTGCACCGGGGCTTGGAATTGATCTATGTCCTGGGACTTCGCGCCGCCCTCGAAGTCAGTTCGCTGAAGACCCCTTCGCCCTGCGCGCCGGTCGACCAACGGATCGTGAACGCCCTGCTGTACATCCACACGAAGTACATGGAGCGTTCAACCGTCGCACAGATCGCCTCCGCAGCGGGGATGTCGAGATCGGCCTTCAGCCTGTCGTTCCGCCAGGCGATGGGATGCTCGCCCGCGCGGTACCTCTCGAAGCTAAGGGTCTCCAAGGCACAAACCCTCCTGACGACGACAAGTTTGACCCGAGAGGAGATAGCGCACCGGGTCGGATTTGAAAGTGCGGTCGGCTTGTATCTCGCACTCCGCTCGGCCTCGCGGGAGCATGTGTCCCACGCAAAGTCCCCATCTCGGACGATCCATAGCGAACGCAAGACGATGCTTAATTGAAGCGCGCGAGGCTGCTCTGTAGCCTCGGGTGACCATGTCACCAAACACCGCGCAGAGCTTCAAGGGCTTGATGTTTCTCCTGGCGACCACGCAGCTGCTGCTGATCGTGGACGCCTCGATCATCAATGTGATTGTTCCCACCATCGCTGGAGAGCTTCGTTTCTCCGAAGCCGGCCAATCCTGGATTGCCAACGCCTACCTGACGGTATTCGGTGGCGCCCTGCTGGCATCCGGAAGGATGGCGGACATTCTCGGCCGGACGCGGATCTTCCAGGCCGGCCTGTTCGTGCTCGCCATCGGTTCGGCCGTTTCCGCGATGGCCTCGACGCCCGAACTCTTGATTGCGGGACGCGCGATCCAGGGCCTCGGATCCGCGTTGTCCGCCGCCGCCAGCCTGGCCTTGATCCTCGCCACTTTCGAGGGCGAACAGCGATACAAGGCGCTTGGGTTGATGGCAGCAATGGGGGGCCTCGGGGGAGCATTGGGCACCTTCCTGGGAGGCGCACTGACCGCATGGTTCGGCTGGCGGTCGACCTTCTGGATCAGCGTGCTGATTCCAGCGCTGCTCCTGCTCTATTCGTTCCTGGTGTTCTCGAAGTTCGACAAGGGCGGCAATCAGGGGCGAGCCGACGGACTGGGCGGGCTGCTTCTGATCGGCGGCCAGACCCTGCTCGCGTGGGGCATCGTGCAGTTCGGCGAGCCCTCCAGCAACATCCGCGCGCTCTGGTTCGCCGTGATCGCCGGGATGGCCTTGCTCGGTGGATTCCTGTTCCGGCAAAAAGCCATTCCTCACGGCTTGATTCCGCCGGCGACCTGGAGGAATAGCGGCCTGATGGAGGCGCTGCTGTACACCGGTATCGGACAGTTGGTGATCTTCCCCATGTTCTTCATCGGCAATCTCTATCTGCAGTCAATCCTGAACTTCAGTCCGCTCGCATCGGGTTCCGCCTTCCTCCCGCTCTGCGGCATCGTGATCTTGACGGCAACGAATGCCGGGCGATGGCTGCGCTACGGTGCTCGTGAATCCCTGACGGCTGGCTTCGCGCTCGTGACCGTCGGCTTGACGTGGCTATCCCTGGCGGGGATGAACAGCGTGTACTGGCTCGACATCCTCGGACCCACGTTGCTGGTTGGCGCCGGCCTTCCGGTCATCGCCATCACGACGAACATACTTGGCGCGCAAAGCGCAAAGATCGGCGAAGAGGGACTGACCTCGGGGCTGCTCAACACCTTCCAGCAATTCGGCGCAGTCATTGGCTTGGCTGCCATGATCTCCACGGCGAACTTCTACGCCGCCCATCTGGCCGACACCGGACAGACACCCGCCGCCACCGAACTGATGAAAGGCTACAAGATGTCGTTCCTGCTGGGTGGGGTTGTCGCAGCCCTTGCGACGGCGTGCCTGCTGATCAGCATGATCCTGCGACGCGGCGGGGCGGGCCGCGAGCCGATGACCAAATGTTGATTCACCCTCGGAGGCCAGCTGTCCGATGGCATCTGGTCTCCCTCACGCCCACCCAACCTACGAGCAGGAACCGCCATGCGCAGCCTCTTGATCGACAACTACGACTCGTTCACCTACAACCTCAACCGACGGTAGCGCCGGAATGGATGCCGAGACACTTGCCCGCGCTACGGAGCCGTTCTTCACGACGAAAGGTACCGGCAGAGGAACAGGTTTGGGGCTGGCAATGGTGAAGGGGCTCGCTGCCCAATCCGGTGGCGCCTTCGTCCTGGAACGTACAGAAGGAGTTGGGACGACAGCCTCGCTGTGGCAGCCTCTCGCGGATGCGGAACGCCACTGAACTTTCGCGGCCCCAAAGCCTCCGTCTCCTGTGGCGGTGTCTGTTGCAGGACGCTACACGCCATCGGAGTTTCGCGCGTCGCCCGCCACTGAAGCTTCGCGAATTCCGGCGCCGCGCCATTGATCCTGCGCGTGTGCTGGCAATGCGAGGGGGTCTAGCCGGCCGGCGGCCGGTCTGGGGTGAACAGCCGCTATAGGCGGAAGGCGAGTGTCGCTTCAGGGCCCGTTGCAGCCTTTCGTTCCTCGGCGCCGAACGGCAGCAATGCGCGTGGAAGCGGCCATTGACGCTGGCCGCGGGTGCCAGAGTGCTTTGCTCGAACGAGGAGGTTCCACGGCCCCGGAAACGAGCCCGCTCCCGCTACTTCGAC
>NZ_JBFREQ010000056.1:0-22864 GCF_052114385.1 Variovorax sp. M-6 | reverse complement strand
GCGGCGGGACGGTCACCGTTGGACGAGGAATCGTCGCCCCGGCCCCAGCGGCCGTCGTTCAGGTTGAACATGGCCGGAAACCGTCTCCACACTGGCTTTGAATTCATTCGGTTCTGTTCTTTGGTCAGTGAAGTGGGATTGTGCTCAATGTCAGTCGGTGGCCTCGTGCAATTCGGCCCCGCCCTCTGGGGGCATGTCGTCGGGCACCGAGTGCGATCGCTGTGCGAGTTCGGCCCGCAGCGCCGGGAGCCCCTCCCCGGTATGGGCGCTCAGGAAGATGCGGGTCACCAGCAGGCCGTCGACTTCGATTTCGTCCTCGAGATGCAGGGGATGCTGCGTGCTTTCAAGGGCGTCCAGCTTGTTGAACACCAGGAGCTGCGGCACGACGTCGGCGTCGATCTCCTTGAGTACCGCCTGGACCTCGGCCATCTGCTCGGGGTGGTGCGGGTTCGAGGCATCCACCACATGCAGCAGCAGGTCGGCATCGACGGCCTCCTGCAGGGTCGCCTTGAAGGCGTCGATCAGCCCGTGCGGCAGGTCGCGGATGAAGCCCACGGTGTCGGAGATCGAGACCTTGCGGCGGGCATCGCCGAGGTAGAGCTGCCGGGTGGTGGTGTCCAGCGTCGCGAACAGCTGGTCGGCCGCATAGGCGCGGGCCTTGACCAGCGCATTGAACAGCGAGGACTTGCCGGCGTTGGTATAGCCCACCAGCGAGATGTTGAAGGTGTCGCGCCGCTCGCGCTGCCGGCGCTGGGTGCCGCGCTGGCGCTGCACCTTGGACAGACGCTCGCGAGTCCGCTTGATCGACTCGCTGATCATCCGGCGGTCGAGTTCGATCTGCTTTTCACCCGGGCCGCCGCGCACGCCGGCACCACCGGTCTGACGCTCCAGATGGGACCAGCGCCGCACCAGCCGCGTGCTCAGGTACTGCAGCCGCGCGAGCTCGACCTGCAGCTTGCCTTCGTGCGAACGGGCGCGCTGGGCGAAGATCTCGAGAATGAGGAAGGTGCGGTCGTAGACCGCGATGCCGAGCTGGCGCTCGAGGTTGCGCTGCTGCGCCGGGCTCAGCGACTGGTCGAAGACCACTTCGCTGGCCCGATGCAACTCGGCCAGTTCTCGGATCTCGTCGGCCTTGCCGCTGCCCACGAACAGGGCGGCGTCGGGCGCGCGGCGTTTGCAGACGAGACGCGCGACGGGCTCCAGGCCTGCGGTCTGCGCGAGCAGGCCGAGTTCCTCGAGTTCGCCGTCGAAATGGGGCAGCCCGAAATCCACGCCGACGAGAACGACGGCGCCATCTATCCGGGGGATCAGTTCAGACAAGCGGAATCAAATTTGAAAAAGCGCGGCGGGTGACCGCCGCGCTCCGCGCCGTTCAGGCGGGGGTGTCGTCGCTCTCGGCAGCCGAGAAGTTGACGGCCCGACCCGGCACGATGGTGGAGATGGCGTGCTTGTAGACCATCTGGGTCACCGTATTGCGAAGCAATACGACGTACTGGTCGAACGACTCGATCTGGCCTTGCAGCTTGATGCCGTTGACCAGATAGATCGAAACCGGCACGTGCTCGCGACGCAAGGTGTTCAGGAACGGGTCTTGAAGAAGCTGCCCTTTATTGCTCACGATATTCTCCGTGTTCAAGAGATGTTGTTGGACCGGTCACCTTAACACAGCGATTCCGCGTCGCAGCAAATAAGTCCAATGGCCTTCCAAAAATAACGGCACCGAACGCTGGAACTTCCGTGCCTGACGCCGCTCATCGGCGCTCAATGGAGGCCAAATCGCGCGACGCCCACAGCCGGCGCGGACGCTCAGGCATCCTTGTCGGCGTACGGATTGCTCGAGGTCTTGAGCTGAATCCGCAGCGGTGTACCGACCAGGTCGAACTCCTTGCGGAAACGCCCTTCGAGGAAGCGCTTGTAGGCCTCCGTGACGTGTTCCAGCGAATTGCCGTGGATGATGATGATCGGCGGGTTCATGCCACCCTGGTGCGCATAGCGCATCTTCGGGCGGAACATGCCCGAGCGCTTCGGCGCCTGGAATTGCACCGCCTCGAGCAGCAGCCGCGTCAGGACCGGCGTCGACATCTTGCGGGTGGCCGACTTGTGGGCCTGCACGATGGACTGCCAGACCGGGCCCAGTCCCTGGCGCTTGATGGCCGAGATGAAATGCAGCGACGCGAACTTGAGGAACGGCAGCCGGGTCTCGATCTGGCGCTGGATCTGCTCGCGCTGGTAGCTGTCGACCGCATCCCATTTGTTGATCGCGATCACCACCGCACGGCCGCTCTCGAGGATGTAGCCGGCGATGTGGGCGTCCTGGTCGGTCACGCCCTGGGTGGCGTCGAGCAGCAGCAGCACCACATTGGCCGATTCGATGGCCTGCAGCGTCTTGACCACCGAGAACTTCTCGATCGCCTCGAACACACGGCCCTTGCGGCGCAGGCCGGCGGTGTCGATCAGCTCGAAGCGCTGGCCGTTGCGCTCGAAGGGCACGGAGATCGCATCGCGCGTGGTGCCCGGGAGGTCGAAGGCCACCAGCCGCTCCTCGCCCAGCCAGGTGTTGATCAGGGTCGACTTGCCGACGTTGGGACGGCCTGCGACCGCCAGCTTGATCGGCTTGTTGGGGTCTTCCTCGCCCTCTTCCTCGGGCTCGGGCAGCGCGAGCGGCTCGAGCGCGAGCTCGACCAGGTCGCGAATGCCCTGCCCGTGGGCCGCCGAGATGCCATGCACCTCGYCGAAGCCGAGCTCGTAGAAGTCGACCAGCCGGGTCCCGTCGTGCATGCCCTCGGCCTTGTTGGCCACCAGCACACAGGGCTTGCCGAGCCGGCGCAGTTCGTTGGCGATGTCGTGGTCCTGGGCCGACAGCCCTTCGCGCGCATCGACCACGAAGATCACGACATCGGCCTCGGCCACCGCCTGCCGCGTCTGCTTGGCCATCTCCTTGAAGATGCCGCTGCCGGCGTCGGGCTCGAAGCCGCCGGTGTCGATGACGATGAACTCGTACTTGCCCTGCCGGCCGTTGCCGTAGTGGCGGTCACGTGTGAGGCCGGCGAAGTCGGCGACGATGGCGTCGCGCGTCTGCGTCAGGCGGTTGAACAGGGTCGACTTGCCGACGTTGGGACGCCCGACCAGCGCGATGACCGGCTTCATGGAAGGCGTCCTTTCACTTGATTACTCAGGGCGATAGCCGAACACGCCGCCATTGCGGGTGACGACCACGACCGTGTTGCCGGCCAGAACCGGCGTCGCTGCGATGGCCGAGCCATCGGGATTCAGGCGGTTCAGCGGCGAACCGTCCTCACGCGAGAGAACGTGCACCAGCCCGGTGGCGTCGCCGATGATCAGCGAGCGTCCGACGGCGAGCGGTGCGGTCAGGATCCGGTACTTGAGCAGGTCGGCCTGCTGCCAGGCCCGTTCGCCGTCGGTGCGGCGCCAGGCCACGACGGCGCCGCTGTCCTCGGTGCCGTAGACATAGCGGTCGTCGCCGCCTACACCGTCGGCCCCGACCGCCGGCTTGGTCCACAGCAAGGCGCCGCGCGAGGTATCGACGCAGCCGACGCTGGCGAAATAGGCCCGCGCGCAGATCACGTCGCCCTGGCGGCTCACGCTGCCGGTCAGGTCGACCAGGCGCTCGACGTCGTTGGTGCCGCGCGGTGCTGCGATGGGCGACTCCCAGCGCGACGAACCGTTCGCGGGGCTGATGCCGACCAGCCGGCCGCCAACGCCGGCGACCAGGGTGTCGCCCACCGCCAGCAGGACACCGGGCTTCTTCAGCACCAGGTTTTCCGCGGTACGCTGCTGCGACCAGAGGCGGCGACCGCTCTGGCCGTCCCAGGCGCTGGTCGTGCGGTCCGCGGCCTGGACGAAGACCCGGCGGCCGGCCACCAGCGGCGGCGTGTAGGCCTGGGCCGTGAGCCGCTCCTTCCAGAGCACCTTGCCGGCTTCCAGCGCCACCAGCTCGCTGTTGGCCGTGACCACCGCGACCAGCTTGCCGTCGCTGCCCACGCCGGCGGCCAGCGGCGCGCCGACGTTGGCGCGCCAGAGCTCGGTGCCGGCACGGGCGTCGAACACGACCACGACGCCGTCGCCGCTGGCGACCGCGATCTGATCGCCGTTCACGATGGTCGACAGCGGGAAGTTCACCGCCGGGATGCGGATGCTCCAGGCCTGCTTGATGCCCATCAGCGCCACGCTGGGCGGCAGCTCGGCGGGCTTCGGCCGCGAGGTGCCGACGCACCCCGCGAGCGCCGCGATCAACGCCGCGGCAGCCCCGATGCGCAGCACGGGCGCCAAGGTGGACTTGTAACGCTTCAGATTCATGGTGTGGTCTTGGCTGGGGATGCCGCACCGCCGGCCGCCGGAGCCAGGCTCTTCGGGTCGACGCCGACGGCGTTGAGCTTGATCTCGACCAGGCGGCGGTAGTCGGTGCCCGGTTCGAAGGTGGCCAGGGCCTTGAGGTACTCGGCCTTGGCCTCGTCGCGCTTGCCCTGCGCAAGGTAGACATCGCCCTTGCGGTCGGCCATCAGCGCTTCGAATTCCTTCGGCACATTGGCCGAGAGCGCCTTCAGCGCCTCGTCGTACTGCTTGGCTTCGAGCAGTTCGGCCGCGAGCCGCAGCCGGGCGACCGCCTGGTAGCCCGGATCGACCGCATGCTCCGTGACCCAAGCCAGGGCGCCGCGAGATCCTTCGGCATTGCCCTTGTCGTAGAGCGCCCGAGCCGCCAGCAGGCCGGCCTGCTGGGCGTAGGCGGTGCCGGCGAACTTGTCCTTCATGTCGGCCAGCGCGCGCTCGATGCGCGCGGTGTCGCCGGCCTGGGCGCTGCGCTCGACCTCGTCATAGAGCGCCGAGGCCTGCAGCGCCTTGCTGCGCTGGAAGTACTGCCAGCCGTTCCAGGCCACGAAGGCGCCGGCCGCGAGCAGCACGACCCAGGTGATCAGGGTGCCGTAGGTGTTCCAGAAATGCTTGAGCTGGTCGAGCTGTTCCTGTTCTTCGAGATCGAGATGGGTGGCCATGCGCTGTCAGTTGTTGGGAGCCGAGGATTGTAGGGTGGCGGCCCAGGTGGCCAGTTCGGCCAGCGGCCGGGTGGTCTGCGCGCCGCCGCCATCGCGCAGCGCCTTGACCGTGACTTCGCCGCGAGCAAGCTCGTCGGCGCCAAAGACCAGCGCATGCGCCGCGCCGCTGGCGTCGGCCTTCTTGAACTGCGACTTGAAGCTGCCGAGACCGTCGACCGTGGCCGCGTGCATCTGGGCCCGCACCCCGGCGTCGCGCAGCTGCTGCAGCGTGCGCAGCGCCACCGGCATCGCGGCGGCGTCGGGCACGACCGCGTAGACATCGGGCACCGGCAGCGGGATCTGCGTGCCCTGCTCCTTCACGAGCTCGAGCACGCGCTCGACGCCCAGCGCCCAGCCGACCGCGGGCGCCGCCTTGCCGCCGATCTGCACGATCAGGTCGTCGTAGCGACCGCCCGCGCAAACGGTGCCCTGCGAGCCGAGCCGGTCGGTCACGAACTCGAAGACGCTCAGGTTGTAGTAGTCCAGGCCACGCACCAGCCGCGGGTTGATCGTGTAGGCGACGCCGTTGGCGTCGAGGATCGCGCGCAGGCCGTTGAAGTGCGCCAGCGACTCCGCACCCAGGAAGTCCATCAGCTTCGGCGCCGATTCGACGACTTCCTTCATGGCCGGGTTCTTGGTGTCGAGGATGCGCAGCGGATTGCTGTGCAGGCGGCGCTTGCCGTCCTCGTCGAGCTTGTCGGCATGCTGCTCGAAGTGCGCGATCAGCTGGGTGCGGTGCAGCGCCCGCTCGGCCGGCTGGCCCAGGCTGTTGAGTTCGAGCCGCACGTCCGTCAGTCCGATCGCCTTCCAGAGCGCCGCCGCCAGCAGGATCAGTTCGGCATCGACGTCGGGCCCGGCGAAGCCGAGCGCCTCGGCACCGATCTGGTGGAACTGACGGTAGCGGCCGCGCTGCGGCTTCTCTCGCCGGAACATGGGGCCGGTGTACCAGAGGCGCCGCGGGCCGTCGTAGAGCAGGTTGTGTTCGATGACGGCGCGCACGACGCCGGCAGTGTTCTCGGGCCGCATCGCCAGATGCTCCGCCTGGCCGTGCTTGTCGGAGCGGTCCTCGAAGGCGTACATCTCCTTCTCGACGATGTCCGTGACCTCGCCGATGCCGCGCACGAACAGCGCCGTCTGCTCGAGGATCGGTGTGCGAATGTTGCGGTACGCGTAGCGCCCCATCAGGTCGCGCACGATGGCTTCGAGCCACTCCCAGCGCGCCGAATCGGGCGGCAATATGTCGTTCATGCCTTTGACGGCATTGATTTTTTCAGCCATGGATGGAGTTCAGGCGACCTCGGAAGCGATGCCGCTGCCGAAGCGTTTTTCAATGTAGGTTTCGACCAGCTGGTGAAACTCGTTGGCGATGTTGTCGCCGCGCAGCGTGAGTGCCTTTTCACCGTCGATGAAGACCGGCGCCGCGGGGGCTTCGCCGGTCCCCGGCAGGCTGATGCCGATGTCGGCATGCTTGCTTTCGCCGGGGCCGTTGACGATGCAACCCATCACGGCGACCTTCATGGTCTCGACGCCCGGGTACTTGGTGCGCCAGACCGGCATCTGCAGCCGCAGGTAGTCGTCGATCTGCTTGGCCAGTTCCTGGAAGGTGGTGCTGGTGGTGCGGCCGCAGCCCGGGCATGCGGTCACGCTCGGCACGAACACGCGCAGGCCCAGCGCCTGCAGGATCTCGTTGGCGATCAGCACCTCCTGGGTGCGCGCTTCGCCGGGCTGCGGCGTGAGCGACACGCGGATCGTGTCGCCGATGCCCTCCTGCAGCAGGATCGACAGCGCCGTGGCCGAGGCCACCGTGCCCTTGGTGCCCATGCCGGCCTCGGTCAGCCCCAGGTGCAGCGTGTAGTCGCAGCGGCGCGCCAGCTCGCGGTAGACCGAGATCAGATCCTGCACGCCGCTGACCTTGCAGCTCAGGATGATCTGGTTGCCCGGCATGCCCATCGACTCGGCGAGCTTCGCGGAGTCGATGGCCGAAGTGACGAGCGCCTCGTACATCACCAGCTTGGCGTCCCAAGGCTCGGCCCGCCGGCTGTTGATGTCCATCAGGTTGGCCAGCAGTTCCTGGTCGAGGCTGCCCCAGTTGACGCCGATGCGCACCGGCTTGTTCCAGCGCATCGCGGCGTCGATCATCTGGCCGAACTGGCGGTCGTGCTTGTCGCCCTTGCCGACGTTGCCCGGATTGATGCGGTACTTGCTGAGCGCTTCGGCGCAGGCCGGATAGTCGGTCAGCAGGCGATGGCCGTTGTAGTGGAAGTCGCCGATCAGCGGCACGTCGATGCCCATGCGGTCGAGCTGCTCGCGGATGTAGGGCACCTGGGCCGCGGCCTCGGGCGTGTTGACCGTGATGCGGACCATCTCGGAGCCGGCGATCGCGAGCTCCTTGACCTGGATCGCGGTGCCGACCGCATCGACCGTGTCGGTGTTGGTCATCGACTGCACGCGCACCGGCGCGTCGCCGCCCACGGTGACCGTGCGCGGCCCCCAGACCACGCGGGCCTGTCGGGAGCGCCGGCCCAGCGGCGCGGCGGGTTCGATCGGCAGGCAGCCGAGGGGATTCGAAATGTCTGTCATGACGCGCCTCAGGATTTGACCTCGAAGCGTGCCACGCCGCCGGAGCGCGTGATCGGCGCCAGGTCGAAGGCCTTGCCGTGGACCCGAACATCGACCACCGAAGCGCGGCCGATCACCACCGACAGCGGCAGGCTGCCGGACAGCCCCACCGTTTCGCCGGCCTTGACCGTGCGCCGCAGCAGTTGCTTGCCGCCGGGCTCGGTGACGGTGATCCACGAATCCTCGCGGGCGACGAACACGATCAGGTCGTTGCCGTCGGCGACGGCCGGCGCGGCGATGGCCGCGGCCGGCTCGGGCGCGACAGCCTCGGCGGGCGGCGGCAGCGGGGCAGCGCCCGGCGCCACCGCTTCGATGGCCGTGCCGGCCGGCGCCGTCGCCGCAGCGGGCACATTGGCCGACTCGGACGCCGTATCGTCCCGGGAAGTCAGGTGCGCGACCGAGGAGCCGATCTGGTCGAACACCGATTGCGGCAACCAGAACAACACCGCGGCACCGACCAGCAGCAACGCCACCACGGCCACCAGGGCCCGGGATGGGCGCCAGCCCGACCCGGAGCCCGAACGCGGCGCCGACGAGCGCAGGCTCCTGCTGATGGTGCGGTCGGCCTCGGCCAGGCCCGGCCGCTGGATACCCGGCAGCTTGGCCAGCACCGGCGCGGGATCGATTCGCAGCGCCCGGCAGACACTGGCGGCCAGTGCCCGTGCGAACACCGGATCGGGCAGCGATGCGATGTCGTCCGCCTCCAGCGCGGCGAGCTTCTGCGGCGTCACCTTGAGCGCGGCCGCGACCATCTCGAGGTGCAGCCCATGCGCCTCCCGCGCCTCCCGCAGCATGTCGCCTGCCGTCTTGTGGGTGCTGTCGCCTCCCACCAGAGGCACCGCAGCCGAGGCCCCGAATTCACTGGCCCGCTCAATCATTGAAATTCCCGCGTTCGTACGCAATCGCCTCCCGCGACTGGGGGAAGCGCCGTTGCAATTGACCCGCCAACTGCGCGACCGCTTCGCGGTTGTTGAGCTGGCGTTCGGTCTTGATGCCGAGCCACAGCGTCTCGGCACTGGCTGCCGGGCTGTTGTTGACGCGCCGGATGTAGAACTGGGCCCGCGACCAATCCTGGCGCTGCACCAGTATCAGGGCAAGGTTGTAGCCGATCACCGGATTGCCGGCATCGATCTCGTAGGCCTGCATCAGGCTGCGCTCGGCTTCGGCACGCTGCCCTGCCTTCAGCTGGCACACGCCCTGCGTCATCAGCGTCTTGGCGCGGTCCGTGTAGTTGGGCGCGGCGAGCGCGGCGGTGAACTGCTGCTGGGCATCGGCGTAGCGGTTCTGCTGGCACAGCAGCCAGCCGTAGTTGTGCAGCACGTTGGGCTCGCGCGGGTCGAGCGCGATAGCACGGCGGAAGCTGTCTTCGGCCTGTGCCGGATCGTCGAGCCGCATGTAGACCAGGCCGCGCAGGTTGTAGGCGTCGGCAAAGGTCGGATCGGCCGCCAGGGCCTGCTTGATCTCGTCGAGCGCCACCGTGGTCTGGCCCTGCTGGAAGTAGCCGATCGCCAGTTCGATGCGCAGCTTGGCACGCTTGCGGCCATTGGTCTCGTCGGAGTCCGTCACGATCGGCGTGTCCTTGCTGGCCGAGTTCTGCAGCACGCCATTCTTGGTGTTGATGCAGCCTGCCAACAGGAAGGCTGCAGCGACGCCGCAGGACACCTGCAGCATCAGCGCGCGTGCATTCGGAAAGGCCTTGCTCATCGGATCATTGCTCCTGGGCATTGGATGTGGCGGCCCCGTCGCGGGCCGGATGAAGCATCACGACGCGCCGCTGCGCCATGCGCTCGGCCGCATGCGTGCGGTCTTTGACGTCGCCGGCCAACTGGCCGCAGGCGGCGTCGATGTCATCGCCGCGCGTCTTGCGCACGGTGGTGACGATGCCGGCTTCGCTCAGCACCTTGGCGAAGGCCAGGACGCGGGGTTGCGGCGAACGCAGCAGGCCCGACGCCGGAAAAGGATTGAACGGGATCAGGTTGAACTTGCAGGAGACACCGGAGGAACGCACGAGTTCGAGCAGTTGTCGCGCGTGCTCGGGCTGGTCGTTCACGCCGTCCAGCATGCAGTATTCGAAGGTGATGAAATCGCGCGGCGCATGCGCCAGGTAGCGCTTGCAGGCCTCGAGCAGTTCGGCGATCGGGTACTTGCGATTGAGCGGCACGAGGTCGTCGCGCAGCGCATCGTTGGGCGCGTGCAGCGACACCGCGAGCGCGACCGGGCAATCGCCGCCAAGCCGGTCGATCATCGGCACCACGCCCGAGGTGGAAACCGTCACGCGACGGCGCGACAGGCCGTAGGCGTTGTCGTCGAGCATGGTGCGCAGTGCCGGCACCAGGGCCGCATAGTTCTGCAGCGGCTCGCCCATGCCCATCATCACGACGTTGGAGATCACGCGTTCGCTGCGACCCAGGTGCTTGCGCAGGAAATGCTCGGCGAACCACAACTGGGCGGTGATCTCGCCGGTCGTCAGGTTGCGGCTGAAGCCCTGGTGTCCGGTCGAACAGAAGCGGCAGCCGACCGCGCAGCCGGCCTGCGAGGACACGCACAGCGTGCCACGGTCGTCTTCGGGAATGAACACGGCCTCGACCGCGTTGCCGTCGCCGACGTCGAACAGCCACTTGATGGTGCCGTCGGCCGACTCGTGCTGCGTGAGCACCGGCAGTGGCTCGACCCGGGCCGTGGTCGCGAGCTTCTCGCGCAGCGATTTCGCCAGGTCGGTCATGTGCGCGAAATCTGCCGCGCCCCGCTGGTGGATCCAGCGAAACAGCTGCGTCGCGCGGAAACGCTTCTCGCCCAGCCGTTCGCAGAACGCGGCCAATCCCTCCAGATCGAAGTCGAGCAGGTTGGCCGTGGTCATTGCGTCAGGCGGGCTCGCCCTCAGCGGGCGTAGACGTTGAGGCCGGCGAAGAAGAAGGCGATCTCGACCTGGGCCGTTTCGGGCGCGTCGGAACCGTGCACCGCGTTGGCATCGATGCTGTCGGCGAAGTCGGCGCGAATGGTGCCGGGGGCGGCCTTCTTGGGGTCGGTGGCGCCCATCAGGTCGCGGTTCTTGGCGATGGCGTTCTCGCCCTCGAGCGCCTGCACGAACACCGGGCCGGAGATCATGAACTCGACCAGGTCCTTGAAGAAGGGGCGCTCCTTGTGGACGGCGTAGAACTGCTCGGCTTCGTTGCGCGACAGATGGATCAGCTTGGCCGCCACGATCTTGAGGCCGGCGGCCTCGAAGCGGGAGACGATCTTGCCGACGACGTTCTTGGCGACGGCGTCGGGCTTGATGATGGAGAGAGTGCGTTCGATGGCCATTGAATTGCTTTCCTGAGAGCTTGAATCTGGATGAGTTCCGTCTGGCTCGCAACACGCGGGTTGCGAGCCTTGACAAAGCCTCTGATTTTAACCGGCGCGGCAGCCCCGCTCGCCGTCGCGCAGCGAAAGTCCGCCCGCTGCGCCGAGTTTCAGCGGCCGCGGCGGCGGCCGCCCGGGCCGCCCGGCCCGCCCTGGCCGCCGAAGCCGCCGCCACCGGGCCCACCGCGACGYGGGCCCTGGCGCTGTTCCTTGCGCTGGCGCGAGAAGCTGTCGGCGCCGATGTAGCCCAGCGAGGTCTTCATCGGATCGGGCTGGTTGGCGCCGCCGGGCACGCGGTCCTCGCCGCCCTGCCGGTTGCGTCCCTGCTGGCCGGGGCCGGGCCCCTGCCCTTGCCGGTCGCCGCGGTTGTTGCGACGCCCCTGGGGCGGGCCCTTGCCGCCGCCGCGGTCGGGGCGCGCGCCCGGACCGTGCGCCAGCGGATTCGGGATCGACTCGCGCTCGTCGCCCTGGGCGCCGCCGCCCCCCCCGTTGCGGCCGCCGCGGCGCTTGCGGTTGCGGTTGTTGCGCCCGCCGCCGTCCTGGCCCTGGCCCTGACCCTGACCCTTGGGCCCCGTGCCGTGCCGCGGCGGCCGGTCGCCGCCGTTGCCAGCGGCCTGGAACAGGGCCTGGATGTCGCGCTCGTCGAGTTCCATCCAGGCGCCGCGCTTGAGGCCGCGCGGCAGCACCATCGCGCCGTAGCGGATGCGGATCAGCCGGCTGACCGCATGGCCGACCGACTCGAACAGGCGGCGCACTTCACGGTTGCGCCCTTCGGAGATGGTGACGCGGTACCAGCAGTTGGACCCCTCGCCGCCGCCCTCCTCGATGGTGCCGAACTGGGCCATGCCGTCGTCCAGGCGCACGCCTTCGAGCAGGCGCTTCTTCTCCTCGGCGCTGAGGGCACCGAGCACGCGCACGGCGTATTCGCGCTCGAGGCCGAAGCGCGGATGCATGAGCTGGTTGGCCAGTTCGCCGGAGCTCGTGAAGAGCAGCAGGCCTTCGGTGTTCAGGTCGAGCCGGCCGACCGACTGCCACTTGCCCTGCTGCAGCCGAGGCAGCTTGCGGAACACGGTCGGACGGTTCTGCGGATCGTCGTGCGTCACGACCTCGCCCACCGGCTTGTGGTAGGCAATCACGCGCGGTGGCGGCGGAGCGATGCGGTAGCGGATCGGCTTGCCGTTGATCTTGACCTGGTCGCCGTATTGGATGCGCTGGCCGATGTGGGCCGGCTCGTTGTTGACCGAGATCCGGCCCTGCAGGATGAGTTGCTCCATCTCGAGCCGCGAGCCCAGGCCGGCCTGCGCCAGCACCTTGTGCAGCTTGGGCGAATCGGCCTCGGGCAACAGCACGCGCTTGAGCGGCGGCACTTCGGGGCTTTCCTCGTCGGCGTCGAACTGGCCGGAAATGACGTCGGCAAAGCGGATCGGCTCGGGCGGCGGCGCATTGCGCTGTTCGCGCTCGGCGGCACGGCGGGCGCGGTCGAGGTCATCCTCCTCCTCGTCCGGTTCTTCCTCTTCTTCGTCGTCGGCCTGCGAATCGGCCTCGGAGACAAGCCCTTCGGCGGGCTGCGCCGAGGGCGGCGCCAGGGCTTCCGCGGCGATCGCCACGGGTTCGGCGATCGACACGGACTCGTCGACCGGCTCGCCGGTCGACGGTTCGGCCGCAACGGCTGCGACTTCCTGCTCTACCGGCTTGGGCTTGCGCGGGCGTCGCTTGCGCGGTGCCGCGGCACCCTCCACGGCTTCCACGGGCACTTCGGAAACGGGTTCGGCCGGCAGCGTGGCTGCGTCATCGGGATCAATGGGGCTCATGGTCGGGTTCCGGAAGGGACAGCAAGGGTGTCGGCCTCGTCGGGCGCGGCTTCGGCCTCGACGGGTGGGGAGAATGGGGACCCGGAAGGCTCGGGGGCTCCGAGGGCTTCGGTTTCGGTTTCGGCCACGACGCCAGGCTCCGCCGGCGCCTCAGGCCCGGCGGCCTCAGTCGCCGGGACCTGCGCCTCGAGCGGCAGGTCGTCGATCGGCAGCGCGGACTGTTCCTCGCCTGCGGCCTGGTCGAGTGCGGCGATCAGCGCGCCCTGCTGCGCCGGCGTCTCGATCAGCGGCAATTCGTCCAGCGACGCCAGGCCCAGGTCGTCGAGGAACTGGCGCGTCGTCGCATAGAGCGCGGGTCGGCCGACCGTCTCGCGATGGCCGATCACCTCGACCCAGTTGCGGTCCTCGAGCTGCTTCAGGATCAGCGAATTGATCGTGACGCCACGGATGTCTTCCATGTCGCCCCGCGTCACCGGCTGCCGGTAGGCAATGATCGCCAGCGTCTCGAGGGCCGCACGCGTGTAGCGCGGCGGCTTCTCGGGGTGCAGCCGGTCGAGGTGGTCGCGCAGTTCGGGGCGACTCTGGAAGCGCCAGCCGCTGCCGACGCTCACGAGCTCCAGGCCGCGCTGCGACCAGTCTTCCTGCAACTCGAGCAACAGCGACTTGATCGTGTCGGCACCCAGTTCGTCGTCGAACAGCACGCGCAGTTCGCGCACCGGCAACGGCTGGGTCGAACAGATCAAGGCGGTTTCGAGAATGCGCTTGGCATCCGCCGTATTCATGGTTCGCGTTATCCGGGAAAAGGCGCCTCGAGGACGCTTGTTCAGAAGGATGGAAGGGGGCGTTGCCGGCACGCGGCGAAAAGCAACGCAAAACCGGCATCAGGCGGCCGGCGCGGCCCTCGGGACCGTCAGGCGCGATTGTAATCCAGGCCCCATTCGGAAAAACCCTGAAGCAGGTCCGGCGGCGGCGGCGAGCGGAACTCCACCGGCTGGTGCGTGACTGGATGCTCGAATCCCAGCCTGAAGGCATGCAGCGCCTGCCGCGCCAGGCCGGCCCCGGGCGCACCGCCGTAGAGCGCATCGCCGACCAGCGGGTGGCCGATCGACGCCATGTGGACCCGGATCTGGTGGGTCCGCCCGGTCTCGAGCGTGCAACGCACCGCACATCCCCGGTCGTTGCTGTCGAGCACCTCGACCAGCGTGCGGGCCGGCTTGCCCGAATGGCGCTCGAGGTCGACCACCGCCATGCGCAGCCGGTTGCGCGGATCGCGCCCGATCGGGGCCTCCACATGGCGCGCCCCGGCGCCCTGCCAGCCGCGGTGCGCAAGTGCCAGATATTGCCGCTTGACCTCGCGCGCGGCGATCAGCGCGACCAGCGCATCCATGGTCTGGCGGCTGCGCGCGACGACCATCAGCCCGCTGGTGTCCCGGTCGAGCCGGTGCACGATGCCGGCCCGCGGCAGCAGCGCTGCCCGGGGGTCGAGCGCCAACAGGCCGTTGAGCAGCGTGCCGCTCCAGTGGCCGGGGGCCGGATGGACCACCAGGCCGACCGGCTTGTCGATGATCCGCAGGTGGTCGTCCTCGTACAGCACGCTGAGGGCCATCGGCTCGGGCTTGAAGGCCTGGCTTTGCGGCGTCGGCCGAAGTTCGATCCGCCCGGCCTCGCCGGCATGCACGGTGGCCGAGGACTTGGTCAGCACGCGGCCCTGGATCTCCACCATGCCGGCGTCGATCAGCTGCTGCAGGTAGCTGCGGGAGAACTCCGGCACCAGGTTCGCGAGCGCGCGGTCCAGCCGCTGACCATGCTCGTGCGGCCCGATCAGGAAGGCGCGTACCTCGCTGGCGGCGGAGAGCTCCGCGCCCTCATCGTGCTCCGCCGCCTCGGGGGAGTCCCCAGGGGGGGTGGTCGATATAATCGAGGGCAACTGTTTCACGAAAGCCTTCTTTGATGTTTCGCGCCAAATTATCGGTGGTCCCCGGATGGCTGGCCCTGTGCACAGCCGCCTGGCTGGTTGCCGGCTGCTCGACGACCGAAGCCGACAAGACCGCGAACTGGAGCCCCAACCGGATCTACTCCGAAGCCAAGGACGTATCGAACTCGGGTGCCTACGACAAGGCGGTGCCGCTGCTCGAGAAGCTCGAAGGCCGCGCCGCCGGCACGCCGCTGGCGCAGCAGGCCCAGCTCGACAAGGCCTATGCGCAGTGGAAGGCGGGCGACAAGGTGCCGGCCATCGCCACGCTCGACCGCTTCATGAAACTGCACCCGGCAAGCCCGGCGATCGACTACGCGCTCTACCTGAAGGGCGTGATCAATTTCAACGACGACCTCGGCATGTTTGCGTGGATGACGCGCCAGGACCTCTCCGAGCGCGACCAGAAAGCCGCCAAGGAATCGTTCGAGTCGTTCAAGGAACTGGTCACGCGCTTCCCCGAGTCGCGCTACGCGCCGGATGCGCGGCTGCGCATGAACTACATCGTCAACTCGCTGGCGCAGTACGAAGTGCACGTGGCGCGCTACTACTACACGCGCGGCGCCTACCTGGCGGCCATCAATCGCGCGCAGCTGGCACTGGCCGACTACCGCGAAGTACCCGCGCTCGAAGAGGCGCTGTACATCATGTACATGTCCTACGACAAGCTCGGCATGACCGATCTGCGCGACGACACCCAGCGCGTGCTGACCACCAACTACCCGAAGAGCGAGTACCTGACGCGCGGCTTCCGGTCCAAGGACGACCCTTGGTGGAAGCTCTGGTAGCCGCCTGACCGCTCCGCGGTCTCAGTCGCCTCTCAACGCCGCGATTTCGGCATCCAGCCCGGCCTCGCCCTCGATCCTGCGCATCGGCGGCAGTGCCGCCAGCAGGCGCTTGCCGTAGCCCATCGCGACCAGCCGCGTGTCGCAGATCACCAGCACGCCGCGGTCGGATTCGCGCCGGATCAGCCGGCCGGCGCCCTGCTTGAGCGATACCGCAGCCTCGGGCAGCGAGTAGTCGCCGAACGCGCTTCGCCCCTGGGATTCCAGCCGCTGCGAGCGTGCCTCGACCAGCGGATCGTTGGGCGGCGGAAATGGCAGCTTGTCGATCACGACCAGTTGCAGGGCATCGCCCGGCGCATCGAAGCCCTCCCAGAACGAGGCCGAGGCCACCAGCACGCAACCCGCCCGGCCATCGCTGGCACCTTCGCGGAACCGGTCCATCAGCACGCGCTTGGGCAGTTCGCCCTGGACCAGCACCTCGGGCCGCTGTCCGGCCTCGAGGCGCTCGAACTGCGCCTTCATCGCGTCGCCGATGGTACGCAGCGCGCGCAGCGTGGTCGTCAGCACCAGCGTGCGTCCGCCGAGCGTGGCGGCACCGCGCGCAGCCAGCAGCGCCACCTGCTGGCTGTGCGCGGGATCATTGGGCTTGGGGAATGCGCGGGGCACGTACAGGGCGGCCTGCTGCGCGTAGTCGAACGGGCTTTGCACCCGCAGCACCTCGGCGTCGTCGAGGCCGCAGGGCTCGGTGAACCAGCGCAGCCTCGGGTCGTCGCCCAGCGTGGCCGAGGTGAACACCCAGGCGCGTCCCTCTTCCTGCGGCTCGGCCGTCTCGGACTTGAGCACCCGCGTGCGCACCGCCTCGGCGATATCGAGCGGCGACTCGACCAGCCGCAGCTGCGTTCCGACGTCGACCCAGCGCACCGAACCCGACGCACAGGGCTCGGCGAAACGCTGCGCGCGCTGAGACAGCTGCTGCGCGCGATCGTGCAGCCGGACGAAGTCGGGCGACAGCTCACTGACCGTGTCGATCCCGCGCGCGGCCTGCACGAAGGCCTCTTGCAAGGCCTCGAGCGCTTCCTGCCAGGGCTGCGCCGGGACACCCTCGGGCGAATCGCCCGCCCAGCGCAGCTTGGCGCCCGGCCATTGCTTGCCGACCGCGAGACGCAGTTCGCGGGCGCCCCGCTCCACCGCGGCCACCAGTTGCTGCCAGTCGACCAGCCCGCGGGCCAGCTGCAGCCCGGCCGCCAGCAGGTCGCGGGCGAAATCCAGCGCCTGGCCGGTGCCGAGCTGGAGGCCGAGGAACTGCACGCCGGTCTCGTTGAGCTGGTGCGCCTCGTCGAACACCACCACGCGCACCGTCGGCAGCAGCTCCGCCATGCCGGACTCGCGCACCGCGAGATCGGCAAAGAACAGATGGTGGTTGATGACCACCACGTCGGCCGCCATGGCCTCGCGCCGCGCCAGGTTGACATGGCAGGGCTTGAACTGCGGGCACTGCGCGCCGAGGCAGTTTTCCCGCGTCGAAGTCACCAGAGGGATCAGCGGCGAACGCTCGTCCAGGCCCGGAAGCTCGGCCAGGTCGCCGGTGCGGGTGGCCTTGGACCATTGCTCGATCTTGGCCAGCGTGCGCAGCGTGCCGCGCTCGGGCAGCGAAGCGTCGTGGCGCGCCAGATCGAGCCGGTGCAGGCACAGGTAGCTGGCACGGCCCTTGAGCAGCGCGGTGCGCACCGGCAGGCCCAGCGCCGCGACCAGCCGCGGCAGATCGCGGCCGAACAGCTGGTCCTGCAGCGTCTTGGTGGCGGTCGACAGCAGCACGCGCTCGCCGCTCAGCAGCGCCGGCACCAGGTACGAAAAGGTCTTGCCGACGCCGGTGCCGGCCTCGACCACCAGCACGCCGCCGCGCTCGATGGTGCGCGCCACGGCAAGCGCCATCTGGGTCTGCCCTTCGCGCTCCCGGAATTCATCGGCCGCATGCGAGAGCACCCCGCCCTGCGCGAAGACCTCGCGCACCTCTTGTTCGAGCGGCATCAGGCGGGCTCTTGGGGGTCGAGCAGGTCGACCAGGCGCGCGATCTGGTCACGCAGGGCCAGACGCCTTTTCTTCAGGCGCCGCAGCAGCAGCTCGTCCTGCGGGACGACGTCGCCCAACCGGTCGATGGTGGCGTCGAGGTCGGCATGTTCGATCCGCAGCTCGATCAGCTGGCGGGAAAATGAGTGAAGATTGGAGTCCAAGGGAATCGGTACGAAAAGCGATGCAGGCGCGGCCCGGCCGCGGCTCGCGTTCGCTCGATAATACGTCCTCGTCCCGTTCGCACGACATTCATCAAGGACCCGCGCCATCGGCGCAACCTGCGCCACATGACCCGAGGCTTTCGACTCGCCGCCGCCACCGGTCTCCACAAGGGAGATCGCCCCTACCAACAGGACCAGGTCCTGTTCCTGACCCACCCACGCGTGCAGGGTTGCGTGCTCGGGGTGGTCGCCGACGGCATGGGCGGCCGCAGCGGCGGGCGCAAGGCGTCCGACCAGGTGCTGTTGACCGCGCGCCAGCTCTTCGCGCGCTACAAGCCCGAGCGCGACGAACCGGTGAGCGTGCTGCGCCAGATGCTCGACGACGCCCATACCGTGATCAAGCTCACGGCCGTGTCCAGCGAGCAGGAGCCGCACAGCACCCTGGCTGCCTTCCTGTTGAACCCGCAGGGCGACTGCGCCTGGATCCACGCCGGCGATTCGCGCATCTACCACTTTCATGAAGGCCGCCTCGTCAAGCGAACCAAGGACCACTCCTACGTACAGGTGCTGGTGGACCGGGGCGAGATCGACGAGGAAGAAGCCAGCGTCCACCCGCAGAGCAATATCCTGCTGGGCTGCCTCGGCATGAAGTCCACGCCGCCGCCGGTCGATGTCCACCTGATCCCTCGAGTGAAGACCGGCGACGTCCTGATGGCCTGCAGCGACGGGCTGTGGCACTACTTCAGTCCGACCGAAATGGGTGAACTGCTGGCGGCGAAGGCGCCGCGCGAGGCCGTCGAACTGCTGGTCGCCGAGGCCCGCCGGCGCGCGCACGGCGGCGGCGACAACATCTCGATCGCCGTGCTGAAGCTGGAAGACCTCCCTAAGGAGGAGTAGCCGCCCCGGGCTCCGGCAACGGCGCCGAGCGCGGCTTGGTCCTCTCGGCATTGCGACGTTCGCTTTCCGCGCGCTGATGCTCGGCGTTCTGCAGCTTTCGCTCGTAGGCCTGGCTTGCGGCCGGCGCCTCGGCGCGCCGACGGGCCGCCTTCGCCTGCTCGTCCGCATGGGCACGCTGCTTGGCCTCGAACTGGCGTTGTTTCTCTGCTGTCTCGGAGGCCGCCTGGGCGCGGCTGGCGGCATGCTCGGCCGCGCGCTGCTCGCGGTCCTGCTGCGACTTCAGCGACTGCTCGCGCTGCGCTTGCGAGTCCTTCGCGCGCGGATTGACTTCCTTCTCCTCGAGCTTGTCGAGCGCGGCGGCACCCCGGCGCCTGCGCTCGAAGTCGTTGATCGCGGCTTCCTGGCGCTTGATGTCGTCGGTCGCGAGACGGCGGCGCTGGCGGCTGTCCTTCAGGCAGTCCTCGACGGCGAACTTCTTGTAGCAGGCGGCCTGCTCGGTCTTGAAGCGTTCGTCGATCACCTTGCGCTCCTGCGCCAGGCGGCCGCGCTCGGCATCGAAATCGAGGTTGCCGGTGGTCGCGCCCAACTGCGCCCAGCCCGGCAGCGCCGCCAGGCCGATCAGCAATGCGAGGACAGTGTTCTTCATGTCAGTCGTGTGTCGACGGTGCGGCGCTCGAGCGCCAGGAACTCGGTCGACTGCATCTCGTTGAGCCTGGACACCGTGCGGGGGAATTCATGGGCCAGCGGGCCCTCGGTGTACAACGCCTCGGGCGGCACTTCGGCCGACATGATCAGTTTCACACGCCGATCGTAGAAGACATCGACCAGCCAGGTGAAACGGCGTGCTTCAGACGCCATCCGAACCGGCATGTAAGGCACGTCGGACAGCAGCACGGTGTGGAACTGGGTCGCGATCTCGAGGTAGTCGTTCTGCGAGCGCGGGCCGCCGCACAGCGTCTTGAAGTCGAACCAGACCACCCCGCCGGCCTTGCGCCGGGCATGGATCTCGCGCGACTCGATGTGCAGCACCGGATTCTCGTCAGCGCTCTCGGCCAGGCGCTCGAAGGCCTTGCGCATCTCCTTGTCGGCCGCCGCTCCGTTGGGCGTGAGGTAGAGCCTCACCTGCTCCAGCGTGCGACGCCGGTAGTCGGTGCCGTTGTCGACGCTGAGGACCTCGAGCCGCTGGTTCAGCAAGGCGATCGCCGGCAGGATGCGGTCGCGGTGCAGCCCTCCGGGATAGAGATCGTCGGGCTTGAAATTGGAGGTGGTGACAAAGCCCACGCCGTTTTCGAACAGCGCCGCCAGCAAGCGGTGCAGGATCATCGCATCGGTGATGTCCGCGACATGGAACTCGTCGAAGCAGATCAGCTTGTAGCGCTTGGAGATCCTGAGGCCGAGTTCGTCGAGCGGATTCACCGTGCCCTGCAGATCGGCCAGCTCGCGATGCACCTCGCGCATGAACTCGTGGAAGTGCAGCCGCGTCTTGCGCCTGAGCGGAACCGCGTTGTAGAAGCAGTCCATCAGGAAGCTCTTGCCGCGGCCGACGCCTCCGTACATGTAGACCCCGCGCGGAATCTCCGGCCGGTTGATCAGCTTCTTGAAAGCGTTGGAACGCTGCGCCTTGTAGGCGGCCCACTCGCCGGCGCAGCGGTCGAGGGCCTCCACGGCGCGCAGCTGCGCGGGGTCGCTTTGATAACCCCGCGCAACCAGCTCCGCGTCGTACGCCTGCCTGACAGTAGTCACGAACTCAGAAGTTCAGCGTGCGCTTGTCGACGGCGAGCGCCGCTTCCTTCGTCGCCTCGGACAGCGACGGGTGCGCATGGCAGATGCGGGCGATGTCTTCGGCGCTGGCCTTGAACTCCATCGCCACCACGGCTTCGGAGATCAGTTCGCTGACCATCGGCCCGACCATGTGGACGCCGAGGATCTCGTCGGTGGCCGCATCGGCCAGGAACTTGACCATGCCGGTCGTGTCGCCGAGCGCGCGTGCGCGCCCGTTGGCCAGGAACGGAAAGGTTCCCGCCTTGTACGCACGGCCGCTGGCCTTGAGCTGCTGCTCGGTCTGGCCGACCCAGGCGATTTCCGGCGAGGTGTAGATCACCCACGGAATCGTGTTGAAGTTGACGTGTCCATGCTGGCCCGCGATGCGCTCGGCCACCGCCACGCCCTCTTCTTCGGCCTTGTGCGCGAGCATCGGGCCACGCACCACGTCGCCGATCGCCCAGACGTTCGGCAGGCTGGTCCTGCACTCCTCGTCGACCACGATCGCACCCCGTTCGTCGAGCTGGAGGCCCACCGCCTCGGCGTTCAGGCCGATGGTGTTGGCCACGCGACCGATCGAGACGATCAGCTTGTCGACCTCGAGGGTCTGCGCGCCGCCCTTGGCGTCGGTGTAGGCGATGCTGACGCCCTTCTTGCCCGACTTCACCTCGCCGACGCTGACGCCGAGCTCGATCTTCAGACCCTGCTTGGTGAAGGCCTTGTGCGCTTCCTTGGCGATCTGCTCGTCGACCGCGCCGAGGAAGGTGGGCAACGCTTCGAGCACCGTGACTTCGGCACCGAGCCGGCGCCAGACCGAGCCCATCTCGAGGYCGATCACGCCGGAGCCGATCAGCGCCAGCTTCTTCGGCACGCCCTGGATGCGCAGCGCACCGTCGTTCGAGAGGATGTTCTCCTCATCGAAGGGCGCACCTGGCAGGGGGCGTGCGTTGGAACCCGTCGCGACGATGATCTGCTTGCCGGTGATGCTCTCTTCGGCGGCGCCCGCGACCTTGATCTCGTAGCCGGCATCGCTCGCCTTCACGAACGAGCCGCGGCCATGGAAGAAGGCGACCTTGTTCTTCTTGAACAGGTAGACGATGCCGTCGTTGTTCTGCTTCACGATCGCGTCCTTGCGCGCCAGCATCTTCGCGACGTCGAGGCCCAGGCCTTCGACCTTGATGCCGTGGTCGGCGAAGCTGTGGCCGGCGTGCTCGTAGTGCTCCGAGGACTGCAGCAGGGCCTTCGAGGGAATGCAGCCGATGTTGGTGCAGGTGCCGCCGAGGGCCGGGCCGCCCTTGGCGTTCTTCCACTCATCGATGCAGGCCACGTTGAAGCCCAGTTGCGCCGCGCGGATCGCCGCGATGTAGCCGCCGGGACCGCCGCCGATGACGACGACGTCGAATTGCTTGTCAGACATCCGTTGCTCCTCAGATGTCGAACAAGAGGCGCGACGGATCTTCCAGCGCTTCCTTCATGGCGACCAGGCCCAGCACGGCTTCGCGGCCGTCGATGATGCGGTGGTCGTAGCTCATTGCGAGGTAGTTCATCGGACGCACGACGATCTGGCCGTTCTCGACCACCGCGCGGTCCTTGGTCGCATGCACGCCGAGGATGGCCGACTGCGGCGGGTTGATGATCGGGGTCGACAGCATCGAGCCGAAGGTACCGCCGTTGGAGATCGAGAAGGTGCCGCCGGTCATTTCCTCGATGCCGAGCTTGCCGTCCTTGGCCTTCTGGCCGAACTCGGCGATCTTCTTCTCGATGTCGGCAAAGCTCATCTGGTCGGCGTTGCGCAGGATCGGCACCACCAGGCCACGCGGCGAACCGACCGCGATGCCGATGTCGAAGTAGCCGTGGTAGACGATGTCGTTGCCGTCGACCGAGGCGTTGATCACCGGGTACTTCTTGAGCGCATGCACCGCGGCCTTCACGAAGAAGCTCATGAAGCCGATCTTGACGCCGTGCTCCTTGGTGAACGCGTCCTGGAACTTCTTGCGCATCTCCATGACCGGGGCCATGTTGACCTCGTTGAAGGTCGTCAGGATGGCGTTGCTCGACTGCGATTGCAGCAGGCGCTCGGCGATGCGCGCGCGCAGGCGGCTCATCGGCACACGTTCTTCGGGGCGGTCGCCGAGATCCGGCGCACGGGTCGGCGAGGCAACCTGCGGCAGCGCGGCCTTCGGGGCGCCAGTGGGAACGGGCACGGGCGGCGCCACCTTGGCGGTGGTGCCGGCAGCGACGGCGCCGAGCACGTCGCCCTTGGTGACGCGGCCGTCGCGGCCGGTGCCGGCGACGTCGCCGGTCGACAGCTTGTTGTCGGCCAGCAGCTTGGCCGCCGCGGGCATCGCAACGTCGGACTTCGAACCGCCGGTGGCGGCGGCCGCGGCCGCAGCTGCCG
>NZ_JBFREQ010000055.1:0-23092 GCF_052114385.1 Variovorax sp. M-6 | reverse complement strand
CTGACGATCGCCGGCATGGGCGACGCGACCAGATTCAGGCCCGGCGATCCGGAGCTTCGCTTCACTTTCCGCTTCGATGCGCTGGAGCGCGCCGCGGAAGGCAAGAGGCCGGTGCAACGCGGCACCTGCACGCTGCCCGGCGGCCAGACAATCCGCTTCGTGGTCGACGACGAAAAGGGATCGACCTCGGCCGACGGCACCTACCGCGTGTTCGCGGGGCTGCGCTCCGATCCCTTCTACCTGGCCTGGATCGTGGCCGAAATGAAGAAGTTTCCCAACCTGCTTCAGCACGACAACGTGCTGAGCTTCCTGATCGAGTTCGACACGCGCCGCGTGCTCGATCCCGCCAAGGGCTCGCTGTTCGGAGTGGTCGCCGAGACCATTCCGATACCGAAGCCCGGTGGCTTCATCGGCCACGAGCCGCCGCGCCTCGACTGGGTCGGCCGTCCGGAGCAGACCAACATGCGGCTGAACAACAACGGCATGGAAGGCAGCGACGACCTTCGCGACCTGTGGAACCAGCAGACGCCGTTCGCGATCTCCGAGGAGTTGATGCCCCTGTTCCGAAAGCGCATGGTCGACAGCCTGAAGAACTGGGACTCGCGCGACGGCAAGGCCGACTGGACGCCTGCGGCGCTGGTCGCCAACGCCAACATGTTTCTCGACGACTTCATGACGATCGACGTGGCGAAGCCCACCTCCGACACCAGTCACCTGGAAATCGAGAAGAGCACGCTCGCGGGCCGTGCCTACCAGACCGGCGGCGGCCGCACGGTGAATTCCGATGTCATCGACATCCTGCTCACCTGGATGGTGAACCACGACCGGGAATTCCTGCAAGGCGGCTCGACCGGCGCGACCAAGCCGGGGACGACGAGTTTTCCGTACCTCGCCGCTCCCAATGCGGAACTGCAGAACGTCGCTTTCTCCGTGGACCTCGCTGCACCACCCGACAGGGTCTGGGCACTCATCGGCGGCTTCGGCGGGCATTGGCATCCGTTGATCGCGAGCATTAAGTTGACCGGCACGGGTGTCGGCCAGCTGCGCACCATCGAGACCATCGACGGCAAGCAGATCATCGAGCGCCTGGACGCCATGGACAACGCGCAGCGAAGCTACCGCTACACGTCGATCGCCGGCATCCCCGCCACCGACTACACGGGCGTTCTGGACGTCAAGCCCAAGGGCAGCGGCAGCTCGGTCGAATGGCGCGTGCAGTACATGCCGGGCGGACAGCCCGACATCGTTGTGAAGACCCTCAGCTCGACGCTCCTGAAGACCGGCCTCGAGAGTCTGAAGCCGCGCTTCGGTGTCCCCCCATGATCGCCGATGCCGATCTCGCGACCGCGCCCGTGCAGGCCACCGACGGCGTCATCGCCGCCATCAACCTGCGAAGCACGCTCGCGCAATCCTGGAATCGCTTCTGGCAGGCACCGCTGCGCGCGGGCATCGCCGAGGGCCTCATCGAGCAGGAACAACTCATTGCGCAGTTCCTGGGCGATCTCGACGCCTGCGACCGACTGGAGCAACTGGCGGGCCACCTGCTGCGGCTGGATCCGGACTCCGCGCGCACGGCGCTCATCGAGGCTCAGGTCGCGGCATCGACCCATCGCTTTGCGCACGCGAGGGAATGCCTTGCACGGGCGACGGAGCGAGGCTGTCCCGCGCTCGCCTCGGACCGGCTCGCGATGAGCATCGACCAGGCCTGCGGCGTGTTGCCGGAGGCCCTGYTGGAACGTCGGCTGCGCCTCGTCGGGCAGTCGGGGCGGCTGGAGGACTGGGTGCCCCTGGGCTCGCTGCTGAGCGACCTGGGCGATTTCGACGAAGCGGAGCGCGCCTACTGCCGCGCCCTGGGCGCCTACCGCGATGTCTCGCCATTCGCCGTGGCCTGGGTCTGCTTCCTCCTCGGGGTCCTGTGGGGTGAACGGGTGCCGGAGCCTCAGCTCACGCGCGCCGCCCGCTGGTACGCCAAGGCCATCGAGTACCTGCCCGGGTACGTCAAGGCGCGCGTGCACCTTGCCGAGATCCGATCGGCCGAAGGCCGCGGCGCGCGGGCGCGCGCGCTGCTGCTTCCGGCGCTCGCGAGCGGCGACCCGGAAGTCAGCTGGCGTCTTGCGGACGTGGAACTCGCGCTGGGCAGGCCGGCCGAGGCGCAGGCGCTGGCGGAGGCCGCCCGCAGCGGCTTCGAGCGCTTGCTGGCCAGGCATCCGCTCGCTTTCGCGGATCACGCGGCGGAGTTCTATGCCGGCAGCGGCGGCGACGCGCGGCGGGCGTTCGAGCTGACCGGTATCGACCTCGCGAACCGCCCGACGCTGCGGGCCTTCGAGAGGGCCCATGCCGCGGCGATTCAGGCCGGCGAGGCACCGCAAGCAGCAAGCATCCTGGCCGCGGCCCGCCAGCGCTGGGGGTCGACGCCCGCCTTCAGGCACTCGCCATTGGCCGCTGTGCCGCCTCCGCCGGAGGCCGACCATGCCGATTGACCGCAGGACCTTCGTACTCGGCAGCGGCGTCGCTGCCGCCGGGAGCGCACTCGCATCCCTACGCGCGGTCGCTGCCGTCGGTCAACAGGGCGGGGTGGTGCCCGCAGCTGCGTCGACGCCACAGGCCGCCGACACGGGCAGGCCTTCGTTCGAACTCCGGATCGTAGGATGGGATCGCAGCGACGACCCGCCGGCGCTGGCATCGACGCGCGTCGTCAACGGGGCCGCCTGGATCGCGATCGACCCGCAATGGCGGGGTGCCTGGCACTGAGCTGCAAGCCTCGACCGGCCCGTTCAATCCAAGGATCAAGCACATGAAACTCCTTCGCCCATCGACCCACGCGGTCCTCCTGCTCATCGCCGTCCTGCCGCTGCCAGCCCTCGCCCACACCGGCGTCGATGCAGGCCTTCACCATGGATTGGCAGCGGGTTTCCTGCATCCGCTCACCGGCGCGGACCATCTTGCGGCCATGGTGGCCGTCGGACTCTGGAGCGCGCTCGCGGCCCGTCGCTGGCTGGATCTGCTGGCAGCGCCGGCGGCCTTCGCGCTGATGCTGCTGGGCGGAGCGCTGCTCGGGATGGCCGGCGTGCAGGTCCCCGCGGTGGAGTCGTCGATCGCGGTCTCGCTGCTGGTGCTCGGCCTGTTGGTCATGACACAGCTTCACCTGCCTGCGTCGATGGCGGGCCTGCTGGTGGGCCTGTTCGCGCTCTTCCACGGTCACGCGCATGGCCGGGAACTGGCAGGCGGGAGCGACACCGCGCTGGCACTGGGGGGCATGCTCGCAGCGTCGCTGCTGCTGCATGGCTCGGGCGTCGGGCTGGGTGTTGCGCTGCGCCGCGCGAGGCCCTGGTGGCCCCGGCTGGCCGGACTCGTCGTCGTGGTGTGTGGCGCCGCCCTGTTGAGCGCCCGGGCCTGACATCGCGAGTTTTCACGTACGTGGCGGTACGTGGCCGCCGGGATGGATTTGTCGAGGAGGCGCTCACACAATGACTTGGCCGGTCCATCGCAGATGGCCTGTGGCGGCAGTAGTTCTTCATGGCTGCAAGGAGCCATCTCAACCCCACCAAGGAGCCCTCAATGAGCAAGATTCTCGCCACCTTGATCGCCGGCCTGTTCACGGCCGGCGCATACGCACAAAACCCTCCGGGCGCATCGTCGCAGGAACAGGTCATCACCAACAGCAAGCCGCAGGAGCGGGCCCAGGCCAAGGACAATGCGCGGGCGCAGGGCAAGGTCAAGAAGGTCGGTGGTGACGAGGTGAACTCCACCCTGAACGACGACATCGGCTCGGGCAAGGCGGCAGCAGCGGGTCAGGCGCGCGCCAACGCCCGGGAGGCCAGCAATCCGGGCAAGACGCCGGGCCAATACCCCGCGCCGCCCAATACCCCCGGCATGCCGGCCGCCAAGTAGCCACCAGCGCTCGCTGGCCCTCCAGGGAGGGGCAGCGGGCATGGGGGCCGCAAGGCCGGCCGATGCCCTTCGCAGTCCTGTGACCTGATCATTTCGGAAACATGAACTGCGCCTGCACGCGGATCTGCCAGTTGGCGCCGTTGTCCGGCTTCACGACGTTGTAGTAGGCCGAGAGTTGCGTGTTCACCGGCAGCTTGCCCAGATGGAAGATCTTGCCGACGCCGCCGCCGAGGGGCACGGTCCATCGCTGGCTGCTGTCGGCATTCCAGTCGGCGGTGACGATCGGGGCGCTGGTGAGATAGAAGCCCCCCGGGAAGTTGTAGTTGATGAAGGGCTGGAGCAGGAAGTTGTTGTACGAGCCACCCTGCCTGCTGCTGCTCACCGACCAGATGTTGTTGAACAGGGCGCCGTACACCCACGGGCTGCCGTGGTCGAGGTGCAGCACGACCGCGGACGGGCCCAGGCCCCAGTTCTTGTTCCCGAGCTCCGAATTGCTGTTGGTGGGGATCTGGACCACCGGGCCGGCGCCCCAGATCCACTTGCCGGGGTTGGCCGGCGAGAGGAAGGCCGTCATCACCACGTCGCCGACGCCGCTGGTGCTGCCGATGCCCGGGCCGAGCGCCGGCATCGAGATGACCGGAAGGATCGTGCGGGTGATGATGTTCCAGTCCTTGTTCACCGAGATCGGAATCACCGGCTGGATATTGAGGATGTTCTGCGTCCCCTTCTCCGGTCCGAAATTCAGGTTGGTGTTGTTCTGGAACGGCACGCTGATCAGGTTGCCGACCGGATTCTGGGCCAGCTTCGCGAGTTCTTCGGCGCTCATCTCCGCCTGTGCCGGCAGGGCCGCGCACACCGCGACGGTCACGGCGATGCGTGACACCTTCACGGCAGAGGGAGCTCGCGCAGCAGGTTGCTTCGCACCCACGTGAACGCTCCGGACTGGAGGTTGTTCGCTTGCCAGCGGCGGAATTCGGGATCCGCTGACAACGGATCCGTGACCTTGGCGTACTCCGTCGCGTTGTCGAACTTCACGGTCATGACATAGTTGCCCAGTTCGCCCGCGGCCACGCTCCACAGCTGCGGGTCGGGTGCGCCGTGCTTCTTCCAGAGCGCCGCGCCCACCTTCACGGCATCAATGACGGCCCCGAGATCGGCTCCGGGGTTGGGTCGCAGGACATATCGCGCTTCGTAGGCCATGGAAGTCTCCTTCGTCACAGCAAGAGCCGACATTGAAGCACCTGGGTGCTTGTGGGGCAAGCGACATTTGCAGCGTCAAATTGCAGGCCGCATCGTCGCCTCGAACAGCCGCGACCACGGGCCAAAGAGGCCCATCACGGCCAACCGCGTCATCGTTCCCGCAGGGGCCCGGCATCGCCCCTTACTGCAGCGTGCCTCTGCGCACCTCTGCACGTACCTGCGCCGCATTGGGCATGGTGGACACCACCTTGCTGTTCACGCGGGAGCCGCTCGTCACGTTCTGATCAGGCGCCGCGGCAGCGACCTCCGCCTGGGCCCGAACCACGGAAGGGTCGGCCGTCGAGACGAAGGGATCCGCGCCACGTGAGCCACGCGTCACGTTTTGATTGGGCGCGCGCGCCGTGTCGATGGCCTGCTGCCGCACTGCCGCGGGATCGGCAACCGACGTGAATGGCTCGGCGCCGCGCGATCCGCGAGTGACGTTCTGATTGGGAGCGCGAGCGGCAGCGATCGCCTCCGCCTGCACCTCGGCGCGGCTTCTGCCGGCGGGTGCCTGTGCCTGCGCAGCGCTTGCCAACATCCAGGCAATGGCCGTGGTCGCGATGATCTTGACGATGGGTGAGGCGTTCATTTGGATGTCTTCGGGGTGAGGGTACGGCTGGATGTGCCGGCTTCATCCCAAGGCTACTTGCTGCGCATTGCGCGACGATGACGCCCCGGCCAGGGCCCCCTGTCAAGGCTCTGTCATTTGAACAACGCAACATCCTGGGCATTGGTTGCGTTTGAGGCATTTATTGCAAATAACCTGCAACTGCACAAATCCCTGCAGATGCAGCTTTGCGAAGTGCCACGCGGCAGCCACGCAGTCACACGTGGCTGGACGGGTCCCCGTGACCTGTCCGGCGTCTTCCTCTTGCCGGAGTTCCCTGATGAAAAAACTGAGAGGCCGCCTCGCGCGTGCCGCCCTGAGCTTGAGCCCGTTGCTTCTGCTGGCCGCCTGTGGCGGCGGTGGAGGCTCGACGCCTGCATTCCCCTTCCCGCCCACACAATCGTCCTCACCCGCGCCCGCAGAACCTCCGGCATCGACGCCAACGCCTGTACCCAAGGCGCTCGTCATCGGCATCGACGGAGTCCAGTACGAGGCCCTGCAGCAAGCCCTCGGCGCGGCCCGCATGCCTTCTCTCCAGGGGCTCGGCACGGTGCTCCCCGCCTACACCGGCGGCATCAAGGGAAAGACCACGCAGCAGCAGGCGACCGACGGCCCGGCGTGGGCCACGCTGCTGACCGGCGCGTGGGCCGACCGCCATGAGATCCGCTCCAACTACGAAGGCCAGAGCTTCAAGGCCGATACCGTCTTCAAGCTGCTGAAGCAAAGTCGCGCGACGGCGCGTACCGCGGCCATTGCCAGCTGGAGCGGCCTGCCGCAGCTGCTGCGCGCCGACAAGGCCGCCGGCTACCTGGACTTGGTGAAGGATTGCGAAGGCAGCGACAGCTGCGTGTCGTCCGAGGCGGCCGCGGCCATCGAGGGTGGCGGCTACGACCTGATCGTGGCCGACTACCAGGGCCCGGCTCAGGTGGCCGACGTGGCCGGCTACGGCACCGACTACCAGAACGCGCTGGCGCAAGTCGACCGCCAGATCGCAACGCTCAAGGCCTCGCTGGCCAAGCGTCGCGCGGCCCAGCCCGGCGAAGACTGGATGGTGGTCGTGACCACCACGCACGGCCTGGGCGTCACCGGCGTCGCCGACGGCATTCCGATCGCGTCGAACCTGGCGACGGTCATCGCAATCGACAAGCCCGCCAACCTGGCGGCGGCCGCACCCGCCACGCTGCCGGTGGCCATCGAGCCCTGGTACGCCTACGCCGCCGCGACGGACATCGCACCCACGGTGCTGACGCACCTCTCGGCACGCCCCGGGGCCGACAAGTACGTCATGGACGGCAGCCCCTTGACCGGCGCTGCCGGCGTGCGCCAGCTTGCCGCCGCCATGAACACGAAGCGAAGCGGCATTCGCCTGACATGGACCCTGCCGGCCACGCCGGCGGCCATCGCGGTCATGCGCGACGGCATCGCAATCGCCACGCTGCCCGGCAATGCGCTCGAGTTCGAGGACACCACGATGGCGCCTGCAGCCAGCGGCTTCTTCACCTACAACTACACCGTGGTCGCCGACCAGACGCCCGTTTCGTTGCGTGCCACCCTCGACTACGTGAAGCCGATCTTGCTGATGCCCGGCGTGGCCACCGGCCTCACGCACCTGTTCTCCCTGAAGACGACCCTGGCCGACCGAATCAACGGCGCGCTGGCCTTCACGCCATGGGTGAGCGGCGCCACGCCGATCTACGCCGCCGCGGGGGACGGTCCGTTCGGCGGCACCGACACCGCACTGCAATCGACCAACTATGCCGGCCCGACCGTCTGCAGCGCCTGCGATGGCGGCTATCGCATTCCCACGGCCAACGTCAGCAGCACCAGCGCCCCCTTCAGCTTCGGCTTCTGGTTCCGCTCGGACGCCACCCGTTCGGGCATGCCTGTCGTGTCGAACAAGGACTGGGGCAGCGGCAACAACGCGGGCCTGGCGATCGGCCAGTACGGCAGCACGCTGCGCTTCAACATCGGCCGCGGCGGCGCCCGGGCCGGCGACAAGGACCTGAACTTCAGCGCCAACACCTGGGTGTACGCCGCCATGGTCGTCGACGTGCCGGGACTGACGGCAAAGTTCTATGTGTACGACCCGGTCTACGGCATGCAGAGCGCATCGGTGCCACTGACCAGCGCCTACGTCGCGGCACTGAACGGCCTGAACAACGGCTTCACGCTCAACGAAGACGGCGACGGCGGCTATGGCCCCGGCTATCGCAACGGCAATGCGAGCAACACCATCGGCGGCCGCTTCGACTTCGGCGAATTCGGCACCTGGAACCGCGTGCTGACCGCTGCGGAAGTCGAATCGGTCGGCCGCTCCGGCACTTCGCTGACCACGCTGGTTCCCTGATGGAGATACGCATGCACAGCGAACCCACGTCCACCCCGCGCCCGGCCGCGGGCCAACGCATCCTCTTGGCAATTGCGACGTTGGTCGCCGCCACCGCGCTGAGCGCCTGCGGCGGTGGCGGTGGCGGGAGTGGCATCAACGCTCCCATCGCCCCGACCGGCAATTCGTCGAGCACGGCCCCGCCATCCGGCGTGGTGGTCACCCCGAACGACCCGGCCACCGCCGGGCCGTCGGCCGACGCGGTGACGCCGCCCGGCACCACGCCCGACAACAAACCACCAGCCCGTCGTCCCGAGACGGTGCGTTGCGCCCCCTGAGACCGCACCATGACAGACAAGCACACCTCCAATTCCCGACGCAGCTTCCTGCGCGGTGCAGCCACCACTGCCGGCGCCGCTGCCGCACTCGGCCTGCTGCCGCCCGGCATCCGCCGTGCGCTGGCCATTCCGGCCGCACAGGACACCGGCACCATCAGCGACGTCAAGCATGTCGTGATCTTCATGCAGGAGAACCGCTCCTTCGACCACTACTTCGGCACGCTGCGCGGCGTGCGCGGCTTCGGCGACCGGTTTCCGGTGCCGCTAGCCAACGGCAAGCCGGTCTGGGACCAGCCGCCGACTTCCGGCAGCGGCACCTGCCTGCCCTTCCACTACGACACGACCAGCACCAGTGCGCAACGCACCACCGGCATGCCGCACGGATGGTCCGACGGACAGCAAGCCTGGAACGGCGGGCGCATGAACCAGTGGGTGGCGGCGAAGTCGGCGCGCGCGCTCGGCTACTACCAGCAGAGCGACATGCCCTACCAGTTCGCGCTGGCCGACGCCTTCACGGTGTGCGACGCCTATCACTGCAGCGAGCTCACCGGCACCAACTCGAACCGGCTGTTCCTCTGGACCGGCAGCAACGACCCGCTGGGCCAAGGCGGCGGACCGGCCATCGACAACACCAACGACGACCTGGCCAACACCCCCGGCTACAGCTGGACGACCTACCCCGAGCGGCTGGAAGCGGCCGGCGTCAGCTGGCAGATCTACCAGGACATGGCGGACAACTTCACGGACAACCCGCTCGAAGGCTTCGACAACTTCCGCAATGCCTACTATGCGGCGGCCCCGACCGAAGCACAGCGCTCGCTCAAGGCACGCGGACTGTCGACGCGTTCGCTGGCCGACCTGACCGACGACGTGAAGAACGGCCGCCTTCCGCAGGTGAGCTGGATCGTGGCACCGGCCAAGTATTCGGAGCACCCCGGCCCGTCGTCGCCGCTGTGGGGCGCCGAGTACACGGAACGCGTGCTGGACGCGCTGACATCCGACCCGGCGGTGTGGAGCAAGACCGTGCTCTTCATCATGTTCGACGAGAACGACGGCTACTTCGACCACATGCCGCCGCCCGCCATCCCCTCGCGCAACGCCGACGGCACCGACGCGGGCATGAGCACCGTGTCCACGCTCGGCGAACGCAACGAGCTGAAGGCGCCGTACATCGGTTCGCCCTACGGCATGGGCTGGCGCGTGCCGATGTATGTGGTGTCGCCGTGGAGCAAGGGCGGCTGGGTCAACTCGCAGGTGGCCGAGCACACCTCTGTCATCCGCTTTCTCGAAACGCGCTTCGGCGTGATCGAGCCCAACATCAGCGCGTGGCGGCGCTCGGTCAGCAGCGACCTCACCTCGTGCTTCAACTTCGCGACGCCCAATGCCGAACTGCCGGCGCTGCCGACCATCGACAGCGCGGCGGCCGATGCCGCCATCGCCAGGCAATTGCTGCTGCCGACACCGGTCGCGCCGGCGCCCGGCACCGGCACCATGCCGCTACAGGCCACCGGCGTGCGCCACTCGCGCGCGCTGCCCTACGAGCTGCACACCAGCGGACGGCCCGACGTCGACCGGCGCAAGTACTGGCTGGTGTTCGGCAACACCGGCAAGGCGGGCGCGGTCTTCCACGTCTACAACCACCTGTCGCTGGGCGACGTGCCACGCCGCTACACCGTGGAGCCGGGCAAGCTGCTCAACGACAGCTGGGCGCCGACCTCGGACGGCAGCTACGACCTGTCGGTGTTCGGGCCCAACGGCTACTTCCGACGCTTCCGCGGCAAGCTGCCGACCTCGCTCGCCGGCGGCGTCGGCCTGCCCGAAATCCGCGTCTGCTACGACACCGCCAACGGCGACGTGCACCTGGAAATGCACAACATCGGCAACATCAGCTGCACCGTCACGGTCACGCCCACCGCCTACCGCACCGACGGCCCATGGAATTTCGCGCTCGCGCCCGGCCAGTTGCTTGTGCAGCAATGGGACCTGGCCTACAGCAAGCACTGGTACGACTTCAGCGTGTCGGCCAATGTGGACGATGGCACGACCTACCTGCGGCGTTTCGCGGGCCGCGTGGAAACCGGCGCGGACGGCATCAGCGACCCGGCGATGGGCGTCCTGTCCTGAGACTCGGCATCGCTCCTGCGGGGCGCGTCGATCGGCACAATGGCGCCGGTCCCGCGCCCCGTTCGCTTGCCGGTTGGCGGGGGCATCCGCCGGCACCCTTCTTTCAAACGCGAGCAGCTCCATGCTTCAAGAAGAACGATTCCTGCGCATCCGCAACCTGCTCGCCGTTTTCTCGCGGCTCAGCGTCGAGCGCATCGTGCAAGACCTGGCGGTGTCGCGCGAGACAGTGCGCCGCGACCTGCTCGAACTCGAGGCGCTGGGCGAACTCCGCCGTGTCCACGGCGGCGCCATTGCCACCAGTGCCGAACCCGAGCCGCCGCTGGCGGCGCGGCTGGTCGCGCGCCAGCGGGAAAAGCGCGCCATCGCCAAGGCTGCGATCGGGCTGCTGCAACCGGGGCAGACGATATTCCTGGACGCGGGCAGCACCACCTCGATTCTCGCGGAGGAGATCGGCACGCTCAGCGGCATGACCGTCATCACCAATTCGCTGAGCATCGCGCTCAAGCTCGCAGGCGCCAGCGAAGGGCGCCTCACGGGCAACCAGACCATCCTGCTGGGCGGCCGCATCGACGCGAAGACGCAGGCGACGCACGGCGACACCACGCTCGAGAAGATCCACCGCTACCGCGCCGACGTCGCCCTGCTGTCGCCGGTGGGCCTGCATGCCAGGCTTGGCGCCATGAGCTTCGTGCACCACGAAGCCGACGTTGCGCGTGCCATGGCCGAGCACGCGCAGCAGGTGGTCATCCTGGCCGATCACGCAAAGATCGGACAGGCCAGCCGCGTGACCTGCATCCGAACGGCCGACATCGACGTCGTCGTCACCGACGCCAAGGCCCGCGAATTGCCCGCCCTGTCCCTGCTGCGCAAGGCGTGCCATCGCGTGGTCATTGCCTGACACACGCCTTATAATACGTATTATCATTGAATGAACCGTGGCCGTCGCATCGTTCCGCGATCGCGCCACCGCGTCACGGGGCCAGCGACAAGGCCACGGTGGGTGCGGCGCCGCGGGCTTTTGCACCCAGACGATTCGAGCAAATTCCGGCTGCCACCGATCGCGTCGGGAGTCGACAGATTCACTTTCCATAGCGAGACCAGCGATGAAATTCCTTGATGCGACTGAGCCCCTCCGCGCGCCGAACTCGGGCACCTCCAGTACCAGCACCATGCGCCGCTGCGCACAGGCCCTGGTCCTGGGGGGGTGTGTTGCGCTGGCGGCCTGCTCTGGCGGTGGGGGTGGCAACGCGGTCGTCGTGCCGCAGGCGGTCGGCGGCACCGGCGCGGCCCCTATTCCGACGGAGCAGATCGATGCCGCCGTTGCCAAGCTCGATGAACTGGTGGCCGACATCATGCGCCGCTCGAACATCCCGGGCATGGCGGTCGCCGTGGTGAAGGACGGCAGGACGATCTATGCCAAGGGCTTTGGGGTTCGACGGGTCGGCTCGCCGGAACGGGTCGATGCCGACACCGTGTTCCAGCTCGCATCGATGTCGAAGCCGATCGGCGCCACCGTGGTGGCCGGGCTCGTGGGGCGAGGTACGGTGTCCTGGGACACGCCCGTCGTGAGCAAGCTCGCCGGCTTCAGCCTGGCGGACGCCTCGGTCACGCAGCGCGCGACGATCGGAGACTTCTACGCCCATCGCTCCGGTCTGCATGGGGGGGTCGGCGATGATCTCGAGGGTCTGGGCTACGACCGCCAGCAGATTCTGCAACGCCTGCGCTACGCGCCATTGCTTCCATTCAGAACCCGCTACAACTACGCGAATTTCGGCATGACGGTCGGTGGCGAAGCGGCGGCCGTGGCGTCTGGCCTCGAATGGGCGACCCTGTCCGAACGCACGCTCTACCAACCGCTCGGAATGAACGCCACGAGTTCCCGCTTCGCGGACTTCATGCAGCGCGACAACCGCGCGTCGCCGCACGTGTTGAGCGACGGACGCTATCAGGCGCTGCACCAACGCCAGCCTGATGCACAGTCCCCGGCCGGGGGCGCCAGCTCCAGCGTCAACGACCTCGCGCATTGGATGTCGATGGTCTTGCAGAACGGCACCTACCAGGGGCGTCCGGTGGTCAAGGCCGAGGCCCTGCGGCCCGCGATCAGTCCGCAGATCGTCAGTTCGCCGGCGGCCAACGCGTCGGCGCCTGCAGGCCACTATGGCTATGGCTTCGTGATCGGCACGTCGTCCTCGGGACGCGTCAAGCTCGCCCATTCGGGCGCCTTCATGCTCGGTGCGGCCACGTCCTTCTCGATGATTCCGTCGGCGGGGGTCGCGATCGTCACGCTCACCAACGCGGCGCCCGTGGGGGCGCCCGAAGCCGTGAATGCGTCCTTCGACGACCTGGTCGAGTTCGGCCAGGTCAAGAGCGACTGGCTCGCAGTCCATGGGGCCGCGTTCGCGAAGCTGTATGCGATCGAGGGCTCGCTGGTTGACCAGCAGCCGCCGGCCCAGCCGGTCGCGCCGCTGGGCCACAACGCCTACACCGGCACCTACGCCAACAGCTTCTACGGCAACGCGATGGTGGAGTCCAGCGGCAGCGGGTTGGTGCTGAAGATGGGACCGGGCGGCGCCAGGGTCTTTGCGCTGCGGCACTGGAACGGCAACTCCTTCGTCTTCGACTTTCCGAGAGAGATCGCCGAGCCGGGAGCCCTCTCGCGGATCGACTTCAAGCCCGGCGTGTCGGGACTGTCGGACAGCCTGCAGATCGAGTACTACGCCGAAGACATCGCTGGCGGCGTCTTCACGAAGACGCCTTAGGGCGGCTACGCGCCCGCCCCGACGAGACGCAATGCGGACGTGCATCCGATCACCGGGCCAACTGGCGCCAGATCGTGCCGCCGGCTGCGAGGGGCGCGGGCAGCACCGGAAACGGGGTGTCTTACAACGCACAGGGTCACTTCAAATCGCCGAACTGAGGCTGAAAATCGACGCTCATCGAAGGAGTGATTTCCGAGACTGACGACAAACTAAAAAAAAGAACACGCAAGTGCTACTCGTCAACTCTTGGAAATTCCATGAACTCTCTCAACGATCTCAGGATCGGCACCCGGCTGGGTGCCGGTTTCGCCGCGTTGATCACCCTGCTGATGGCCATGGCGGCCGTCGGCATCAGTCGCATCGACGCGGTCGACCGCAACACCGATGTGATCGTGAACGACCGCTACGCCAAGGTGGCGCTGGCGCAGACCATAGAGAACGAAGTCAACCGGCAGTCCCGGGCCTTGCGCACGGCCCTGATCAGCAGCGACCCCGCGGTCGTCAAGGCCGAACTGGCGCAGGTGGACGACTCCGCGTCCCGCATCGAGAAGGTGGTCGGGACGCTGCAGCCGATCGTGCACACGCAGGAAGGCAAGGCGGCGCTCGAGACGCTCCTGAAGGCGCGCACCATCTTCAAGGCGCACGAGCACCGATTGATCGAGATGATCAAGGCCGGGCGCATCGACGAGGGACGCGACTACCTGGTCAGAGAGATGCTGGCGCCGCAGAGGGCCTACCTGGCGGCGATCGAGGCCTTCGCCGAAACACAGGTTCACGGCATGAAGGCCTTCGGCATCGAAGCCGCCGAGATGGCGGAGGGCGCCAGCATCCTGATGCTGGTGCTCGGCGCCTCGGCCACCTTTGTCGCGATCACGACCGCCATTCTTCTGACCCGCTCGATCACCCGGCCGATCGGCGAGGCAGTCCGGGTCGCCACGACCGTGGCCGCCGGCGACCTGCGCTCGAGCATCGCGGTGCGGGGCACGAACGAAACCGGCCAGCTGATGCTGGCACTCAAGGACATGAACGACAGCCTGATCAGGGTGGTCGGCGGTGTGCGCATCGGCACGGACACGATCGCCACCGCTTCCGGCCAGATCGCCACCGGCAACCAGGACTTGTCCTCGCGCACGGAAGAGCAGGCCAGCTCGCTCGAGCAGACGGCGGCCTCGATGGAGGAACTGACCTCGACCGTGAAGCAGAACGCCGACAACGCGCGCCAGGCGAATCAACTGGCTGTGTCGGCCTCCGAAGTGGCGGTCCGGGGCGGCAGCGTGGTGAGCCAGGTGGTCGACACCATGGGCGCCATCCATGCGTCCTCGCGCAAGATCGTGGACATCATCGGCGTCATCGACGGCATCGCCTTCCAGACCAACATCCTGGCGCTGAACGCGGCGGTGGAAGCCGCGCGGGCCGGCGAACAGGGCCGGGGCTTCGCGGTGGTGGCGTCGGAAGTGCGCAGCCTGGCGCAGCGCTCGGCAGCAGCGGCCAAGGAGATCAAGGCCCTGATCGACGACTCGGTGGACAAGGTCGAGGAAGGCAGCAAGCAGGTGGCCGAGGCCGGCCACACGATGGAAGAGATCGTGGACAGCGTGAAGCGGGTGACCGACATCATGGGCGAGATCACGGCGGCGAGCCAGGAGCAGACCTCGGGGATCGAACAGATCAACCAGGCGATCACGCAGATGGACCAGGTGACGCAGCAGAACGCGGCGCTGGTGGAAGAAGCCTCGGCCGCCACGCAATCGCTGCGCGAGCAGGCGGATGGCCTGATGCGGGCGGTCAGTGTCTTCAACCTGGGGACGCCCGCGCAAGCCGCCTGATGCGCCGCCGGCCTGGCCTCGCTGGCTTCCTCGCCGCTGCCGCGACAGAACCCATCAACCCCCTGCGTTCACTGCGTCCTTCAATGCCTTGCCCGCCGTGAACTTCACGGCCTTGCTCGCCTTGATGGTCATGGGCTCTCCGGTCGAGGGATTGCGGCCCGAACGCTCGGCGCGGGCCGAAACGGAGAAATTGCCGAATCCAAGCAGCTGCACAGTCTCGCCCTTGGTCAAGGCGCTGGCCAGGTGCCCGAGCGCGGAGTCGAACGCACGGGCGGCGTCGGCCTTCGAGAGGTTGGTATCCGCAGCGATGGCGGCGATGAGTTCGGTCTTGTTCAAGATGAAATTCCTTTTGATGAACGTGAATGATTGGAGTCGGGCGAACGACACTTGGACGTGCGAGTGCGCAGCCTGCGTGCCACGTGGTTCGTCCGATCCATCCATTGTTGCCGATCGCCATCGCCGCCCCGCGGGCGCCGATTGGCTTTCAGGGAAAAGTCTCGATGCGTCGGTTGTCCTCGAAGAACTCCACCCGGCCTGTTTCGAGCGCATATTGAGCGCCGATCACGCGCAGCCCCTCTGTCTCGATCAGGTGCTCGAGGATCTTCGAGCCGCTGCGCAGCTGCGCGACCGATTGCCGGACGTTCGCCCGGACGCTTCGCTCGACCAGCGTCGCGTGGTCGTAGCCCAACTCGGGTGCGAGCAGGTCTTCGACGGCCGGCTCGATATGTTTGGCAATGAAGTGCAGATGCGGCGAGCGCGCCTCGGAAGGCTGCTGCAGCTGCTCCAGGGTGCTGAGGATGGCGCCGCAGTGCGTGTGGCCAAGCACCACCACCAGCCTCGTGCCGAATGCCGTCGCCGCGAACTCGATACTGCCCAGCTGCGAAGGTGCCACGATGTTGCCCGCAACGCGAATCACGAACAGGTCACCGAGATCCTGGTCGAACACGATTTCGACGGGCACCCGCGAGTCAGAGCAGCCCAGGATGATCGCGAACGGCTGCTGCTCGAAGTACGTCGTGGCCCGTCGCATGCGCACCCGAAAGCGCTCTCCGTCGCGGGATTCCGAAGCAAAGCGCTCGTTGCCCTCCTGCAGGCGCTGCAGGGCTTCCTTCGCATCGATCATCAACATCACCCCCGGTCATTCTTGCTCGGCCGAAACTTGAAACTGGCGGCGAAAGCGCCCCAGCGAAGTTTTCCGTCGATCGACGATTATGGCGAACCGCGCTGCATGCTGGTGTCATGATCTGTGGACTGGAAATCGCCACAGGTCGTGCCCGATGGCCCGCCTGACGTGACGGACGCCTCGCCGGGGGATACTCGCCCGATGGCCACCTCCTCCCACCTGATTCGCAGCGCCGGCCTGGCCGGCTACGCGGAGGTTGCCCGCTTCGCCGGCCTGGACCCGCACGCCATGCTGCGCAACGCCGGCCTGCCGCGCCGCTGCCTGGACCAGCCGGATGCGCTGATCAGCATGGAGGCCGCGTGCAAGCTGCTGGACCAGAGCGCGGCCGCGACGGGCATGGAGGACTTCGGCCTGCGCATGGCGGCCACGCGGCGCATCTCCAACTTGGGGCCGGTGCTGCTCGTGATGCGGCAGGAACGCACGGCGCTCGGCGCGCTGCGCACCCTGCTCAACTACAACCGCCTGCTGAACGATGCCTTGCAGGCGCACATCGAACAGGATCAGGACCTTGTCCTGATCCGGGAGGAACTGGTGGTGAACAGCTCCGTGCCCACGCGCCAGTCGATGGAGCTGACGGTGGGAGTGATGGTGCAGGTGCTGAAGGAACTGTTGGGGACCGCATGGCAGCCGCGCTCGATCTGCTTCACGCACCGCAAGCCGCGCGACGCCAGCTTCTACCGCGCCTACCTGGGGCGCAACGTCGATTTCAATGCCGACTTCAACGGCATCGTCTGCAGCGCCGTCGACCTGCAGCGCGAGTTGCCGGCCGCCGAGCCGGCGCTGGCTGGCTTCGCGCGACGGGCGCTGGATGCGGAGCTGAGTGCCCGGCGCGCGGGCGGCAGCACAGCCGTGCAACATCTGATCGCCGCCATGCTTGGCAACGGGCGTTGCACGGTCGACAAGGTCGCGCAGCACCTGGGCGTGAGCCGGGCGACGCTGCACCGGCAACTCGCGGCTGAGGGAGAGACCTTCTCCTCCTTGCTGGAATCGGTGCGGCGGGACGTCGCTTTGCGGCTGCAGAGCGAAAGTGACCGTCCGCTGGACGATGTCGCCGCGATGCTTGGCTTCTCTTCGGCAAGCGCTTTCGCGCATTGGTATCGCGCGGCCTTCGCCACCAGCTTCGCCCGTTCGCGGCGCGAGATGCACACGCGCCGCGTGAGACGATAGATCAATTTTCTGCGACGAATCATCAATTCGTCGCAACGCGTGGCACGCATCATTCCAGCTCCGGCCCCACCCAGGAGACATGATGAAGACTTACGGCATCCGTACCTTGCGCACCTGCTTCGCCGCCCTTGTCTTGGCGCTGTCCACCAGCGCGTACGCCTGGCCCGACAAGCCGCTGAAGATCGTGGTGCCGGCGCCGGCCGGCGGCCTGATCGACGTCATCGCCCGGGTCTACGGAGACTTCCTCGCGCAGGAGCTCGGCCAGTCGGTGGTGATCGACAACCGTGCCGGGGCCGGCGGCATGATCGGGGTGCAGGCGATGCTGTCCGCCCCGGCCGACGGCTACACCCTGCTGGTGACGAACTCCAATGTGCTGGCAGAGACGCCGCATGTCATGAAGCCACCCTACGATCCCCTGAAGGACGTGAAGGCGGTGGCGGTGCTCGCGCGGGCGCGCAGCATCCTGCTGGCCGCGCCGGACTTGCCGGCAAAGGACATGGCCGGTCTCGTGGCGTATCTGAAAACCGCTACGGACAAGGGCAGCTTCGGCTCGCCCGGGGCCGGGACCCTGCCGCACGTGGGCGGCGAAGTTCTCAATCGGCGCCTGGGCGCGGACATGCAGCACGTGCCCTTCTCGGGAACGCCGACAGCGCTGGTCGCCCTGATGTCCGGGCAGATTTCCCTGTACTTCAGTGCCGTGGTCGCGTCCACCCCGCTGGTCAGCACCGGCAAGGTGATCGCGCTGGGTGTCTCCGGCACGAGCCGCGTGTCCGCCATGCCGCAGGTGCCGACCTTCAGTGAACAAGGCTTCCCCGAGTTCGCCGAGTTCTCCAACTACCTCGGACTGGCTCTGTCGCCCAAGGCACCGCCGGAGGTGGCTGCAAAGCTCTATGCCGCCACGCTCAGGATCGCGCAGTCGCCACAGTTCAACGCAAAGATCGCCGGCATCGGATTCGAGCCGCTGGTGCCGACCTCCAGCGAGCAGTTCGGCGAGATCGTCGCGGCCGAGTTCAACCGCAACGGTGAGCTCATCCGCAGGCTGAACCTCAAGCCCTAGCGTTTCCCCGGGGCGGCGGCCTGCCGCCCTTTCCTTCCCCTCGACTTTCACAGGAACCAAGTCATGCACTTCTTGGATGGATCGTACTTTCCCGAAAACCAGGAAAAGCTGGTCATCACCGTCGCACCCTACGGTCCGCAATGGGAGCCCGCGGACTTTCCGCAGGACATTCCCGTCACCATGGAGCAGCACGTGCAACAAGCAGTGGACTGCTACAACGCCGGCGCCACGGTGCTGCACCTCCATGTGCGGGAGCTGGACGGCAAGGGCTCCAAGCGGATGTCCCAATTCAACGAACTGCTGGCGCGGCTGCGCGTGGCCGTGCCGGACATGGTCCTGCAGGTGGGCGGCTCGATCTCCTTCTCACCGGAAGACGAGGGCGCAGAGGCCAAATGGCTGAGCGACGACACGCGCCATATGCTGGCCGAGCTCACGCCCGCCCCCGACCAGGTGACCGTCGCCATCAACACCGGCCAGATGAACATCGTGGAACTGGGCACGCCGGACGACTACGTGAGCACTTCGTTCGCGCGCCAAGCCGTCTACGACACCTACGAGGAGATGGTCGTTCCGGCCAACCCGCAATGGGTCCGCGAGCATGTGCGCCGGCTGCAGGCCGCGAAGATCCAGCCCCATTTCCAGATCACGTCCAAGCCCAACCTGCTCACGCTGGAACGCATGATCCGCGCCGGCGCGTACATGGGGCCGGTGAACATCACCTGGGTGGCGGTGGGCGGCGGCTTCGACAGCCCGGACCCCTACAGCTTGACCGACTTCATGCGCCACGTGCCGGACGGCGCGACGCTCACGGTGGAGGCGCAGATGCGCTCCAACCTGCCGCTCAACACGATGGCCATCGCCATGGGCCTGCACGTGCGCTGCGGCAACGAGGACAACCTGTGGGCTCCGAATGGCGAGCGCTCGACCTCGGTGCAGCAGGTCGAACGCCTGGTGCGCATCGCGCGCGAACTGGGGCGCGATGTTGCCGACGGCAAGGAGGCCAAAGCCATCTACGGGATCGACAAGCAATACCGGTCCACCGAGGAAACCCTGGCAGCGCTGCGCTACCCGATGGGCCAGCGCCCGCACCGGCCGGCCCTGGCCGAGCGTAAGGTGGCGGCATGAGTCCCGCACGGCCGCCCGAAGGTTCTTCCGCGGGCATGCGCCCGACCGTCGTCGTGGTTCCCGGCCTGCGCGACGAGGCGCCGGGGCATTGGCAGACGCTGCTCGCACAGGCGCTGGACCCGGTCGTGGTACTGCCAGCGCTGGGGCGACGGAACATCGACCTCGCGGCCCGGGTGGAGGCGATCGAAAGCGCCGTGTGCGCGATCGCGGGACCGGTGATCGTCGTCGCGCACAGCGGCGGCGCGGTGGCGACCGTGCACTGGGCGCAGAGAACGCAGGCGAAGGTCCTTGGCGCGCTGCTGGCGACGCCGCCGGTGTTCTCCGAACCGCTGGGGCCGGAGTACCCGGACATGGCGGAATTCGAGAAGCAAGGATGGCTGCCGCTGCCCGTCGCGCCACTGCCCTTCCGCACCTTTGTGGCCGCGAGCCGGAACGACCCGCTGGGCAGCTACGACGAGGTGAGCACACTGGCGCGCCACTGGGGTGCCGAGCTGGTGGACCTGGGCGAGGTGGGTCACCTCAACCCTGCCTCCGGCTTCGGCCCATGGCCGCGTGCGCGCGCACTCATCGAGCAGCTTGCAGGTTGAAGGACAGCCGTGCTCGCCGGAGTTCACTTCCTCGCCGGTGCCGCCTGCTGCTTCAGCGTGTCGTCGCGCTGCCGCTGCGCCTCGACCGACAGCTTGTACGAGACGTAGTACTTGTAGATGTTGCGCACGTAGGTCGTCGTCTCGATGCCGATCTTTTCGGCGGTGATGGGTTCGACGTGGTTGAACCACTTGTCCGGGTCGAGCCCGCGCCTGGCCGCCTCGACGCGCATCTTCGCGATGTTGCCCGGCCCGGCGTTGTAGCTGGCGAAGGCGAACAGCGTGCGGTTGCCCTCGCTGAAGTTCGCGTCATTGAAGTAGCGCGTCATCAGCTGGTCCATGTACTTCGCGCCGGCATGGATATTGGGCTCGATCTGGCGGATGTCGCCGACCTGCAGGCCCTTGCCGGTGGCGGGCATGATCTGCATCACGCCGATCGCGCCGACATGGCTCTTGCGGTTCTGGTCGAGCGTCGACTCCTGGTAGCCCTGTGCGGCCAGCATCAGCGGGTCGAAGCCGTACATCTGGCCGTACTTCTCGAACAGCGCGATCGTGCGGTCGAAGCGCTGCTGGTCGGCGCTGGCACTGGCGTTGTGCATCGCCTTGATGTTCTTCAGGTACTGCTTCATCCGGTACGGAATCACGCCCGACTTCTTCGCCCATTCGGCGTAGAAACGGTTCAGCACCGCCTCGAGTTGCGGGCTGTTCTTGCGGATCGCCCAGCCCACCGGTGTCGCCTCGCGCAGCACGATGTCCCTGTGCACCTCCAGTTTGGACAGCGGCTGCGCCCACATCCTGGCCTTCCAGCTGTCGACGACCATCGCGCCGATCAACCCGGCGTTCGCCATCTCGAGCATGTCCTCGTCCTCGAGCGCGTCGGGCACCAGCAGAAGCTTCGCGGGCGCCTTGCCGGCCGCGCGCAGGCGCTCGTTCAGCGCGACCAGGCTTGCGTGGTAGCTCGACGTTTCACGTACGTGCACGTCCTGGCCCGACAGGTCGTCGAGGGAGGCGACCGTCGGTCCGGTGGACCCGGTGACGAGGATTTCGACGTTCGTCCAGTTCGGGTCAGGCACGACGAAGTCGACGAGCTGCCTGCGCTCGTCGGTGACGCTCAGGTTGCCGAGCGCTATGTCGCCCAGCCCCGCAGACAGGTTCGACAGCAGCATGTCGCGCGTGGTCGGAACGATGTAGACGGTCAGCGGCCGCTTGACGAGCTGCCTCGCGTAGGTCTTGTTGACCCAGCGCTCGAAGTCGCGCACCAGCTCGGCCGAGAGCCCGCGCTCGCGCCCCCTGTCGACGAAATACAGCGAGCGGCTCAGCGGTACGTCGACGCGGATCAAGCGGCGCGCCAGCATCGCATCGAAGTCGCCGCTCCACGCCTTGCTCGCGACATTCAGCTGGCGAGGCGCCGCGGGAGGACTCGCCGCACTCGCCTTGCCCGGGGGCGCCGCCGCGAGGCCGCTGCCGCAAACAGCCATCAGCACCAGCCCGGCCGCACGAAGCATCGCCAGCCGCCGCGAACCTTCCGCCGCCTGACATCGAACCATGGGTCGTGCCTCCGGGAAGCGCCTACGGTCGCGAGTATGCGCCGAAGACTGGCGCTCGTGAACGACGACTTCTTGTGACGACCTCCCTGCCGCTCCAGGCGCAAGAACGGCCAAATGAGATCGCCGGAAGTTGTCTGTGGCCAGCGGCAGCTGCCCCGCCTGCTGGGCGGCCAGGTGGCCGAGATTGCCGGCTCTGGTGCAGACCTTGGTTCGGCCGAGTTCGAATCGCCAGAGCGCCGCGCAGGCTGGCCTGTAGCGTGACGATGGCGCACACGACGATCATGCGTGGGGTGCAGCGGTTCGTGCCCGAGTTCGAGAGGCGCTGGACCGCACAATCGTGGCGCGTCGATGAAACCTGCGTGAAAACCCGCGGCCGATCCGCCGGGGCGGGCCGGTTCAAGGCCGCGGCTGCCCCATCAGGCTTAGTTCGCGACGGCAGCGCAGTTCGGTGATGCGGACCGCCTGCGGCGCCGCGTCCAGATCGTGCGCGCTTGGTTCCAGCGCGCCCCATCGGTTCGGCAGAATCTCGACGTCATAGCGGGACTCCCAGCCCTTGCCGATCGTGCGCTCGATGCAGCTCAGCAGGTCGTGGTAGCGCAACGCCAGGTCTTGCGACGCGGATCCGGCGGCGCTGAGCGAGGACGCCGCGAGTAACAGCAAGAAAGTGGCGATTCGGATCGGCATGGCAAGAGTCGGCGCGGGCTGTCAGTGCCACGCTGACACTGGACCACAAACGGTAAATTACATCACTTTGTGATGTATATCGCAAGCCTTGAAAGGTGCGTGCGTTTCCATGCTTGATCTCCTGGCGTTGGCGCCTCGATTCGCCGGTCGGGATTGGTGGGCGTGCCTCGAACCGGCAGGGGCAAGCGCCACGCTCGGCCGCTACGTCGCTGCCACCAGGTTTGGCGACAAACTGCCGAGAAGCTCTTCGGAACTCTATGGCTTGTAGGCGACGTGCACTTTGTCGATGCGTCCATTGAACCTGAAGGGGGCACGGTCGAAGTAGTCGAGGGCGACCGGAGACCCCAGGTCGACGCCGACGTCAAAGCTCTCGGTCGCGGTGAACGCGAGCGGCAACGTGTACGGCACGTTGGTGCGGCCGACCTCGGCGCCGTCGACCCGCAAGACGATCTGGGCGGCCGACCCGGGCTTGGGCGAGTCCACCACCGTCTCGACTTCGATGCGGGCCTTGCCTTTCGGCAATGCAGCCGCCGAGCGGACCACGCTCCGCTTGAGCGCGAGCGCGTTGTACTCGTAGACCAGCTGCCCGCGATCGAGGTACAGGGTCACGCCCCCGGCCACACCGCCCAGGGCGT
>NZ_JBFREQ010000054.1:0-24095 GCF_052114385.1 Variovorax sp. M-6 | reverse complement strand
GGTCGGATCCTTGAGGAAGATTCCCTAGAGCTGCAGTACTGGTGCAAGGAGCTTCGATGCACTGAGGCGAAACTGCGGGATACCATTTCCAAGGTCGGCAATCACGTCGCCGCCGTGCGCGAACAACTCGCGTCGCGGGAGTAATCCGCCGGCGGAACGAGGGGGGGGTGGCACGGCAAAGATCCATGAAGGTGGCCATCAGCAGCCTTTGAAGCCACCAGGTCCGCCCATGCCGCCACCGCCGGCCTAGCATTGGGGGCGGCCCACTTGACCAGGCGGAATTGGCTTTCACGCCAGGGGCGCGACGCCCGTACATTTCGCCAATGGCAACCGCACCTCCGCTGGCAAAGTACAAGGCGAAGCGCAACTTCGTCGTCACGCCCGAGCCGGCCGAGGGTGGCGAGGCCGTGTCCGCGGGCCTGCAGTTCGTGATCCGGGGTTGTCGTACTTTTCGTGCAAATCGGTGCGCTTTGTTTGTAGGCGCGGCATGCATCCGGGTTTCCGTTTGATTGCGTAGGTGCCACACGCGCCCTGCCCTGCCAGGGACCGAGCCGGTACATTGGCGGCCCTGCGTTTTGGAGCCAGCCATGCCTTCCTTTGCCCTGCGTTTCGTCGGCCAGGAGGCCCTTCCGTCCCGGCTGAGCGAATTTGACCGTGAGCAGTTCTTCGAGCTTGGGTCGGCGGACGTTGAGGCGAAACGACTCCCGAGACCGAGCATTCGTCGGTGAGGGTGAGCGCGGAGTAGAGCTTGGCGGCCGCGCGCTCCACCAGCTCTTCGGGTTGCGACGCGCCGACGAGGAAGGTGAAGTTCGAGCGGCAGTGCAGCTCGGCGAATGGAGGTGGCTCGCACATACTGGATATAAAACCAGTATTCTGCGCTCAACTCATCGAAGCGCGCCAGCACGCCCGACACTTAACAAACTTTACGAAATTAACAGATGTGCTATCCTTGCTCACGAGGCGATGAGCGCTTCGTCTAAAGGAGTGACGAGATGATCGTGTTGAAGGCAGCCCAGGACAAGGTCCTTGCCGCATTGCAGTCGGTGGCCGGGATTGTCGAGCGGCGCCACACGCTTCCGATCTTGGCCAACGTGTTGATCCGCAAGTTCGGCCCCGGCACTGGGCTTGCCAGTGACCAGGTGGTCGCCCAGATCCACAGGCCACGCGACGCGTGGGTCGTCGCTGTGCGCAGTGAACTCGCATCCAAGCCGCGCCATGTCGGGGGGGTTTTCTCCGTCGTGAAGGTCAACCTGCGCAACGCGCCTTAAGCGCCCAGCACGGAATTTCACATGAACACCTTCACCCTCACCTCACCCGTTGCTTCCAAGAACCCCCGAGACCTCCGTGACGAACTGAGCCCGTATGCGCCAGCTTCCCAAACCGCAGCACTGCTGCGGTCGGGCGCGCAGTATCGGCGTGATCGCATCGAGGCGGCCGACATGATCTCCACCGACGAAGCCTCCGAGCTGACCGGCACCAATCGCGTGACCATCAATGCATGGATCAAGCGCGGTCGCGTCATCGGTGTCGAGCACCTTCGCCGGGGCTTCAAGCTGCCCCGATGGCAGTTCGAGCCCGCGATCTTTCCGCTCATTCAATCCATTGCGAAATGCCTGGGCACGAACGATGGCTGGCAGCTTCTCGACTTCTTGGAGACCCCGTCCCCTTCGCTCGACGGACTTACGCCTCGTTCGGCAATCGAACAAGGCGTTCCTGGCGAACGGATTCTGGCGCTTGCAACGGCTGAGGCACATTGACCTCGGCACATGAACTTCATTGAACTCAACCCGCCAGTTATAGAACTGCCTGCGACCCAATCCTGGCATCGCGTGCAGAGAACCAAGGCGATCAGCGGAAGCGTGCGCCTGAACGGGCATGTTCTTCCTCCGACGGGTTTGCTCACCGGACGCTTCGACCTTCCGAACGAAGCAACCTCGTACCTCGCCGACAGCGAGGAAACTGCCCTGTACGAAGCGGTGTTCCGCCGCGAGATTCATAGCTACCCGTTGAATCGGCTCAACGAGCGTTCGCTGGCCGTCTTCGAGACGACGCAGAGGCTCAGGGTTGCGGGTATTCGGGGCCTTGAGGAGCAGCACCCTGTCTTGCAATCCGCACGGTATGTGATGACGCGGGAGTTTGCTCTCGATTGCCGTGATCGTGGCCTGGATGGCATCCTCTACGCCTCCGCGCAGCACGCCAACCACGGGTGCGTTTGTCTTTTCGAGTCGGGGATCCGGAAGCTCAAGCGCACGGCGGCGACTCCGCTCGTGAAGTCCGATACTCAACAGCTGCATCGTGCCGTTGTGCGCGCGGCGCAGGGATCGCGCGTTCCGATTGATCCATAGGTTCGATGAAGGGGCCGGAGCATTTTCGGTCTCTCATCAAACATTTCGCTGGGGCGATGCCCGCGGCGTTGCCCTCCCCTCCGCCTCGCTCGCTCGAGTTGCCGCCTCGCAAGAGCCGCCTAGCCCCGCGGCGTTTCGACTTCGCTTCAAGTTCACCAGAATTCGCGTGTTCCGGGGATTATTCTGTCAGCGCGTCGGCGTACCGCTCGCAGACCTCGCCGGCGATGCGGAACCGGTCAGCAAAGCTGCTGACTCGTACCGCTCGCGCGTCAGCCCGCTCGATCAGGTGGGAAAACAGTCCGACGGTGGCGAGCGGGGGCCCCTGAGCGCGGCGGAAGGCACATTTAAGCGTGACGCTGTTCAGGCTCCACCCGCGCGGCATCAACAAGATAGACCGGCAAGAGGGAGCCGCCCTCCACGATCGCGACCCTGACCCGATGCGCGGATGATGGGATGCTCTCCAGCCAAGTCCCCTTGAAGCTGCTCGGCAGGTTCATCCACTCGGCAGCCGTCATCCTCGCGAACCCATCGCCGGGATAGTTGCAGCAGACGTGCGCGTCAAGGGCGATCCCATCGGGGGCCGGCGGGCGGAAGCGCGGTGCATTGTTCATGGCATTCCCTGGCGAGTTGGCTACTTCGCTGAATGATGGGACGCCCGCACGGCGATGTATGCGGCTGAAATCTGATCTGCCGCGAGAAATCGGAAGTCTGGCGAAGGACTTTTCCGAACATCCCGCTTCCGCGATGCTCTCCCCAACAAAAAAACCGCACGAGGCGGGTCAAGCTGCGGACGGCCACAAGGCAAACAGGCCGATCTAGGAGAGGAGTGTTACCCCGCAGCCCTTGCAGTCTGACGGAACCAGCCGAGGAATTGACGCATCTGCGACGCATCGGAGCATTCGTCGGGACAACTCGGAAACTTCGCTCGCGACTCGGGCCTCGGACCTGCACCGTGGCGGACGAGAATGCACTCCAACTGCTCGGGGCGTACTTGCGCAACGGATTCGGCGCGACGACCGCCTCCGCCTGGTCGGCGCGGGCGCGGCCGGGATTGGGCGTGTCAGTACCGATCTCCTGGGATGAGCTAGCGAGGGTGACCTGCGGGGCGCATTGGAACGTCCGCAACATCCACGCGCGGCTCGACAAGGCAAACGAGCCCTGGAGCGACTACGCAAAGGCGGCTGTGAGCCTCGCAACGGCCATGCGGATACTGGACCGTAGCTCCGTCGCGTGAAGCTAGGTCGCCGCTCGGTCGCCAGAGGCGCTCGATCCCGACAAGGACTTGCAAGAAGAGTCGAGCAACGTTGCACGTAGGACTCGGTGAGCCCGCAGATACGAGTCTGGCGTCGCCACGGTCCAGGTAGCTGTGTTGGTCCTCACGCTTGGCACTTTGGCGCCTGAATGACCCCAACCATCACATCCTGAAGCTTGCCCATGCGCCCCTCGCAGTCCCAGGGCCACCTATGCGCGGCGCTTCGATCCTGTCGTTCAGCTGAGTTCGAAATACCGAATCACCTTGAAAATACGCTAACGGCAAAGCGACCAGATTTTATCCAAGCGCACGCCAATCTCCAGGACGCTCCTACCAAAAGCTTGGCAAAATCACGAGGTCCTCGCCGTTAGCGTATTTATGGCATCCCTTTCCCTCTTCGATGAAACACCCACCGAAAGCCATCGACTCGCGTTCGATCGCTGGCTGGGTGATCAACGGGCCTCCCGGTCGTTGCGCCAGCCAGCCTCGGTCGAGGTCTACCGAGACATGTGGGGCGCTTTCACGGCCTGGTGTCTGAGCCGATCACCCACCGTTACGTTGGCCTCGCTCGACTTGCAGGATCTGCAGGCCTTTCAGGCGGCGCGCTTCGGGCGAAAAAGTTCGGATCTATCACTCTCCCCTCGTCACGCGCTTCGGCTGTTGCGGCTCATCGATCGGGTCTTGCGTCACCATGCGGCCCAAACCAACGGTTTGCCGAACACGGCAGCTTCCGACTGGCTCGCCTCGCATCCCGAGGTGCGGTACGCTGAATCTGCCCATTCAGATCCTCTGCCTGAGTTCCTTTCTGTGGCCGAGGCAAAACACCTGATCACGTTTCTGTCGAACGCGCGGCCTCGGCCTGGCCTATCAGATGCTCGACGAGGCAACCACGCCGCCTTCACCTGGCAAGAACTCCGCAATCGCACGGCGGTCGCTTTGCAGTTGGGCGGCGGGTTGACGCCGGGCGATGTTCGTGCGCTGACCCTCGCGTCTCCGGTTTCGCGCGGCGGCCGCGTGCGCGACCGGCCCTGGAAGGTGGCGGTTCCGGGAGACGGGAATTCATCGGCGCGGGAGGCGCCGATCGCACCTTGGGCGGGAGAGTTGTTGCAGCACTGGCTTCAGATTCGGGCCGAAGCGAAAATCCCGGGCGACTATTTGTTTCCATCGACCCGAACGGGCAAACAGTGGCACAAGGAGTCGCACTACAAGTGCGCGAAGCAGGTGCTGGAAGAGGCAGGCATCGATAGCAGCGAAGGTGGTTCGTTCCGGCTGCGGCACACGTTCGCACTGCGGCAACTTCGACGGGGCTTCGAGCCCGACGTGGTTGCGAACTGGCTGGGAGTGGAGCCAGGCGAGATGGAACGGTACAAGCGGGTCGTGACTGCACCAATCGAAGTGGTCTGAGTTCGGCTCGCTATTGCAGTCTGCACCGTTTGTGCTGGAGCGCATGCTGCGCTTTCACTTGCAACAATGGTTCAGAGTGAGCGACTTGACCTTGAAAGAAGCGTTGTTCGAAGTCTCGCTCTGCGGCAACTTCGCCGGACTGGGCAGCACCGAGCGAATTCCCGACCGCGAGAGCATTCTTCGGTTTCGCCTCCTGCTCGAAGAAGACGCCCTTGCTCAGCAGTCTAGCCGCCGCCGTTCACGCGACGCTGGCGGCGAAAGGCCTGATGCCCAAGAGCGGCACGATGGTTGATGCCACCTTTATCAGGCCGCATCGCCAACGGCGTTCTGAACACTATCCATAGAGCAAGTAGGTCCCATTCGTCGTCTCTAAAAGATTTCTTCCATCGTGCGGCTCACTCCAAGAGCACTTTGTTTGTGACAGCTGGGGGGGTGTCATGCAGGCGTAAAAAGACCTCCCGGCCTGGCTGTAGGTAAAATCCGGGCCGGCGTGTATTTGAAGAGAAGATGTTTTTCCATCCGATTCATCAAACTTCAGACGCTTTTGTCGCAAACGCTCATGATGCGAAGCGACAAACTCCCTCCATTTCAAAGGTTCCAGACTCAATGACGAAGTCCTACGCGCAACTCAAATCCGCCATCGCCAAACTTGAGAAGGAAGCGGCTGCCCTTCGTGAAGCTGAGACGACAAAGGCGGTTGCGCAAATCAGGGAGTCGATTGCCACGTTTGGCCTGACCGTCGAGCAGCTCTTTGGCCGTGGCTCCAAAGCATTGAAGACAGCCGCCGGCAAGGCCCTTGGCGGTGGCAAGGCAGTGCGCAAGGGCGCGGGCGTTCCCAAGTACCGCCACCCCAAGACGGGCAAGACCTGGACGGGCTTCGGCAAGCCTCCCGGATGGATTGCCACGGTTCGCAACCGTGACAAGTTCCTCATCGACCAATCTGGCGTCGTTGCAGCCCCTTCAGTCGAAAAGGCCGTGGCGCCTGTCGCTACGTTGGCGAACAAGGCCACCCGGAAGGCCCGCACAGCACCGGTGAAGAAGTCGGTTCGCGCCAGGAAGGTTGCTCCCGCCGCTGTCGCAGTTACCGAAATCAAGGCTGAAAAGCCGGTCGCTAAGAAGGCCGCACCAAAGAAGAGCGCTCCTTCGAAGAAGGCCGCGCCGGCAAAGAAGGCTGCTGCCGCCCCCAAGGCTGCAAAGGCTGCTGCGAAGGCCCCTAAGGCGGTCAAGTCGCAAGCTGCCGCCAAGACCCGCAGCCCCCGCACGTCCGCGAGCGTTGCGGCGCCTGTTTTGACCTCCTCCACGCTGGAGACGGTTGCAACCGCGAGCTGATAGCGCAATCGGCCTGCTTCGGCCGAAGAGCACACACGAACGGGCCGCTCTGCGGCCCGTTTCTATTGGCGAAGCTTCCAGATATGGCACTGAACGAGGGTTTCCATCGACCAGCCTTTGTCGGTCTTCGGAATGGACATGCTGTGGATGAGTATTCGTTCTAGACTGCCGTCCGGAACTTCGTTCATTCATCCAATAGACCGAACAGCTTCCCAAGGCCTATGTAACGCTCAAGATGAATGTCAGGGTATGTACTCTGGAACTCGTGCAGCAGAGAAGCAGAAGCGCCCCAACACCATGCCGGTCAACGCGTGCACGCGCAACGTGCCCGACGGCGTGCCACGCGCATCGCGCATTTGGTCAACGATGTCTTGGGCACGGCTGACCAGTTCTTGGCAATCGCGCAGGAAGGCCTGGCCCATGTCGCTGAGCCGCACGACACGCGTGCTACGGTGAAACAAGGGTGCGCCCAGGAACTTTTCGAGTTGCTTGACCCATGTTGTCACCATCGAGTTGACCACTCGCAGTTGCCGCGCGGCTTCGGCAAAGCTCTAGGTTTGCGCGACGCGCACGAAGGTTTCGATGCTCTGCAGACGGTCCACCGCAGCACTGTACGCGCTGCGCACATCGGGGGCGATTCCGGTGCCTCCTTCGGGGCAGTCATGCCCACTCCAATGTTGAAAGCATCGAAACGTCTGACCAATTGCGGCCGCGGACTGACCCATCCGGAGCTGGATTGATGCTTTCTTGCATCAGACAACATTTTCTGTGGAATCAGGCGAACGGGCAGAGGGCAAAAGATTAAAGCAATGGTCGGAGCAGAAGGGACGCGGCCGCGCAGTCTTCCGCAAAAAGCCCCAGGGACTTGAACAGCGTGATTTCGCTGGCTTGGGTCCGGCCCGCGGTCCGTCCGGACATGACTTCGCCGATCTCGGTGAACACGTGCGCCGGGTCGATCAGCCGCTGCGCCTGCGCGTGCAGGAGTTCGCCGGCCGCGTGTGCGGCCTGGGCTCGCTGGTCGACGAACACCCGGCTGCGCAGGATCGCCTCGGCGTCAACCTCCCGCTCGTGCGCGGTGCTGCCGCCGACCACGTTGATGTGCTGGCCGGCACGCAGCCAGGCGCCTTCGACGAAGGGCTGCGCGGAGCCAGCCAGTGTGCACACCACATCCGCTCGCGCCACGGCCTCCTCCACGCGGGCCACGGCGCGAAGCGGCACAGCGCAGGCGCCACCCATGCGATCAGCGAATGCCTGCGCGCGGCCATGGTCCCGGCCCCAGATTAGGAGTTCGCGCGTGGCGGGGTCCTGGCCGAACGCCTGCGCGTGCGACTGGGCAAGGCCTCCCGTTCCGAGCAAGGCGACGGTGCGCGGACCCGGGCGCGCCAGGGCATGCGTGGCTGCCAGCGTGACGGCCGCCGTGCGCAGGTTGGTTAGGCTTGCAGCGTCCACGATGGCGCGCAGACTGCCGCACTCCCGGTCGAAGAGCAGGAAGACGCCCGCGCGCCGATGGGCAGGCTGCGATCCGCCGACGCCCTGTGGTACGAAGCGGCCGATGACCTTCGCTCCCGCCCAGGGCGCATCGAGCAGCGCGCCCGGCATCAAGGCCATGCCGCCGCCGTCGGGCAAGGCGGCGATCACGCGCGGCGGCTGCGCCACGCGCCCCACGCTGACCGCGATCAAGACCTCACGCATCGCCTCCACGCAATCGGCGGCGCGCAGCCGCTCGCGCACGGACGCGGCATCGAAGTAGTGCAGCTGGTCGTCCAGCCGCACGGGTTCAGCGCTCGCGGGATGGGCGTCGTGCTTCATGCGACCTGCCCGCGCACCCATGGCACGCCGAAACGCACGATGCCTTCGCGCTCGATCTGGGCCATCAGCCCCAGTTCCCACTGGATGTACGCCTTCATCCGGCCGACGATGTCGTCACGGTCGTCATAGGGCGTGGTGGGAACGTCCATGGGCTCGCTCAGATACCGGACATCTTCAGCGGCGGCCAGCGGCAGGCCGGCCCTGAGCCAGGCCTCCATGCCTCCTTCCACGAACCGCACCGGCCGGTGCAATGCCGATGCGAACTCGGGCGCCGCCAGGCGCGACAGGCGGGCATCGTCGCAGACCAGCAGCAAGGGTGTGGTGCCTTCGATCTGATCGGCGTACCGCGCCAGCAGGCTGCGGATGCCGAACATCGCGCCACGGATGCGGGTGTGCGCATAGCGGCGGCTGTTGCCGAGATCCACCACGGCGGCGCCCTGTTCGACCAGGGCATTCGCCTGCACGGGCGTCAGCCCTTCGGTCGCTCCGGCTTTCGCAGCGGTGGCGACAATTGGAGGCAAGCCCGCGGCAATCGCGGCGGCGGGGTCAAGCACGGCGACCTCGTACCGGCCGAACTCGCGCAGGAAGGCCGCCACGCTGACGGCGCGTACCAGCATCGCGTCCCAGAGGACGATCCGACCGCGTTGCACACCGACCAGATCGTCCACGCTCTGCAGGAACTGTCCGCCAGGCATGTGGCGAAAGCCGGGCGGATGACCCGCCTCGTGTTCATCGCGCGTGCGAACATCGAAGCAGAACAGGCTGCGTTGGGCTGCCTCGTCGCGCCATTGTCCGAAGCCCGCCGCATCGAGCATCGGGACGCCCGCACGCAAGGCATGCGCGCGAGCACGCCGCAGGGCTGCCTCATCGACGCCGGCCGGGGCACTGGCCACAGCCGGCTCGGTAAGAGACAGCGGAAATCCGGCCAATTGCCAGCCCATCAGCCCGTTCTCGAGCACATACACCGGATGCCCGAGGCCATGATCGATCAAAGACTGCGCTGCGACGATGCCGCGCGTGCGCCCCGCGCAATGCACGACCACGGGCTTGTCCGGCACGCGGCCAGCAACGCACAGCGTGCGGACGATCTCGGCGCCGCTCAGGTTGAGGGCGCCGGGGACCGCGCCGCGCGCATGCTCGTCCGCAGGCCGGCAGTCGATCACCATGACCTCGTTGGCCAGCACCTTCGCATGCAGCGTGCGCGCGTCCATCGCGGGCGTGTGCCGGTCCACTTCCAGCCATTCGCCATAGGCCTTGCTCAGCACGTTGAAGCCGGTGAACACCTCCAGGCCCTCGCTCGACCAAGCCTGGACACCGCCCAGCAGGGTATGCACCTGCAGGTAGCCCAGGGCCTGCATCGCGGCCACGGCGCGCTCCAGCCGCGAGTCGTCGCCGCTGGCGGTGCACAGAACGACCGGTACGTCCACACGGGGGACGAGCTGCCGCGCCATGAGTTCGAGCCGGCTCGCCGGCGCATTGCTGGCCAGCAGCAGGTGGCCGGCGCGGAACTCGCCGGGCTCGCGCACGTCGAGCAGCGCGATCTCCTCGCAGGCACGCAGGCGCGCATGCAGCTGCAGCGGCGTCAACGCGGCCATGCGCGGATCTCCGGCTGGGGCGCATAGGCGCTCGGCGTGCTGCCCGGAAGACCGAAGGCTCGTCGCGCGGTCTGGCGCGGCAGGCTCAGGCCATAGAAGTGCAGGCCCATCATCAGCGCCTGATCGCCGGTGGAGATGCTGTGGACGTCGTCGGGCAACAGCGCGATCGCCTTGCCGTGCTCAACGTTCATGCGGCCCACCTCCTCCACGTCCTGGTGCAGGGGCGCGCGGGTGCGGTAGAAGCGGTTCTCCTCGACGCCGAGCAGACCGGCGACCAGGGCCCAGGTCCCGTGGTCGTGCGCTGGCGAGACGATGCCAGGGCCGCACACGTTCACATACAGCGTGGTGCTCTCGTCGGGTTCGCTGTGCAGGATGTACATCACGCTGTTCTGCCCCGGCGGCAGCGGAAAGCGCTCGGGTGCGAAGAGTTCACGCTGCGCGGACAACGCGAGCAGATGGGAGCGCACCGCGAACAGACTTTCCCGGGTCAGCCCCGGGGCCAGCGCCTCGCGCGTCTTTTCGATCAGGCGCGCGACCGCGCGCTCCAGGATTTCATGTTCATTCATGATTGCTTCCGGAGAGGTGGAGAGACTGGCCGAGGCCGGCGGCGTCGAAGGCGCCGCGCAGGTCGTCGATCATGTCGGCGGCATGTTCCAGGCCGATGTGCAGGCGGAAGTAAGGCCCCTCGCTTTCGGGCGCCGAGCCATGCAACGCCTGCGTGTCGATGGGGAAGATGAGGCTCTCGTAGCCTCCCCAGGACCCTCCGAGCCGGAAGATGCGCAGCGCATCGACCAGCCGCGCGAAGTTCTCGGGGCCGACCTGCGGCCGCAGCGAAACCCCCATCAGCCCGCTGGCGCCTTGGAAGTCGCGCTTCCAGATGGCATTGCCCGGGTCCTCGGGCAACGGCGGGTAGCACACCTGTGCCACCTCGGGCCGGTCCTGGAGCCATCGAGCCACGTCGAGCGCATTGCGCGCGTGCTTTTCCAGGCGCACGGCCAGGGTGCGCAGTCCGCGGCTGGCCAGGAAGGCGTCGTCGGGGCCCACGCACACGCCCAGCAGGTTCACCGTGCGCTCGATCGCGGGCCAGGCGGCCTGCGTCGCGGCGATGGTGCCCAGCATGGCGTCGGAATGGCCCACGATGTACTTGGTGGCTGCATTGATCGAGACGTCAACGCCGTGGCGCAGGGGCTGGAAGTACAGCGGCGTGGCCCATGTGTTGTCGGCAATGGTCACAATCCCGCGCTTGCGGCAAACGCCTGCGATGGCCGGGATGTCCTGCATGTCGAAGGTCAGCGACCCGGGGGACTCGAGGTAGACAACGCGCGTGTTCGCGCGCAGGTGCCCGGCGATGTCCGCACCGCAATCCGGCGGATAGAAGGAGGTTTCGACGCCCCATTCGGCCAAGCCCAGCGCGAATCGGCGCGCGGGGCCATACACGCTGTGAGGCATGAGCAGGTGGTCGCCCGGACGCAGAAAGGCCTGCAGGCTGGTGCTGACCGCGGCCAGCCCGCTGGGCGCGAGCGCCGCCGCGGCCGCCCCTTCGAGCGTGGCGACGAGGTTCTCCAGTTCGAAGGTGGTGGGCGTGCCGTACCGGCCGTAGGTCAGGGCGTGGCGCGGGTGCTCGCGGGCATCGACGAATTCCGCCAGAGAGTCGAAGACGATGGTCGATGCGCGATAGACCGGGGTGTTGACGGGGCCCGACTGGGGACGCCCGAGGTGTGTGAGTTGTGTTTCCGGATTCATGCGTTTTCTGCGCCCAGGTAGGCGCGGCGTATGCGGCTGTCGTTGGCGATCTCGGATGCGGTTCCCGAGGCGATGAGTGTCCCGAGCTCGAGGACCCAGGCACGGTCAGAGATGGCCAGCGCACCCGCGGTGTTCTGTTCCACGATCAGCACCGTGATGCCGTCCGCGCGGATCTGCTCGATGGTGTCGAAGACCTCGCCCATGGTCTTGGGCGACAGGCCGAGCGAGGGCTCGTCGAGCAGCAGCAGCTTGGGCCCGGTTTCCAGGACCATCGCCATCTCGAGCACCTGCTGCTCTCCACCGCTCAGGTTGCCCGCGAGCACGCGGACACGCTTCCTGAGCATGGGGAACAGTGTCATCATGCGGTCGATGGCACGCTGGCGCTCGGCGCGCGGCAACGCATGGGTGCCCAGCAGAAGGTTCTCCTGGACAGTCATCAGCGGGAAGTTGCAGCGCCCCTGCGGAACGAACCCGATGCCCATGCGCTGGCGCCTTGTGCTCGGCAGCCCGGACACGTCGGTGTCCATGAAGCTGATGCTGCCGCTCATGTGGTGCAGCTCGCCGAAGATGGCGCGCAGCAAGGTGGACTTGCCGGCACCGTTGGGGCCGATGATGGTAATGATCTCCCCGTGCCGGACCTGCTCGGTGGCGCCGCGGATGATCGGCTCCGTGTTGTAGCCCGCGTGGAGATTGGAAAAGCGCAATAAGGTGGCAGCGCTCATTGGACGGCCTTCTTTCTTCTCATTGCGATGCAGGCGCCCTCGGGAGCGGTCGAACGGGGGGTCATGCGGCCTCCTTCGCAAGTGAACGCGGCGGGCTTCCGATGTAGGCCTCGAGCACCCGCGGGTCGGCGCGCACGGCTTGCGGCGTTCCCTCGACCAGCAGCCGGCCGCGATCGAGCACGACCACCTTGTCCGACATGCGCATGACGAAGTCCATGTTGTGCTCCACGAGCAGCAGCGTCATGCCTTCGTCGCGCAGGCCGGCCAGCAGCTCGCCGATCTGCCGGCACAGCGTCGGGTTGACCCCGGCCAGCGGCTCATCCAGGATCAGTAGCGCCGGGCGCTCCACCACGGCCGCGCCGAGCGCGATCAGCTTCTGTTGCCCATACGAGAGCGTGCCCGCGGGCAGATCCGCGACGGCGCGAAGCCCGACCCGGTCGATGACCTCGCGCACCCGCTGGCGGCTGTCCGCTTCGAGGCGGCGCAGGGCCGGGGTGCGAAAGAAGTTGCGCGTCCACGGCGCCACCGCGCGCGCCTGCAGAGCCACGAGCAGGTTCTCAGTGACCGTCAGCGTCGGGTAGACACGCACTGTCTGGAAGGTGCGGCTCAGGCCCGCCTTCACGATCTCCCAGGGCGCGCGGCCGGTGATCTCCTGCGCCTGCAGGAACCAGCGCCCGCCCTGGGCCGGCAGGAAGCCGCTGAGGCAGTCGATCAGCGTGCTCTTGCCGCATCCGTTGGGACCGATCAGCGCTGTGATCGTCCCGGCTTCCACGTTGAAGGAGACCTGGTCGACGGCCACCACGCCGCCATAGTGCTTGCGCAGGCCCTCGATGCGCAATACGGGCGCGGTCATGGCGTCTTTCCTTTCAGTTCGGCGGCCGCGTCCACTGAGTCGGCCGCGCGGCCCAGGCCGAGCCTGCGCGCGAGTCCGGCGAAGCCGTCGGGCAGGAACAGCATCAGCGCCATGAGGATGAAGCCGTAGATGAGCGCGCGCGCATCGTTGCCCACGCGCAGCAGTTCCGGCACGGCCGAGAAGACGATCGCCGCGACGATCACGCCCCAGAAGCGCCCCGGTCCGCCCAGCAGCACCATGATCAGCATCACCTCCGCGTAGTAGAAATCGAACACGCTGGGGTCGATCACCGTGAGATTGAAGGCGTGCACCGCGCCGATGGCCCCGGCCACGAAGGCCGACAGGCCGATGGCCACCAGCCGGTAGGGCATCGGGTTGATGCCCTGGGACTTGGCCAGCGGCTCGTTCAGGCGGATGGCCGCGAAGATGCGCCCCGCCGGCGAGTGGACGACGGCATGCACCAGCAGCAGCAGCGCGCAGGTCACGCCGAGCGAGAACCAGTAGTAGCTGCGCGTGCTGTCGAACTCCAGCGACCCGATCCCTGGCGCCGGCAGGCCCGGCAGCCCGGCGGGGCCGCGGGTGACGGAGCTCCAGTCCTTGGCCACCAGCTGCAGGATGATCGTCATGGCCAGGCTCACGATCACGAAGGCATTGCGCGACAGTCGCAGCGACGCGAAGCCGACAACGATGCCCAGCACGGTGGCGAGCGCGGCGCCCGCGAGCGTGGCCAGCCAGAAATTCCACTGCGCGTCGACCACCAGGATCGCGCTCGTGTACGCGCCCAGCCCAAAGAACGCGGCCTGGCCGAAGGACAGCAGCCCGCCATAGCCGTAGACCAGGTTGAGCGAGGTTGCCAGGACCATGAAGGTCAGCGCGCTGATGGCGATGCCCAGCACGTAGGGCGTGGAGACGATCAGCGGCAACAGCACGGCGCACGCAGCCGCGCCGGCGAATCCGGAACGGGTCAGCATTCGGTGGTTCATTGCAGATACCTCACAGCCGGGCCAGGCGGCCGAACAGCCCCTGCGGACGCACGAGCAGGACGCCGATCATCAATGCGAAGAGCATCAGGTCGACGACGGCCATGGACACGAAAAGCGCCATGACGTTCTCGAACAGGCCCATGCCGAAGGCCACGACGACCGCGCCGAGCAGGCTGCCCATTCCGCCGATGATCACAATGGCGAACACTTTGATCAGGAAGGCCTGCCCCATCATCGGATGCACCGAGTAGATGGGTGCGAGCAGGATGCCGGCCAGGGCCGCGAGGCCGACGCCGATCAGCACCGCCATCCGGATGGCCGCCTGGGGCTTGATTCCCACCATCATGGCGGCGCGCCTGTTCTGCGCCGTGGCGCGGATGGTCCGGCCCAGCTGGGTCTTGTGCAGCATGAAGAACAGGCCGCAGATGCACAGCAGCGCGACCACGAAGGCCAGGCCCCGGTTGACCGGCATGCTGAAGAGGCCGAAGTCGAGCATGCCCGAGGCGGCCGGGAAGGACACGTCGCGCGGTGTGGCGCTCCACAGGAGCATCGCGCCGTTCTGCAGGATCATGGCCAGGCTCAGCGTCAGGATGATGGCCCGCTCGGTGGCGCCAGCGGTGTTCTTCACCAGGGCGTAGGTCAGCAGCGACATGGCGGCAACGGCGGCCAGGGCCAGCGGAATGGCCCGCAGGTAGCCGAGGCCGAACTGGTCGGTGAAGAACCAGGTCAGCATGGCGCCGGCCATGTAGAACTCACCGTGCGCAAAGTTGACGATGTCGAGAACACCGAAGATCAGGGCCAGACCTAGGGCGACCATGGCATAGATCGCCCCCATCACCAGCCCGTTGGCCAGGATCTGCGCCAGCAGCACCGTGCTCATTGAATGACTTTCCTCGTGGTTTTCATGCGTGTGCTCAGGTCGGGTTCAGGCTCAGGATGCGGGTCTTGCCGTCCTTGAGCAGCAGGATCACCGCGTTGTTGTGCGCCTGGTGGCCGGCATCGAACTCGATGGGCGTGCCGACAATGGAATCCATGCGCGACTTGGCGAGCGCTTCGCGGACCGCCGCCCGGTCGACCTTGCCCGCGCGCCGGATCGCCTCGGCGATGAGGTGGACGGCTTCGTAGCCGTAGGCGCTCTGGAACTGCGGATCGGCGTTGTTGCGCTGCCGGTAGCTCGCGACGAAACGCTTGTTGGCTGGCGTGTCAATGTCCGGCGAGTAGGGCAGGACGCCGATCGAACCATCCAGGAAGCCCTTGGCCCGCTGTTCGGGGCTGAGCAGCGCGGGGTCGAAGCGGCCGGTGACGGGCACCTTCGCGCCCCAGGCGTCGTACTGCTTGAGGAAGTTGGCCATGTCGGCACCCAGCGTGTAGACGGCGACCGCATCGGGCTTGGAGGCCAGCAGCTTGGTGATCGCGGTGGTGAAGTCGGCCGTGCCCTGCTGGATCACTTCGGTCGTGGCGGTGGTGATGCCGCGGGCGTTCGCCAGCTCGCCGAAGGCGCGTATGCCGCCGCGTCCGTAGTCCGTGTCCTCTGCGAGCACGGCGATCCGGCGCCACGTGCTCTTGCCCGCCAGGTGCTCAACGAGCGCCTTGGCCATGCCGTCGTCGGTCACGCTGGTGCGGAAGACCCAGGTGTTCTTCCCCTTGCCGATCTGCTGCGAGATGGCTGGCGCGGTGGAGACGTCGATCACCAGCGGCACTTCGGCGCGACGCACCACCGGCATGATGGCGAGCGACACCGAGCTGCAGAAGGCGCCGATGAGCGCCACCGCCTTGTCGTCGTTGATCAGCTTGTTGGCGCTTTGCACGCCCTCGGTCGGATTGCAGCGGTTGTCGGCCACCACCAGCTTCAGCGGGCGGCCCAGCACGCCGCCGGCGGCATTCAGTTCTTCGACGGCCATTTCGACGCCGCGACGTTCGGGGTCGGCGAAAGAGGCCGCGTTGCCGGTGACCGGCGTGGTCAGGCCGATCACGATCGGCTGGCTGGATTGGGCAAAAGCTGTCGCGGACAGCAGGCTCACGCCCAGGAACAGGCTACGCAGAGTGAGGAGCTTCATGGTCTTTTTCCGGTTGTGGGGCTAGCGAAGGTGGGTGGATGCGCTCAGTTCCTCGGGCGTGCGCCGGTAGGCGGACTGAGCCTGCTCGGGGCTGACGTAGCCGGCCTGGATGTCGGCCAGCACCATCTCCAGCGGGCGCTCGCGCGGATCGCCGAGGCCGCCGCCGCCCGGAGTTTCGATGCTCAGTTCCTCGCCCGCGGCGATCTCGTGGGCACCCATCGAGCCAAGCGGACGGCCGGATACGTGGACACGGCCCAGTGCGCCCTCGCCCCCTTGGTCGCGCCCGCGGGGCGCATGAACCACGCGATCGAGCATGGCGGCGAAGCGGAAGGGCCGCTCGTCGAGGTTGCGCACGCGCAGGGTCTGACCCAGGCCGCCGCGCCAGCGCCCGACGCCGCCGGAGTCGGGGCGCAGTTCCTTGCTGACGAACAGCAGCGGCGACAGCGTCTCGACGATTTCCACGGGCACGGTCTTGACACCGCTGGGAAAAGAAGTGGCGGACAGGCCGTCCAGTCCGGGCCGCGCGCCCGTGCCGCCGTTGTGGAAGCTGGTCAGCGCATAACCTGCACCGCGGCCGGCCGACTCGGCACGCGCGCCCGAGAGGACGAGCAGCCACAGCGGCGTTCCCTCGGCCGGCACCTTGTCGGGCACGGCCTGGTGCAGGCAGCCGAAGACGAGGTCCGGCAGCATCTGTCCGATCACGTGCCGGGCCGTCACGGCGCACGGGTCCTGCGCGTGGAGGATGCAGCCCTGCGGCGCCTGGACAGTGACCAACCCGAGCGACGCGGCATTGTTCGGAACCTGCGGCGCAATCGCGCACTTGACGCCGAAGCAGGCATACGCCGCCGTGTAGCACAGCGGCACGTTGATGCCGAAGGCCGATTGGGCAGACGTGCCGTCGAAGTCCAGCGTGATGCCCTGCGCATCGACGGACATCTTCAGGACCAGGTCCACCGGGGCTTCGTGGCCGTCGATGCGCATCCGGCTGTGGTACGTGCCGGGGCGCACGGTGCCGATGGCGTCGAGCATGGCCTGCCGGGTCGCGCCGAAGATGTAGCGAGCCAGCGTGCCGATCTCGCGCAGGCCGAACTCGTCCATCATCTGGGACAGGCGCCTGGCCCCCATATCGTTGCAGGCCGCGAGCGCAAGCAGGTCGCCGACCACCTGCACCGGCTCGCGCACGTTGACACGGATGACGTCAAGCAGCGTCTCGTCGATCGCGCCCTCGCGCATCAGCTTGCAAATCGGGATGCGCAGGCCCTCCTCGAAGATCTCGCGCGCATCCGGGCTCGCACGGCGCCCGCCGATGTCGGGCACATGGGTGGTCGACGCGAAGATGCCGACGAGCTGTTCATGGTGGAAGGCCGGCGTCACCACGGTGAAGTCGAAGAGGTGGCCCGTGCCCAGCCACGGGTCGTTGGTGATCAGCACGTCGCCCTCTCGCAGCTGCGCCGCGGGAAACCGCTGGAGGAAGTGCGCGACCGCCGCCGCCATGGTGTTGATGTGGCCCGGCGTGCCCGTCACTGCCTGGGCCACCATGTCGCCCTCGACCGTGAACAGGCCGGCGGAGACATCCCCGGCCTCGCGCGCCGCCGTGCTGAAGGCGGCCCGGATCAGTGTCTGGGCCTGCTCCTCGACAACGGCGATGAGGCGGTTCCACATGACCTGGCGGCGAACCGCGTCGACGCTCCCTGTCTCGGTGGCGGATGGGGATTGGGGGTGATTCATGATTGGCCCTCGCTGCTCAGGATGAGGTTGGCATGGGTATCGACGGTGACGCGAAAGCCCGCGGGGACCACAGTGGTGGTCTGCGCCTCGCTGATCAGTGCCGGCCCGTCGAAAGTGGCGCCTGGAAGCAGGTCCGCGCGCTCGTAGAGCTGCGCCGGGACTTCGCGGCCCAGGCCGCTGTCAAATAGGACACGCTGCCCCTTCGCCACGGCCTGGAATGTCTGCGGCGATGGCGGCGCGTGCTGCGCGGCGGCGTCGGCGCGCCGTTCCGCGGTAATGACCACGGTCCAGTTCAGGAACTCCACATCGTTGCCGTCGATGGTGCGGCCGAAGTGGCGCCGGTAGGCTTGCTCAAACAGCTGGTGCAGCGCCTGCGCATCGCCGGACTGCAGGGCGCGGTCCGGCAGTTCGATCACCAGTTCGTGCCCCTGGCCCACGTAGCGGGCGTCCGCGTAGCAGCGCCGGGTCAGGGCCGCGTCGGGATCGGCGCCACGCACGACGGCCGAGGCATCCTGCGCAAGCGACACGAGCACGGCGTTGGTGGCCTCGATGTCCAGTATGCCGAGGCGCTGGTAGAAGCTGCACGCACGCTGGAACGCGACCGGGGCGCGCAGAAACCCGACGGCTGAGCCCACGCCGGCATCGGCCGGAATCACCACGCGGCGCATCCCGAGCTTCTGGGCGAGACGTGCGGCGTGCAGCGGTGCGGCGCCGCCCGTCGCGATGAGCGTACGGTCGTCAAGCGTGCGCCCCTGCTCAATGGCATGCACGCGGGCCGCGCTGGCCATGGCCTCGTCGACCATCTCGCCGATACCGAAGGCCGCGAGCATCGGAGAAAGGCCTAGGGGTGCGCCGATCACGCGGTCCAGCGCCTGCGAGGCGTGTGGCGCCTGGAGGCGCATCTTCCCGTTGCCGAAGCGGTCCGGATCCAGCTTACCGAGCTGCAGATCGGCATCGGTCACGGTGGGTTGCGTGCCACCTCGCCCATAGCAGACCGGTCCTGGCTCGGAGCCCGCGCTTTCGGGGCCGACCGCGATGCGGCCCATGGCATCGATGGCGGCCAGAGAACCGCCGCCCGCGCCGATCTCCACCAACTCGATCACCGGAATGCGCACGGGGATGCCACTTCCCTTCTGGAAGCGATAGGCGCGCGCCACCTCGAACAGCCGCGACTGCTCCGGCTGACCGTCGTCGATGAGGCACAGCTTGGCCGTCGTGCCTCCCATGTCGAAGGCCACGACACGCGAGGCGCCCAGTTGCTGGCTCACTTCGCTGGCCAAGATGACCCCGCCCGCCGGCCCCGACTCCACCAGCCGGATGGGGAACCTGCACGCGGTCGCCACGTCGGTGACGCCGCCGCCCGAGGTCATCAGCAGCATGGGCTGGCGCAGGCCCAGCTGCTCCACCAGCCGCTTCTCGAGCCGGCGAAGATAGCTGGCCATCAGGGGCTGCACGTACGCGTTGGCCGCAGTGGTGCAGAAGCGCTCGTACTCGCGGATCTCCGGGCAGACCTGGTGCGACAGCGAAATTGAAAGCCGGGGCAGGTGGCGCTCGAGGACCGTGCGCACGGCGAGTTCATGCGCGGGGTTGGTGAAGCTGTGGAGAAAGCACACCGCCACGCTTTCGATGTCCTGCCCGGCCAGTTCGGCGGCCAGTGCGGCGATCTCGGACTCCTGCGGGGCCTGCAGCGAAGTACCGCCCGCGCTGCTGCGCTCGCCGAGCGTGAAACGCAGATGCCGCGGTACGAGTGCCTCGGGACGCCGCATGAACAGGTCGTATTGCTCGAAGCGGTGCTCATGCGCCATCTCGAGCACGTCCCGGAACCCCTGCGTGGTGACCAGCGCCGTCTTCGCGCCACGGCGCTCGATGATGGCATTGGTGGCCAAGGTCGTTCCGTGCACGAACCTACGGATCTGGTGTGCCGCCGTGCCCGAATTTCCCAGGACTTCGCCAACGCCCGCTAGCACGCCCTCTTCGGGTGCGCCGTGCGTTGTCAGCGTCTTGGTGGAATGGCGGATGCCGTTCTTTTCGAGGACGACATCGGTGAACGTTCCGCCGATGTCAACGGCGATCGAGGCTTCGTCCGAGGTGATGGTCTTGTTCACTACCGAATCTCTTTAGTATTCAATGAAGCGAATATATTTGCATTCCATCGAATGCCTAACTGGGGTTTCTAGCTATCCACCATCCCAACTAAGTGTTCAAATACACAAATAGGATACTAAAGGCACTTATGAACGATCTAACTCGAACACAGGGCCTGCAAAGGCTCATCCGCGACGCCATCTTCCGCGGCGAGTTCAAGCCCGACGAGCATCTATCGGAGTACGCGCTTGCGGAGCGCTATGAAGCGTCGAGGACACCAGTTCGCAACGCGCTGTCCGGCCTGGCAGCACAGGACCTCGTGGTCTATCGCGAGAACCGGGGCTATGTCGTGCGCAACATGACGCGGCCGGATGTTCTGGGCCGTCTGCGTGTCCGCGCAGCGATGGAGGGACTGGCCGCCCGCATGGTCGCGATGCGGCCGTTGTCGGACGGAGTGCGAGCCACTCTGCGCGGAGCACTTCTTCAATGCCAGGAGGCCTCAAGCGGCGACGCCCTGTCGCAGCAGGAGCGAGATCACTACGTTGCAGGCGTCCACCTCTTCAACGACGCACTGCGAAAAGAGGCTGGCCTGACGCTGCTGAACGAAACGATTGAGCGCTCGATGTACTTTCCCTTCAAGATGCCTGCCGGCGTAGTCTGGGTGGAGCATGAGGAGTTCGTCGTTCAAAACGGATTCTCGCGCGCGGTGCACTCGGGTCGGGTCGATCGAGCAAGGATCGTCGAGGCGATCGAGGAGGGCAATGGAATGCGCGCCGAAACGTTGACACGCGAGCACATGTTTATCGTGAGTCTTGGAGTGGAGATGCTGTTGGAAAAGTACGGCAACTGAAAAATCGACCAACCACCGACTAAATCGCCTCGGTGTTGCCTTCCCCTGAAGTTGAGCGAATGGGCTGCTGCCGGTTTGAAAGACACCTTGTTGGGTGGAAGATGAAACTGGAGATGGTTCATGGGAACGAGAAGGCAATTCAGCCGAGAGTTCAAGCTTGAGGCGGTGAAGCTGATCAAGGAACTGGGCGTGGCGGTGGCGCAAGCCGCCCGTGACCTCGATGTCCACGAGATCGTGCTGCGCAAAGCGACTGCGGGTCCGCAGCAGGCGTTTGTAGGTCAAGGCGTGATGAAGCCCGAGCATGTCGAACTGGAGCGCTTGCGCAAAAAGAACGCCAAGCTGCGCATGGAGCGCGACCTGCGTATGCGTCCGGCCAAGTCATCTTGACCCAGCCCAGCCGGTTGGTCAGGCAGTGCTGTCGGGAGTCCAGCAATAGGGCAACAGCTCTCTGAGGCGGCTGTCGGGCTGCGTCGGCAATCGTTCCAGCACGTCCTTGAGGTACTGGTGAGGGTCATGCACGTTAAGCTTGGCTGTGTACAGCAAGCTCATGATCGCCGCAGCCCTTTGGCCCGCGCGGAGGCTACCCGCGAACAACCAGTTCTTTCTCCCCAGCGCGATCGGCCGGATCAGGTTCTCGACCCTGTTGTTGTCGATGCTCAGTTCGCCGTCGTCGATGTAGCGTGTGAGTGCGGCCCAACGTTTGACGCTCTAGTCCATGACCTTGGCTGTGGCGGCACCATCGGGCAGCTTCTGCCGATGCGCCATCAACCAGGCATGCAACAGGTCGGCCGCCGGTCTCGCCTTGAGCCTTCGGATGTGAAGTCGTTCGTCGGGCGATAGGTCCTTGAGCTCGCGCTCGATGTCGTACAGCGACCCGATCAGCTTCAAGGCCTGCTCGGCCAGCGTGCTGCTGTGGTTGACCCACAGCTCATGGAGCTTGCGTCGGGCATGGGCCATGCAACCGGCCTCCGTGACGCCGGCCGCCATGGCCTGCTTGTATCCCGAGTAGTCGTCACAGATCAACCTGCCGCGCCAGCCGCCGCGGCCGTCCTCCTCGATGCCGAGGAAGCGGCGAGCGTGCCGCCCGGCCCGACTCTCTGCGAAGTCGAACACCACCGCATCGATGTCGTCCCAGACCGTGGTGCAGTAGCTCCACAGGTACGCCCGGTGCGTCTTGCCCAGTCCCGGCTTGAGCATTACAACTGCCGTTTCGTCGGCATGCAGCATACGTCGCCCGAGTAGGTCTTCGCGCATGGGCTGTACCAGCGGCGCCAAGTGCACCCCGATGGCGCCGATCCACTCGGCCTGCGTCGAGCGCGGCACGGCGAAGCCGGCCCGTCCGAGGATGCTCTCCTGCCGATACAGCGGTTGATGATCGATGTACTTGGTCACCGTGACGTGGGCCATCAACCCAGCGGTGGCGATGCCTTTGTCGACGACGTGCGCGGGTACGGGTGCCTGGACCAGCGTCTGGCACTTGGTGCAGGCCCACTTGCCCCGCACGTGACGCTCCACCGTGAACGTGTCGGGCGTGTAGTCGAGCTTCTCCGCCACATCCTCACCGATGCACTTGAGCGCGCAGCCGCAACTTCACGTCGTGGTCTCCGGCTCGTGGCGGACCTCGCGTCGGGGAAGCGGGCTCGGCAGGGGTTGCGCCGCGTGGCCACAGGAGTCTTCGCCATGGTCCCAGAGCTCCGAGGCGTCGACCGATTGAATCCGCAGCCCACTGCCGACATTCGCCTCGCTCCAAAGCAGCCGTTCGATGAGGTTGCAGATGCCGCAAAATGCTTCGCATCTAAACACTGGAAGTTACCCTTCGATGACCTTCGCAGCGGACGCTCAGCTACTGGAACAGATTGCCGCGATGGTGGGATTTCTTCGAGAACCACTTTCGGACGAGTCCGCTCGCCACGGCTGGACTCAGGCCACCGCTGAGAAATGGCTTCACATTTTCGAGCGATTGCATGCTGACATCTCGAACTCGGCCGCGACGGCGCAAGCGTCTTTGTCCCGAGCAATGGACCACGATGGCGTCACAGGCGGGCATCTACTCGAAAAGGCCGCATCCATCAGCAACGCTCTGCGACGACGAGCGCAGTGACTACTGCCCCGCCTGTTCCGGTCCGGGTTGGTCGCGATTAGCCAGTAGCGCTTGAATGCCTACGAGGTCCGTCTCCGCGTAAACCTGAGCCCAGGGCAGAACTGGGCCAGATTCCTCCCAAGCTACGAGATAGATTCGGTCCAGGTGCTCGGTCCAGTCAACGCGATACCCAGAGCAGAACAGTCCTTCGACCTCGGCCTCCAGCTCATCGTGGGGCACATCGATGGCACTCATGAACTGAACGCCCTCATACATCACCAGGCGGCCGACGGCGATTGGGTGTGACGCGGCCCAAGCGCGGTATTCCTGCAGCTTTGCGTCCAATGCCGCGGCGAATTCAGGTGTCATCTTTCCTCGATTCTGTGAACGTCCGTTCGCAGGCGAATTCTGCCTTGGCTTTGAACGGCTGGTCCTGGCCGGTGAGCGACCTACCAAGGGAACCCATAGTGCTTTGAGCAAAGGGACGCAGAGGCCAGAGGATGGTTTTCACATCCAAGCTCCGCGCATCTTCCCTCGGTAGATTGCCCCAGCAGTTCCTCCAATGCACGCTGCTTGGCTGCCGATACAGCCGCATCTTCCACATTGAAGAGGACGTTGGCCCTGCGCGATTCCTCGGTGACCTTCACGCCGAAGATAGGCCAGGCTCCCTCCTCATCGGCGAAGACAAGAAACCACCATTGATGGCACTGGTTGCATCGGTAGTATCCGTGGGAACCCGACTGAAAATCTTCCTGCGAAAGCTGCAGCATGTCGGAATCGAAATGGCTCGGATGCTTCGAGGCGTTCTTTTCAACGAGGTCACGGAAGGGCCGCGGGCATCGATATAGCGGGTCCGCAAAGAAAGCCGCTTCGCCTTGGCACTGACAATCTGCACCTGGTGGCTTCATGAGATGGCAGAGCAGCGGTGGTGAACTGTGGGCATCAGCTATTGTCTGCAGAAAGTCGGCTTGCGAACACATGCGTCGCGCCGCCAACATTCTGGCGGCAATCGCACATCTCGAAGGTCGGCTTTCAAGCGCGCCGGGCCTCAGCGGCGAATGTCGGGTTTTGGCCGCATCCTGCCAAACCTGTGCCGGCTCCACCGGGCCCGTTGCAGCCTTTCGTTCCTCGGCGCCGAACGGCAGCAATGCGCGTGGAAGCGGCCATTGACGCTGGCCGCGGGTGCCAGAGTGCTTTGCTCGAACGAGGAGGTTCCACGGCCCCGGAAACGAGCCCGCTCCCGCTACTTCGAACTTCGAC
>NZ_JBFREQ010000053.1:0-26472 GCF_052114385.1 Variovorax sp. M-6 | reverse complement strand
CAACGTGTCGATCACGGTCAAGCTGATCAACCCGATCGCGATGGAAGAAGGCCTGCGCTTCGCCATCCGTGAAGGCGGCCGCACCGTGGGCTCGGGCGTCGTGGCGAAGATCCTCGACATCTGATTCGAAGCAGCGAAGGAATCACCATGGCTACCAAGCAAAAAATCCGCATCCGCCTGAAGGCGTTCGACTACAAGCTGATCGACCAGTCGGCCGCTGAAATCGTGGACACCGCCAAGCGCACCGGCGCGATCGTCAAGGGCCCGGTGCCCCTGCCGACCCGCATGAAGCGTTTCGACATCCTGCGCTCGCCGCACGTCAACAAGACCAGCCGCGACCAGTTCGAGATCCGCACCCACCAGCGCCTGATGGACATCGTCGACCCGACCGACAAGACCGTGGACGCGCTGATGAAGCTCGACCTGCCGGCCGGCGTCGACGTCGAGATCAAGCTGCAGTAAATACCTGCTGTTGCTCTTTTTGCGGAGCCCGCCTACAGAAATGTAGGCGGGCTTTGTTTATTCTGGCTTCTCTGTGGCATTCTGTGAAAAATCTGCAACTTGCGCAGAAAGCGCTCATCAGAAGCGAAGTAATTTCTCAGAGAGGTGTCGAATGCAGCTGAAGTGGGTCTGGCGAAGCGTGGCGTTGGCGAGCGTGGTGGTGCTCGCGGCCTGCGGCGGAGGTGGTGGAGGCGGCGGCGGCTTCGCCGCACTGCCGGCGGCCGCCGGCCTTCCGGGCGCCAGTACGGTCACGCTGAGCGGCACCGCGACCTACGAGTCGATTCCCAACGACAGCGGCGCGCTGGTCTATGCGGCCGCCGCTCCGAAGCCGATCCGGGGCGCCAGCGTCGAGATCGTCAGCAGCGCCTCCGCAGCGATCCTGGCGACCACGACCACCGACGCCAACGGCGCGTACTCGGTGTCGTTGCCGTCGAGCACCCCGGTTCAGGTGCGGGTCAAGGCGCAGCTGGTGCAAACCGGCAGCGGTGCGAACTGGGATGTCACGGTGCGCGACAACACCCAGTCCGATGCCCTCTACGCACTCGAGACGCCTTCGTTCTCCACCGGAGTCGCGGCCAGCACGCGCGACATCCTGGCGCCGTCGGGCTGGGACGGCACCCGCTACGCCGGCACTCGGGCCGCGGCGCCGTTCGCGGTGCTCGACACCATCTACGCCGCGCAGGCCAAGATGCTCTCGGCGGCGCCCGCAACGGTCTTTCCGGCGCTGCGCGTCCTCTGGAGCGTCAACAACGTCCCGGCCAGCGGCAATCCTGCGCTCGGGCAGATCGGAACGACCTCTTTCAGCATGACCAACGCCGGGCGCGCCATCTACGTGCTGGGCAAGGAAAACGTCGACACCGACGAGTACGACGGCTCGGTGGTCGCCCATGAATGGGGCCACTACTACCAGTCTGCGTTCAGCCGCGACGATTCGCCGGGCGGCCGCCACACGATGACGGACCGGCTGGACCGGCGCGTGGCGTTCTCCGAGGGCTGGGGCAACGCCTGGTCGGGAATCGCGCTGGCGCGCAGCAACTACACGGACTCGGTGGGGCCGTCGCAGGGGCAGGGTGCCAACATCGACCTCACCTCGAGCGGGACGACCAGCCCTGGCTGGTACCGCGAGGCTTCCATCCACTCGATCCTGTGGCGCCTGAACAGCCAGGTCGGCTTCGGCCCCATCAACGACGCGCTGACCAGCGCTGCGTTCAAGAACGGCGTGGCCGTGACGTCCATTCACCCGTTCACTGCGGCCTTCAACGCCGTCGCGCCGGCCAGCGCGTCGGTGCTGAGCGGCCTGCTGAACGGCGAGCAGATCAGCGCGGCCCCCAACGACCCGTTCGGCGGCAACGAAACGAACAGCGGCGGCACGGACGTGGCCGCGTTCTCGCTCCCGATGTACCGGCCGGTCACGCCCACGGCCTGCGTGACCAACGCGGCGGGCGCTAGCAACAAGCTCGGCAGCTTCGTCTACCTCCGATTCACGATGCCGGGCGCAGGCAACCGCACGATCACGGTGTCCGGCCCGGCGTCGGCCGATCCGGATTTCGCGGTCTACGGCGGCCGCCTGATCGCCGTGGGCATGGGTTTCGGCTCCAGCGAGACTGCCACGGTCAGCCTGCCGGCCGGCGACAACGTTCTGGTGATCAACGACTTCAACAATTCCTCGGCAAACACATGCTTCAACGTCACCATCCAGTGAGACTCGCGGCCGCCCTGGTGAGCGTCCTGGCGCTCGCCGCGCCCCTGGTGGTCCAGGGCGCCGGCGCGCCGATGACGACGGCGCCGATGAAGGCCAACGGCTCCGGCATCGAGGTGCAATACCGCGTCGACGGCGCGCCCCAGGCCGGCCGCCCGGTGTCGGTGCTGCTGAGCTTTGCCGGCGTCGCCGATCCGGCGGGCGCCACGGTGCGGCTCGCCACCGACGGCGGCCTGTCGCTCGCGGGTTCCGAGACCCAGCGCAGCCTCGCGGCGGGTCAGGCCACGACCTGGACGGTGGACGTGGTGCCCCCGGCGACGGGCATCGGCTATCTGCACGTCTTCACGACCCAGTCCGGTACCACCAGCGTGACGTCGGTGCCCGTGGGGGTCGAAAAGCCCGCTTCCGCGATGCCCGGCGGCGACACCCTCAAGCAGGGTGCGGGCGGCGAGAAGATCCTGCCGATGAAGGTGAAATAGGCCCTCTGCGCCTTGGCCGCCCCGCCACTTGCCTCCGCCGGGCTTTGCGGGCTATAATCTTCGGCTCTGCCTAACTTGCGTCTTCTGATGCGCGTTGAGCGGAGTTTTATCAACCTTCTTTCGTAAAGCCAGCTGATCCGCTAGTGGCCAAACGCTGTCGCCAATTGAAGTGGCAGCGGCGGAAGAGGACTTCCATTTTTGGAGAAAACAAATGAGTCTGAGCAACTCCCTCGGGTTGCTGGGCCGCAAGGTGGGGATGATGCGTCTCTTCACCGATGACGGGGACGCAGTTCCTGTCACGGTGGTGGATGTGTCCAACAACCGCGTGACCCAGATCAAAACCCAAGAGAACGATGGCTACGTCGCACTGCAAGTGACGTTCGGTTCGCGCAAGGCATCGCGCGTGACCAAGCCGGCCGCCGGTCACCTCGCCAAGGCGGGTGTCGAAGCTGGCGAAATCATCCAGGAATTCCGCGTGACCGCCGATACGGCCGGTCAGCACAAGGCCGGTGGCGTCATCGCCGCAGCCAGCGTGTTCGCGGTCGGCCAGAAGGTCGACGTGCAAGGCACCTCGATCGGCAAGGGCTACGCCGGCACGATCAAGCGCCACAACATGAGCTCGCAGCGCGCGTCGCACGGCAACAGCCGTTCGCACAACGTGCCCGGCTCCATTGGTATGGCGCAGGATCCCGGTCGCGTGTTCCCCGGCAAGCGCATGACGGGCCACCTCGGCGACGTCACCGTGACGACCCAGAACCTCGACGTGATCCGCATCGACGAAGCACGTCAACTGCTCCTGATCAAGGGCGCGATCCCCGGCTCGAAGGGTGGCTTCGTCACCGTGCGTCCGGCCGTCAAGGCCAAGCCGCAAGCCGTTGAAGGAGCCAAGTAATGGAACTCGAACTCCTGAACGAACAAGGCCAGGCCGCGTCGAAGTACGACGCCCCCGAGACCGTGTTCGGCCGTGACTACAACGAAGACCTGGTCCACCAGATCGTCGTCGCATTCCAGGCCAACGCCCGCCAAGGCACGCGCGCCCAGAAGGACCGCGAACAGGTCAAGCACTCGACCAAGAAGCCTTTCAAGCAAAAGGGAACGGGCCGCGCCCGTGCCGGTATGACGTCCTCGCCGCTGTGGCGCGGGGGTGGCCGGATTTTCCCGAACATGCCTGACGAAAACTTCTCGCAGAAGATCAACAAGAAGATGTACCGCGCCGGCATGGCGTCGATCTTCTCGCAGCTCGCTCGCGAAGGCCGTCTGGCCGTGGTCGATTCGATCAAGGTCGACTCGCCCAAGACCAAGGCGCTGGCCGCCAAGTTCAAGGCGATGAATCTCGAGTCCGTGCTCGTGATCGCCGAAGAAGTCGACGAGAACCTGTACCTGGCCTCGCGCAACCTGGTCAACGTGCTCGTGGTCGAACCGCGCTACGCCGATCCGGTGTCGCTGGTCCACTACAAGAAGGTGCTGGTCACCAAGGGTGCTGTCGACAAGCTCAAGGAGATGTTCGCATGAGCCGCATGAACCCTACTCCCAAGCAGCGTCAGTTCGACGAAGGTCGCCTGATGAACGTGCTGGTCGCCCCGGTCGTGTCCGAAAAGGCCACGATGGTCGGCGAGAAGTCCAATGCCGTCACCTTCAAGGTGCTGCAGGACGCCACCAAGCCAGAGATCAAGGCCGCTGTTGAACTGATGTTCAAGGTCGAAGTCAAGGGCGTGTCGGTGCTCAATACCAAGGGCAAGTCCAAGCGCTTCGGCAAGTCGATGGGTCGTCGCGACAACGTTCGCAAGGCCTATGTCACGCTGAAGGCTGGTCAAGAGCTCAACCTCGTCGGGGAAGGCGCTTAATCATGGCCGTCATCAAGATGAAACCCACTTCGCCGGGCCAACGCGGCGCGGTGAAGATCTCGCGGGACCACCTGTACAAGGGTGCTCCTCACGCCCCCCTGCTGGAACCGCAATTCCAGAAGGCCGGCCGCAACAACAACGGTCACATCACGACCCGTCACAAGGGTGGTGGCCACAAGCACCACTACCGCGTGGTGGACTTCGTGCGCAACAAGGACGGCATCCCGGCCAAGGTCGAACGCATCGAGTACGACCCGAACCGCACCGCCCACATCGCGCTCGTGTGCTACGCCGACGGCGAACGCCGCTACATCATCGCCCCGCGCGGTCTTGAAGCCGGCGCCACGCTGCTGAGCGGTTCGGAAGCCCCGATCCGCGCCGGCAACACGCTGCCGATCCGCAACATCCCCGTCGGCTCGACCATCCACTGCATCGAACTGCAACCCGGCAAGGGCGCGCAGATCGCTCGCTCGGCTGGTACGTCCGCAACGCTGCTGGCCCGCGAAGGCGTCTACGCCCAGGTCCGCATGCGCTCGGGTGAAGTGCGCCGCGTGCACGTCGAGTGCCGCGCCACCATCGGTGAAGTCGCCAACGAAGAACACAGCCTGCGCCAGCTCGGCAAGGCCGGTGTGAAGCGCTGGATGGGTATCCGCCCGACCGTTCGCGGCGTGGTGATGAACCCGGTCGACCACCCGCACGGTGGCGGCGAAGGCAAGACCGGCGAAGGCCGTCATCCTGTCGACCCATGGGGCAATCTGACCAAGGGTTATCGCACCCGTAACAACAAGCGCACGCAAGTCTTCATCGTGTCGCGTCGCAAGAAGTAAGGGTTAGCACATGACTCGCTCTCTCAAAAAGGGTCCGTTCGTCGACCACCACCTCGTGGCCAAGGCCGACAAGGCCGTGACGACCAAGGACAAGAAGCCGATCAAGACCTGGTCGCGTCGCTCGATGGTCCTGCCCGAGTTCATCGGCCTGACCATTGCCGTGCACAACGGCAAGCAGCACGTGCCCGTGTACATCACCGACCAGATGGTCGGCCACAAGCTCGGCGAATTTGCGCTCACGCGCACGTTCAAGGGGCACCCCGCGGACAAGAAAGTCCAGAAGAAGTAAGGAACGACCATGTCTGAAACACGTGCAGTCCTCCGCGGCGTCCGCCTTTCGGTCGACAAGGGCCGTCTGGTCGCTGACTTGATCCGCGGCAAGAAGGTCGATCAAGCGCTCAACGTTCTGCAGTTCACGCAGAAGAAGGCCGCTGTGATCATCAAGAAGGTGCTCGAGTCGGCCATCGCCAACGCCGAGCACAACGACGGTGCCGACATCGACGAGCTGAAGGTCAAGACCATCTACGTCGAGCAAGGCGCCACGCTCAAGCGCTTCACCGCGCGCGCCAAGGGTCGGGGAAATCGCATCAGCAAGCCCACGTGCCATGTGTACGTGACGGTTGGCAATTAAGGCTGGAAGAACTATGGGACAGAAAATCCACCCTACCGGCTTCCGCCTCGCGGTCAGCCGTAACTGGTCCAGCCGCTGGTACGCAAGCAACAAAGACTTCGCCGGCATGCTGGCCGAAGACATCAAGGTGCGCGAGTACCTGAAGAAGAAGCTCAAGAACGCATCCGTTTCGCGCGTGCTGATCGAGCGTCCCGCCAAGAACGCCCGCATCACGATCTACTCGGCACGTCCGGGCGTCGTGATCGGCAAGAAGGGCGAAGACATCGAGAACCTCAAGCGTGAACTCGGTCGCCAGCTCGGCGTGCCGGTCGCGGTCAACATCGAAGAAGTGCGCAAGCCCGAAATCGATGCCAAGCTGATCGCCGACAGCATCACGCAGCAGCTCGAAAAGCGGATCATGTTCCGCCGCGCCATGAAGCGTGCGATGCAGAACGCCATGCGTCTGGGTGCCCAGGGCATCAAGATCATGTCGTCGGGTCGCCTGAACGGCATCGAAATCGCCCGTTGCGAGTGGTACCGCGAAGGTCGCGTGCCGCTTCACACGCTGCGCGCCGACATCGACTACGGCACCTCGGAAGCCAAGACCACCTACGGCGTCATCGGCGTCAAGGTCTGGGTCTACAAGGGCGACACGCTGGGTCGCAACGACCTGCCGGCCGTCGAAACGCCGCGTCCTGAAGACGAGCGCCGCCCCCGCGGCCCGCGTCGCGATGGCCGCCCGGGTGGCGACCGTCCGGGTTCGGACCGTCGCGGTCCTGGCCCGCGCGCCGGTGCCCGTGGCCCGATCGGCGGCAACGTCGCTCCGGCCGATGGCAGCGACAAGCCCGCAGAAGCCACTGGTGGAGCTCCGGCTGCACCGGGTGCAGACTCGAAACCCGCCGTTAAGCGCGTACGCAAAGCCGCGCCAGCTGCAGCAGCTGACGGTGCCAAGACCGAGTGATCGGTCTTAGAACTACGGAGTAACAAAAATGCTGCAACCTGCACGCAGAAAGTTCCGCAAGGAACAAAAGGGCCGCAACACCGGCATCGCGACGCGCGGCAACGCAGTGTCGTTCGGTGACTTCGGCCTGAAGTCGATCGACCGCGGCCGCCTGACGGCCCGCCAGATCGAAGCCGCACGTCGCGCGATCTCGCGTCACGTCAAGCGCGGTGGCCGCATCTGGATTCGTGTGTTTCCCGACAAGCCGATCTCCCACAAGCCCGCTGAAGTGCGGATGGGTAACGGCAAGGGCAACCCCGAGTACTACGTCGCTGAAATCCAGCCTGGCAAGGTGATCTACGAGATCGTCGGCGTTCCCGAAGAGCTCGCCCGCGAGGCGTTCCGTCTGGCCGCTGCCAAACTGCCGCTGCGCACGACTTTCGTCGCACGCCAGCTCGGCGCCTGATCGAGGAGAACACCATGGCAACACGTAAGAAGAAGGAAGTCGCGGCTCCGGCCAAGACTTCGAAGGCAGCAGCGCTGCGCGACAAGGACGTCGCCGGCCTGCAAACCGAAATCAAGGACCTGCAGAAGGCCCATTTCGGCCTGCGCATGCAGAAGGCCACGCAACAGCTGTCGAACACCTCGACGCTGCGCGTGACGCGCCGCGACATCGCGCGCGCCAAGACCATTCTTGCGCAGAAGCAGCAAGAAACCCAAGCCGCCAAGTAAGGAGTGAACATGACGGAAGTTAAAAAGTCCCTCAAGCGCACCTTGATCGGCAAGGTGGTCAGCGACAAGCGCCAGAAGACCGTGACCGTGCTGGTCGAGCGTCGTGTCAAGCACGAGCTCTACGGCAAGATCGTGGCCAAGACCAGCAAGTACCACGCCCATGACGAAAATGGCGAGTACAAGCTGGGCGACACCATCGAGATCACCGAAAGCCGGCCGATCTCGAAGTCGAAGAACTGGGTTGTGACCCGCCTGGTGCAAAAGGCCGCTCTGGTCTGATTCCCGGCAAAGCAGCCAAACCGAAAGCGGCCCACAATGTGGGCCGTTTTTCTTTTTCTGGAGCACATCACATGATCAAAGTCGGCGACACCCTTCCTCCCGCGACCCTGCAGGAATATTCCGAGGTGGAAGGCGAGGGCTGCAGCATCGGACCGAATGCGGTCGACGTCACCAAGGCGGCCGCGGGCAAGACCATCGCGCTGTTCGCGCTGCCCGGCGCCTTCACGCCGACCTGCTCGGCCAAGCACGTGCCCGGCTATGTGCAGCACTACGACGACTTCAAGGCCGCCGGCGTCGACGAGATCTGGTGCGTGAGCGTCAACGATGCCTTCGTCATGGGCGCCTGGGCGCGCGACCAGAACACCGGCACCAAGGTTCGCATGCTGGCCGACGGCAGCGCCGCCTTCGCCAACGCCACCGGCCTCACGCTCGACCTGACTTCGCGCGGCATGGGTGTGCGCAGCAACCGCTACTCGATGCTCGTGAAGGACGGCAAGGTCGCGACCCTCAATGTCGAGGGCCCGGGCAAGTTCGAGGTCAGCGACGCCGACACCCTGCTGGCACAAGCCAAGGGCTAGAGATCGGCCTTCAGGTAGTGCGACCCCGCGATGGGGTTGTGATAGTAGGGCGGCACTTCCGCGAAGCCCAGGTCCTCGTAGAGGGCCCGCGCTGATTCCATGTCGTCCAGCGTGTCCAGCAGCACGCAGGCATAGCCGGCGCCGCGGGCGGCATCCAGGATGGCCTCGGCCAGTTGCCGGCCCAACCCGAGCCCTCGGAACTGCGGCCGCACGTAGAGGCGCTTCATCTCGGCCGCATTGGGATAGTCGGCCGTGTCCAGGGGGCGCAGCGCACAGCAGCCCGCGACATGCGCGAGCCGGCCCTGGGCGCGCGGCAGCGGCTCGGCGGCGACCGGGGTCGTGACCTCGGTGATGTCGACCAGCGCCAGCAACAGGGCACCGCGCGGCTCCGCGTAGTCGCCCGGCAGGCTGGCCAGTTCCTGGTCGAAGCCCTGGAATCCGAGGTCGATGTCCAGCGAGTCGGCATAGTCGCGGAAGATCGCGCGCACCGCCTCGAACTCGTGCGCCTCGTCGGGCGTGACCATGACGATGTTCGGCGCATCTGCCAGTGGCAGCGGACGTGACAGCGAATGGCTCATACGCGCAACGACGCGATCCAGGTCGCGAAGGCGGCACAGGCTGCAAACACCGCCATGGCCAGCAGCCGCGAGGCGGCATCGTCGCGGCTCGGCGCCGCGGCGCCGTCGACCAGCCGCTTGTCGCCCGTGATCATCGGCCGCACCAGCCGTTGCCGACGGACCACGACATAGAAGAGAACGGCCAGCACGTGCAGGCTGACCAGCGTGATCACGATCCACTTGCCCTGCACCGTGTGCCAGTGCGTGGCGGCGGTGACGATGCCACTGGAGGCGAAGCGGGCGAGCGGTCCGGAGGCCGAGATCTCGTCGTCGGCCACCAGGCCGGTCGCGACCTGGATCGCCAGCAGGCCGAGCAGGGCGAACACCGACAGGGCGCCCAGCGGCGAATGGCCGATCAGATGATCGGGATGGGCGCGCCCGCGCAGGTAGTCGGCCACCGAGCCAGGCGAATAGAGAAAGCTCGCGAAGCGCGACCAGCGCCCGCCCACGAAGCCCCACACCCCTCGAAACAGCAGCAGTGCCAGCAGCGCATAGCCGATCCGGAAATGCCATTCCATGGCGCCGCCGAGTCCGGTCGCGATCTGGGCGATCACGGCGGCCGCCAGCAACCAGTGGAACACGCGCGTCGGGAGGTCCCAGATGCGCGTGTGCTGCGAGGGGGCGACATCCAGCCCCGCGCGGTGCGTGTGGGACTGGAAGGAAGCGGTCATCGGTGGCGGCGGTCGCAGGAGCAGGATCCGCAGATTAGCAAACTTCCGGGGCCGCGCGTCCTGCGGGTTACCTCTAGTCGCAGGTGGCGGCAAGTCCCTAAACTGGCCCGCGCGGCATCGCCCGCCATTTGAACAAGAAAGAACCACGCATGAAAAGTCCTGCCTTGCTCGCCCTTGCGGCCGCTTCTTTTGCGCTCGCGGTTCCGGCCGCCGCCCAGTTCGCCAAGACCGAGGATGCCATCAAGTACCGCCAGAGCGCCATGTTCATCCAGAGCCAGAATTTCGGCCGCCTGGCCGGAATGGCCAGTGGGCGCGTGCCCTACGACGCGGCGGCTGCGGTCGCCAACGCCGAAGTGGTCGCCCAGATATCGAGGCTGCCGTGGAGCGGCTTCGGGCCTGGCACCGAAGGCGGCAAGGCCAAGCCGGAGATCTGGAAGGAGCAGGCCAAGTTCAAGGAGCTCAGCGAGCGGCTGATGGCGGACACCGACAAGCTCGTGCTCGGCGCCAAGGCCGGCAATCTCGATGCGCTGAAAGCCGCGGTCGGCGCAGCGGGGGACACCTGCAAGACCTGCCACGACACCTTCAGAAATAAGTAGCTCGCCCCCAGGTTGCCCGGCACTTCGTGTCCGGGCGCCCACCCCCTACCGGGGGCAACACCAGCGGCCTGGCAAAGCCAGATCCGCGGTGTTTCACCGACGGGCCGGGCTGCGCCGGCCGAAGGGCTAGGCTTCGGCGAGCAGTTTCTCGATCAGCTTGTGCAGTTCGGCGAAGTCGGGTTCGCCGACGTAGCGCTTCACGATCTCGCCGCGCTTGTTGACCACGTAGGTGGTCGGGGTCAATTGCACGTCGCCCCAGGCCTTGGCCACGGCGCCGGTGTTGTCGATCGCCACCTTGAACGGCAGCTTGCGGGTCTCGGCGAAGTTGACCACGTAGCTCGGCGGGTCGTAGCTCATGGCGACGGCCAGCGTGTCGTAGCCGCGCGCCCGGTACTTGTCGTAGGTGGCGATCACCTTGGGCATCTCGGCGACGCAGGTGACGCAGCTGGTGGCCCAGAAGTTGACCAGCGTAACCTTGCCCTTGAGGTCTTCGGTGCTCTTCTTGCTGCCGTCGAGCAGCACGAAGGTCGATGCCGGCGCCGCCGATACCCCGGTGCCCAGGTACACGCCGACGCCGGCGGCCAGGGCGATCGCGACAGCGGCGGTATAGACGACTTTTTTCATGGAAGACGGATGGAGCGGGCCCGGGGATTTTAGTTCCGATCGCGCTCGCTCGATAATCGGGCTCCCGATGCCCTTACCGCCCCGTCCCCGCCTCGCCGCGCTTGCGTGGATTGCCGCCAGCGCGCTCGCCGGCTGCAGCCCGACCTTCAACTGGCGCGAAGTGCCGATCGGGAACGACGGCGTCGTCGCACTGCTGCCGTGCAAGCCCGACCGCGCGACACGCTCGCTCCCATTGGGCGTCGAGGCGGTCGCGGTGGACATGGCGGGCTGCGAGGCGGGCGGCGCCACCTTCGCGGTCGCCCACGCGGTCGCCGGCAGCCCGGCGCAGGCCGAAGGCTGGATGCGGGCCTGGCGCGCGGCGACGCGCGGCCAGATCGCCGGTGTTCCGGCCACCGAAACCGCGGCCGCCCTGCTGCGGGCGGCGAACTCGCCCGCGCCGGTGCGGCTCGATACGCAGGACGCCGGTGCCGGCACGCAGGCCCCGGCCCTGCATGTGTTGTGGTTTGCGCAACTGCACCCGGAGGGGGTCTCGCTTTACCAGGCGACCGTGCTCGGCAAGCCTTCCTCGACCGACGCACTCCCCACCTTCTTCGAGGGCCTGCACATTCCGTGAGCCCGTCGCCGCCCGGTCGCATTGTGGGATGCTCGCGTGTTGTCTTCCTTCTACATCCTGCGGGCGCCCCCGCATAATCGACAGGCCGCCCGCCGATCCGCATGAACAGCATCCTCATCATCGCCCACTCGCCGCTTGCGCAAGCGCTGCGCCAGTGCGCGCTGCATGTCTTTCCCGACAGCGAGGCGTCGATCGCCGCGCTCGACGTGCTGCCCAACGTGTCGCCGGACGAAACCCTCGCTGCCGCCCGCATCATGCTGGCCCAACTGCAGCTCACCCCGCGTTCGCAGGTGCTGGTGTTGGCCGACGTCTTCGGCGCCACGCCCTGCAACGTGGCGCAGAAGCTGGTCGACGGCGTCCGCTCGCGGCTGGTGGCGGGCGTCAACCTGCCGATGCTGCTGCGCGCGGTGAGCTATCGCAACGAGCCGCTCGACACGCTGGTGCAGCGTGCGCTCACCGGCGGGACGGCCGGCGTGATGCAGGTGGCCGTGGCAGCGCCGCAGAATCAGGCAAGAAGAAAGCACAGTGACCAAGACATCCGTGACCATCAGCAATAAGCTGGGGCTGCATGCACGCGCCTCGGCCAAACTCACCAAGCTCGCGGGAAGCTTCCCGTGCGAGGTCTGGCTCGCGCGCGGCGATCGCCGCGTCAATGCCAAGAGCATCATGGGCGTCATGATGCTGGCCGCGGGCCTCGGCGTCACGGTGGAGATCGAGACCATCGGCGAGCGCGAGCAGGAAGCGCTCGATGCGATCGTCGCGCTCATGAACGACAAGTTCGGCGAGGGGGAATAAATGGCTCTCCCCCAGGTTGGCTCACTGCGTGTAGCCGCCCACCCCCTCACCGGGGGCAACACCAGCGGCCCGGCGAAGCCGGTTCCGCGGTGTTTCACCAACGGAGCTCGCGCTTCGCGCTGGCTCTTCCTGTAGCGACGCGCGCATGACTTTTGTTGTCCACGGTCTGCCGGTTGCCCGTGGCATCGCCATCGGGCGCGCGGTGCTGGTGGTCTCGAGCCGCATCGACGTCGCGCACTACTTCATCAAGCCGGAGCAGATCGAGACCGAGATCGACCGGGTGCGCATGGCGCGCAATGCGGTGGCCGAGGAACTGCAGAAGCTGCAGGCCAGCGTCGCGCTGATGGGGCCCAACGACGCGCCGCACGAACTCGCGGCGCTGCTCGAGGTGCACCAGATGCTGCTGCAGGACGAGGTGCTCACGGGCGGCGTCAAGCACTGGATCGTCGAGCGGCTCTACAACGCCGAATGGGCGCTGACCACCCAGCTCGAGGTGGTGGCGCGCCAGTTCGACGAGATGGAGGACGAATACCTGCGCGAGCGCAAGGCCGACCTCGAGCAGGTGGTCGAGCGGCTGCTGCACCGGATGAAGGGCACGGCCGCGGTGCTGGCGCCGTCGCCGCCGCGCCGCAAGCGCACCGCCGACGAAGACGACCACCACGACCTGTTCGCCGGCGACGCCTTCGATGCGCCCCTGGTGCTGATCGCGCACGACCTGTCGCCGGCCGATATGCTGCAGTTCAAGAAGAGCGTGTTCGCGGGCTTCGTGACCGATGTCGGCGGCCGCACCTCGCACACCGCGATCATCGCGCGCAGCATGGACATCCCGGCCGTGGTCGGCGCCCGCAGCGCCAGCCAGCTGGTGCGCCAGGACGACTGGGTCATCATCGACGGCGATGCCGGCGTGATGATCGTCGACCCGTCGCCGATCATCCTGGCCGAATACGGCTTCAAGCAGCGCCAGGGCGACCTCGAGCGCGGCCGGCTGTCCCGGCTGCGCCACAAGCCGGCCGTGACGCTGGACGGCCAGCGGGTCGAGCTGCTGGCCAACATCGAGATGCCCGAGGACACGGTCGGCGCGGTCAAGGCCGGGGCGGTCGGCGTCGGGCTGTTCCGCAGCGAGTTCCTCTTCATGGGGCGCGAATCGCACAACCTCACGCGGCTGCCGGACGAGGAAGAGCAGTACCAGGCCTATCGGCGCGCGGTCGAGGGCATGAAGGGCATGCCGGTCACGATCCGGACCATCGACGTCGGCGCCGACAAGCAGTTGGACGGCAAGTCGGGGCGGGAGGATTCGCACCTGAATCCGGCCCTGGGCCTGCGCGCGATCCGCTGGAGCCTGGCCGACCCGGCGATGTTCCTGACGCAGCTGCGCGCCATCCTGCGGGCCGCGGCGCATGGCGAGATCCATCTGCTGATCCCGATGCTGGCGCACGTCAGCGAGATCCGCCAGACGCTCTCGCTGATCGACTTCGCGCGCGCCGAGCTGGACAACCGCGGTGCGGTGCATGGCAATGTGAAGCTCGGAGCGATGATCGAGATCCCGGCCGCCGCGCTGACCCTCAAGACCTTCCTGAAGCACTTCGACTTCCTGTCGATCGGCACCAACGACCTGATCCAGTACACGCTGGCGATCGACCGCGCCGACGAATCGGTGGCGCACCTCTACGATCCGGCCCATCCGGCCGTGCTGCGGCTGGTGGCCGACACCATTGCCGAGTGCCGGCGACAGGGCAAGGGCGTCAGCGTCTGCGGCGAGATGGCCGGCGACGTGATGTTCACCCGGCTGCTGCTGGGCCTGGGGCTGCGCAGCTTCTCGATGCATCCGTCGCAGATCCTTGCGGTCAAGCAGGAGGTGATCCGGGCCGACACCAGCAAGCTCGAGGCCTGGGCACGCGAGGTGCTCGAGCTGGAGAATCCCGCCGCCGCGCTGGTGCGGTAGGCCGCGACCCGCACGAAGTGCGGGCCACCGTCCAGCAATAAAACGAAACACGCCGAAACCGCGGCGAAAGGACTTCGGCAGGTGCTCCACCGAGCATCGAGTCTCCGGATCAATTCGATCCTTGCTGAAGGAAGACTCCCATGAAACCCTGGTTCAAACGTTCTCTTTTCGGACTCGCCGGCGCCGCGCTCGTGGCCGGCAGCCTGGCCGGCTGCTCCGGCCATCGGCATGGCTGGAGCGGCTCGGAGCAGGATCGGGCCGAGTTCCGCGCCCGCATGGTCGAGCGCGTGGGCAGCAAGCTCGATCTCGATGCCGCGCAGAAGCAGAAGCTCACCGTGCTGACCGAGAAGCTGCAGGCGCAGCGGGCCGCGCTGCGCGGCGGCGGCGATCCGCGGGCCGAGTTCCGCAGCCTGTTCGCCGGCGCGAAGCTCGACCAGGAGCGCGCGAAGAAGCTGGTCGACGACAAGACGGCCGCGGTGCAGGCGGGCAGCCCCGAAGTGATTGCCGCGGCGGCCGACTTCTTCGACAACCTGAACCCGGCGCAGCAGCAGAAGGTGCGTGACTTCATGGACCGCGGCGGCCGCCGGTGGGGCCGGGGATGACGTCCCTGCCCGGCGGCGTGCGCACGATGCTGCGGCTCGAAGGGCTGGCCATGCTGGCTGCGGCGCTGCTGGGCTATGCCCAGCTCGGCGCGGGTTGGGGCGCCTTTGCCTTGTTGTTCCTCGCCCCCGACCTCTCGCTGCTCGGCTTCCTGGCCGGGCCGCGGGCCGGCGCGGCGGCGTACAACGCCGCGCATTCCTACCTCGGACCGTTCGCCGTGCTCGTCGCCGGCGTGCTGGGCGAGCAGCCGGTGGCGCTGGCCGTGGGCCTGGTCTGGTGCGCCCACATCGGCTTCGACCGGATGCTGGGCTTCGGGCTTCACCATGCCGACGGCTTCGGCGTCACCCACCTGGGCCGCATCGGCCGTGCCGACCCCTGGTGAGGGATCGGCTTCCGGTGTCGCCCGAATGCACAATCGCCGCATGCCCCGCATCCTGCTGATCGACGACGACGAGCACCTCGGGGCGCCGCTGGCGAGCTACTTCGCGCGCTTCGACTTCGTGCTGGACAGCGCGAGCCGGCCGAGCGAAGGCCTGGCCAGGCTGCGCGCCCAGCCCTACGACGCCGCGATCCTGGACGTGATGCTGCCCGAGATGGACGGCTTCGCGCTGTGCCGCGAGATCCGCAAGGAGAGCGACATCCCGATCGTGATGCTGACCGCGCGCGGCGACGTGATGGACCGCGTGGTCGGGCTCGAGCTCGGCGCCGACGACTACCTGCCCAAGCCCTTCGAGCCGCGCGAGCTGGTGGCCCGGGTGCAGACCATCCTGCGCCGCCAGCGCGCGGTGCCGGCGGCGCCGCCGGCGCAGCGCCGGGAGTTCGAGGGCCTGTCGATCGACCTCGACCGGCGCGAGGTCCTGCGCCACGGCGAGCGCGTGGACCTCACCGGCACGGAGTTCGAGCTGCTGGCCCTGCTGGCGGACCAGCCGGGCAAGGTCTGGAGCCGGGACGACATCCTGAATCGCCTGCGCGGCCACGAGGCCGAGCTCTACACGCGCGCGGTCGACATCGTCGTGAGCCGGTTGCGCAAGAAACTCGAGCCGCTGGACTGCATCAAGACGCTGCGCAACGCGGGCTACGCGCTCGCCGTCGGCAAGAGCACGACATGAGGCCGCAGCGCAGCGGTCAGAGCCACTGGCGGCATCGCTGGCGGCATTCGCTGCGCGTGCGCCTGATCATCGTGTTCGTGCTGCTCGGGCTGGCGATGACGGCGGTGTTCCTGGGCGGCATGCAGCGGGCCTTCTCGACCGGTTGGCGCGATGCCGCCCGACCCCTGGTCGCCGACTACATGGATCGCATCGTCGCCGAACTCGGCACGCCGCCCGATGCGGCGCGTGCCCAGGCGCTGGTCACTCGGCTGCCGATCTCGATCCGCATCGAGGGCCCGGTCGTGAACTGGGATTCGCACGCCGACCGCCACCGGCACGGCTTCGGCCAGCGCGGCGAATGGCTCAATCGCATGACCGCCGACGGCCACCGCATCAGCTTCGGGGTCGGCACGCTGCCCTGGGAGCGCGAACCGCAGGGCATCGGCTGGATCACGCTCGCGCTGCTGCTGGGCCTGATCGTCCTGGCCTACGCGTACGTGCGGCGGCTGTTGCGGCCCCTCGACGACATCCGCGCCGGCGCCGAGCGTTTCGGGCGCGGCGCCTTCGAAGTGCCGATTCCGCTGCGCCGGCGCGACGAACTGGGCGACCTCGCGCAGCGCATCAACACCATGGCGAACGACATCCAGGGCATGCTCGACGCCAAGCGTGCGCTGCTGCTGGCGCTCAGCCACGAACTGCGCTCGCCCCTCACGCGGGCGCGCCTCAATGCCGAACTGCTGCCGGCGACGCCCGAGGGCGCGGTCGAGCGCGCCGCGCTCCTGCGCGACCTGGCCGAGATGCGTGACCTCATCAGCGACCTGCTCGAAAGCGAGCGGCTCGCCAGCCCGCATGTGGCGCTGCATCGCGAGCCGGTCGATCTCGCGGCCCTGGTGCGCGAAGTGGCGAACGAGCTTTCCGGCGGGCACGACATCGCGACGGAGAGCCCGGCGGATCTGCCGGTGCTCTCGCTGGACCGTTCGCGCGTCCGCCTCCTGGTGCGCAACCTGCTCGACAACGCGTTGCGCCACGGCGCCGAAGGCGCGCAACCCCCGCGCGTGACCCTGCGCAAGGCCGGGCAGGGCATCGAACTGGAAGTGCGCGATTTCGGCCCGGGCGTCGACGCGGCGCAACTGGAGCGCCTGACCGAGCCCTTCTACCGCACCGACAGTGCGCGCCAGCGCGCGACCGGGGGCGTCGGGCTCGGCATGTACCTGTGCCGGCTGGTGGCCGAGGCGCATGGCGGCACGCTCGCCGTGCGCAACGCGGCGCCCGGGCTCGCGGTCACCGCCCTACTGACTTGAGGCGGATGCCCGCGCCTGCTCGACCGCGTCGTCCACGCTCCAGGCGGCGTACAAGGCGGGCGGCAGATCGGGGTTGCGCACCTGGTCGAGCAGATCGCGCAGCGTGTCCTTGACACGCGCGAGCACCAGCTGCGCGCCGCACCGGCGAACGGAGGCGGCAAAGTCGCAGAGCGCCTCGATGCTGGTGCCGTCGAGGTCGGCCGACTCCTCGAGGCTGAGCACCACGTGGCCGAGCGGCCGGGCCGCCTCCACGCGGGCCCTGATCGTGGCGAACACCGCATCGGCATTGCCGAAGAACAACGGCATTTCGGGCCGCGCGATCAGCATGCCGGCGGGCACCCGGGCTTCAGGATGGCGCGCGGTGTCCACGTAGTCGTGGCCCTGCGCGAGCCGGCCGAGCCAGCTTACCTGGGCGCCCGACATGCCCCGCAGCAGCAGAACCAGGCTGACGCCGATGGCGGCCAGCAGCCCGTCCAGCACGCCGAGCAGCAGCACGGCGCCGAACGCGACCAGGGCGACCAGCCGGTCGCGCCGCCAGGCGAAGTAGGGCCGCAGGCTGCGGGGATCCAGCATGTGGCCGACAGCGTGGATCACGATCGCGGCGAGCAAGGGCTCCGGTATGTGCATGATCCACGGCAGCAGCGTGATGGCCGCGAGCAGGACCACGGCGCAGGCGATCAAGCCGGCCGCACGGCTCTGCGCGCCAGCGGCCTCGTTGGCCGAGGTGGCCGAATAGCCGGCCCCGACCGGCATCCCCTGGAACAGCCCCGAGGCCAGATTGGCGGCGCCGAGGGCGAACAGGTCGCGGTTGGCCGACACCTCGTCGCCGTGCCGCAGCGCGAAGGTGCGGATCGCTCCGCAGGATTCCGCGTAGAGGATCAGCGCCATCGCGAAGGCCAACTCGCCCAGGCGCAGCCATTGGTCGCGCGACAGTTCCGGCACGCCGGGTAGCGAGAGCCCGAACTCGATCGGCCCCACCGCGGCGATGTGCCATTGCTGGCAGAAGCCGGCCACGTCCAACGCGATGCCCGCCGCGATCACCAGCAGCGCTGCCGGCACCGCGCGCCAGCGCCCCAGGGCGTGCAGCAGGGCGACGCCGACGCCGGCCATCGCCAGGCCGGCGAAATTCCATCGGCCGACGCTGGCGAACAGCTCCCACGACAGGCGCAGGAAGTCGCCATGCGCCGGGTGGACGTCGACGACCTTGGGCATCTGCTTGGCAACGATGGTCAGCGCCAGGCCGAGGGCGAAGCCGCGCAGCACCGGCTTGGCGATCAGGTTCGACACGGCGCCGAGCCGGGCCGCCGCCGCGATCAGGAAGAAGACGCCGGTCAGCAGCACGATCCCGGCGCCGAGCGCCAGTTGCAGCGCGGTGCCGTGGCCGCCGGCGGCGCTGGTGGCTGCCAGCAGCACGGCGGCCGAGGAAGAGGTGGCCGAGACGATCGCGAAGCGGCTGCTTCCCAGCAGGCCATAGACGATCAGGCCAGCCAGGAGCGCGATCACGCCCGATTGGGGCGGCAAGCCCGCAATGCCCGCATAGGCCACCGCCTCGGGCAACAGCAGGCCGGCAATGGAGAGGCCGGCGACCCAGTCGGCGGCGCGGATGGCGCGATGCGCGGGCGGCGGGGTCACGCGCTACGCCCTGCGCGCAGCCTGTCGCCTGAAATCGCTCGGGCTGCCGCCGGCGCGCACCGCCGCCTCGCGACCGCACTGGGCGACCTCGGCCGAACCCTGCCACGGCGCCACGATCTTGAGGTAGGCGACCAAGCTGCCGCGCGCCATCTGCGGCGTGCGCAACACCCGGTGGCGATTGGCCTCCACGCGCGGCGGGACTTCATCGGTCGACGGAACCATGGACACGGTCATAGGGGCTTGGCTGGAAAACTCCGTCCATTTTCCGGCCCGCCGCGGTGCCCGCAGCTTGCGGGTTAACCACTAGCGGCATGCACGCTGCGACAAGTGCTTTGTGCGCAGCGGGCACAGCGCGCAGGCGTGCCGCTTCCTTTCGATGGATGCCGTGGTGAACGCGGCCGCCTTTGGCGCCTTCGCCAACTCGGGCGGAGGCGATCGCCACGGCCAACGACAACGAGTTCGGCGCTACGGGCGCTTCGGCGGCAAGGCGGGCGTCGAGGCCTTCACCGAACTGCGCTGGATCACGGTCCAGGCCACGCCGCGTCACTATCCCTTCTGAGCGGCGTGCCTTGTCTCCTTGGCTACCGGCCGCGGCGCAGGCCGGGGCTACGATGCCCCGGCATCAGACACCCCAAGGAGACACGCGCATGAGCAGCACCCTCAGCAATCGCCAGGTCCGCCTCGCCAAACGGCCCGAAGGCGCGGCCACGCGCGACAACTGGCAGTTCACCACCGAGCCGGTCGCGGAACCAGCCGAAGGCGGCGTCCTGGTCCAGACCCTGTCGCTCTCGCTCGACCCCGCCATGCGCGGCTGGATGAACGAGGGCAAGAGCTACATCGCGCCCGTCGAGATCGGGGCCGTGATGCGCGCCGGCGGCGTCGGGCGCGTGGTGGCGTCGCGCAACCCGGGCTTCGCAGTCGGCGACACGGTCTACGGCACGCTCGGCGTGCAGACGTACGCATTGATCCCGCAAGAGGAGATCAAGCGCAACGGCCTCGTGAAGATCGACCTGCGTGCCGGCTCGATCGGCCAGTGGCTCAACGTGCTGGGCATGCCCGGCATGACCGGCTACTTCGGCCTGATGGACGTCGGGCAGCCGAAGCCGGGCGAGACCGTGGTGGTTTCCGGTGCGGCCGGCGCAGTCGGCCAGACCGTCGGCCAGCTCGCGAAGATCAAGGGCTGCCGGGTGGTCGGCATCGCCGGCGGCCAGGCCAAGTGCGACTGGGTGGTGAAGGAACTGGGCTTCGACGCCTGCATCGACTACAAGGCCGGCCCCTCGGCGGTGCGCGAGGGCCTGAAGGCCCATTGCCCCAAGGGCGTGGACATCTACTTCGACAACGTCGGCGGCGAGATTCTCGACACGGTGCTGGCGAAGCTGGCGCGCGGCGCCCGCATCATCATCTGCGGCGCGATCAGCCAGTACAACAACACGACGCCGGTGCAGGGCCCGAAGAACTACCTGAGCCTGCTGGTGAACCGCGCCCGCATGCAGGGCATCGTGGTGTTCGACTACGCAGACCGCTATCCGGTGGCGATCGCCGAGCTGTCGGGCTACCTCAAGGACGGCCGCATGAAGAGCCGCGAGGACGTGGTCGAGGGCATCGACACCTTCCCCGAGGCGCTCACGCGCCTCTTCACCGGCGAGAACTTCGGCAAGCTGGTGCTCAAGGTCTCCGACTGAGCGGTCCTCTCATCGCGCCCGCGTGCCCATCACCGCGGCGCTGATGATCAGCACCGCGGCCAGCGCGATGCTCCAGCTCAGCGCTCGCCCGGTGACGAGCAGCAGCAGCGCGGTCGACGCCAGCGGCGTGATGTAGCTCAGGATGCCGATCTGCCGCGCGTCGCCGCGTTTCAGCGCCAGGTCCCAGAAGAAGAAGGCCGCGCCCAGCGGGCCCAGGCCGCACAGCGCGACCAGCAGCCAGTCGCGCGGCGACAGCGCGGCCGAGGGTTCCAGCAGCGCGTGGCACAGCAGCGACAGCGCCCCCGAGACCAGCCCGAACAAGCCGATCGCGCTGGTCGGAAAGGCGGCCACGCGCCGGGTCCACAGCGAGTAGCTGGCCCAGATGAAGGCCGAGCCCAGCGCCGGCAGGAAGCCCCAGTAGCTGCCGCCCGCGGCGCTCGAGGCGTCGCCGCGCGCCCCGAGGATCGCGATCGCCGCGCCCGTGAAGCCCAGCAGCGCCGCCACCACGTGCAGCGGCCGCAGCGACATGCCGGGCAGCAGCCACGGTGCCAGCACCACCATGAACAGCGGCCAGAGGTAGTTGACCAGGTTGGCCTCGACCGGCGGCGCATGGCGCAGCGCGATGAAGAGCAGGAAGTGGAAGCCGAACAGCCCATAGACGCCCAGCGCCAGCGTTCGCAACGGAACCGCCCACGCGCGGCGATCGCGCAACGCCAGCGGCCAGCTCGGCACGCTGCCGATGATGAGCGCCAGCCCGGTCAGCAGGAAGGGCGGCAGATGCGAGAGCGAGGTGCCCAGCGAGGCCAGGGTGGCCCAGAGGGTGATGGCGGCGAGGGCGTTGAGCGTCGGAGACATGCCGCCGAGCTTAAGCGGACGGGGCGTCAGGCCTCGAGCAGCAGCCGGTCGGCGGGGCCCGTCACCCCAGCCTCAGCAGCAGCGCCGAGGCGCCGCAGACCAGCAGGAAGGGGATGCTCAGGCGATGGAATTCGCGCAGGCCGTTCGGCAGTTTCGCCAGCCGCAGCGCGATCAGGTTGGCCAGCGAGCCCAGCACGCAGCCGAAGCCGCCCACGCTCACGCCCGCGGCCAGTGCCGGCAGGTCGTGCACGAAGGGGTCGAGCAAGATCGTGGCGGGCACGTTGCTGATGAACTGCGAGGTGAAGATCGCCGCCAGGTAGGCGCGCCACCCTTCGCCGATCGGCAGCTGGCCGAGCAGCGTCGCGGCCACGGGCAGCTCGGCCAGCTGGCGCAGGTCGACGAACATCAGCGCGATGATCGCGAGCAGGGCCCAGTCGATGCCCAGCAGCACGCGCGGGCGCAGCAGCAGGAAGGCGCCGAACACCATGCCGAGGCCGGCCAGCAGCCAATGGCGGTCGAGCGCGATCACGAAGCCGACGAACAGCAGGCCCGACAGCGCCAGCAGCCGAGGTTGCACCGGCGCCGCTTCTCCGGAGGGCTTGAGCGCGATCGGGACTCGCGGCACCATGAACCAGATCGCGGCGAACAGCCAGAACAGCATCACCGCCACGGTCGGCGCCATCATCGTCACGAAGCCGATGAAGCTCTCGCCCGAGCGATGCCAGAGGAACAGGTTCTGCGGGTTGCCGATCGGCGTCAGCGCGGAGCCGGCATTGACCGCCAGCGCCTCGATCACCACCAGCCGCGCCAGCGGCAGGTGCGCCTGGGTCGCCAGCACGCGCGTGAGCGGCACCAGCAGGAACAGGCTGACGTCGTTGGTCACCAGCGCCGACAGCACGGCGGCGCTGGCGGCCAGCAGCAGGACCAGGTTGCGCAGGTCCGTGGTGCGCGCCAGCAGCCGCGCCGCGGCGGCCTGCAGCATGCCGCTGCGCTCGACGCCCTGGGTGATCGCCAGCAGACCGGCCAGCGCGCCGAGCGTCTGCCAGTCGACCAGCCGGAGGTAGTCCATCGGTGCGCGCGGGCGGATCAGCGCGAAGAGGACGGCGGCGGCCACCAGCACCCACAGCAGGCCATTGCCGCCGCCGTGCGCGGCAGCGTCCGGGCCGGCGTCAGCGGGCAAGGTGCTCACGCAGCTCCCGCTTGAGCACCTTGCCGATCGCGCTGCGCGGAAGCTCGTCGATGAACTGCAGGCGGGCCAGGCGCTGGGTCTTGCCGAGCTGGTCGTTGGTCCATTGCAGCAGCGCCTCGGCCGTCGTGCCGTCGCCGCCGCGGCGCACCACGAAGGCCACCGGTGTCTCGCCCCATTGCTCGGAGGGTACGCCGACCACCGCCACGTCGGCCACCGACGGATGGGCGCGCACCACGGCCTCGAGGTCGCTCGGATAGATGTTGAAGCCGCCGCTGATGATCATGTCCTTCTTGCGGTCGAACAGCGTCAGGAAGCCCTCGTCGTCGAAGCGGCCGACGTCGCCGGTGCGGATGAAGCGCTTGCCGGTGGGGTCGAACCACTCGGCCTCGCGCGTCTTCGCCGGTTGGCGGTGGTAGCCGACCATCATGCCGGCCGAATGCCCGACCACTTCGCCGTCCTCGCCGCGTGCGACTTCGCGGCCTTGCTCGTCGATCAGCCGGATGTCGCTGCCTTCGGCCGGCCGCCCCACGGTGTGCAGCTTGTCCGGATGCAGATGGGCTTCGAGGATGCAGGTGCCGCCGCCTTCGGTCATGCCGTAGAACTCGATCAGGCCGCCGGGCCAGCGCTTGAGCACGTCGGCCTTGAGCGCGGCGTTGAAAGGCGCACTGGTGCTGAACTTGTACTTGAAGCTCGCGAGATCGTGGGCATCGAAATCGGGCCGTGCCATCAGGCGCTGGTACTGCACCGGCACCAGCATGGTGTGGGTCACGCGGCGATCCTGGGCCAGCTTCAGGTAGGCGGCGGCGTCGAACTTCGGCATCAGCACCACGCAACCGCCGAAAGCGAGCGTCGGGAAGAACACGACCAGCGTGGTGTTGGAGTAGAGCGGCGTCGACAGCAGCGTGACCGTGTCGGGCCCGTACTCGTAGGTGGCACCGCGCTGCACGTGGGCCCAGCGCATGCCGTGGCCCTGCACGATGCCCTTGGGCTCACCCGTGGTGCCGGACGAATAGATGATGTTGAAGGGCCAGGCCGGCTGCGGTTCGACCGCGGCCGGCCTGGCGCCGGCCGCAGCCAGCCAGGTCTCGAAGTCACCGCCGGCCACCGAGCCATCGAGCGCGATGCGCGGGATGGCGCCCTCGGCCGCCGGCCCGATCACGGCCGCGGAGGCTTCGTCGACGAACAGCACACGCGCCTCGGCGTCCTCGATCATCCGCGCCAGGCTGGCGGGCGTGGAGCCGGGCGCCAGCGGAGCGACCGCGATGCCGGCGCGCAGGGCACCGAGAAACACGGCCGCGTAACGGACGCTCGACGCCGCGCAGATCGCGATCGCGTCGCCGGCACCGAGGCCGTCGCGCTGCAAGCTGGCCGCGATGCGGTCCATCAGGGCATCGAGCCCGCCGTAGCTCAGTTCGCGCGCGGCATCGGCCAGTGCGGGCCGCTCGGGGGCCTGCTGCGCATGGATGCGAATCAGATCGGCGATCACGCCGAAGTCGCGGTGGATGGCGGCCTCGAAATGGCTCATTTTTTCGGTAGCTCCAAAAGGTCGGGCGATGGCGGCAATGGCAGTGCGAATCTTACGCGGCGGACTCGAAGGCCGCGCCCGGCGTCAGGCCGTTTGCCAACCCGAGCGAAACTTGCTCGGCGTGGCGCCGGCCGCCCGGCGCATGAGCCGCCGCAACGCCGTCGCATCCTCGTAGCCGACCTGCGCGGCGACCTGCTCGATCGTCATCCGGCTCGACTCGATCAGCATGCGTGCCCGGTTGAGCCGCACGCGTTGTACGAGCGCCAGCGCACTCTGGCCCGTGGCGGCGTGCACATGCCGCGCCAGCGTCCGCTGCGACATGGCGAATTCCTCGGCCAGCGCCGCCACGCTGGGCGGCTTGGGCAGGGCCGACTCGATGCGCTGCGTCAGGCGTGCGACCAGTTCGTTGCCGTTGGACATCAACGACGGCACGGCGAACGGCGCCTGCGCCTGCCGCCCGTCGATCAAGAGCACCTTGCCGACGGCATCGGCGAGCGCGGTGCCGAAGCGCGTGCGCAACAGGTGGAGCATCAGGTCCGATTGGGCCAACGCGGCGCCGGCGGTGACCACCGGCCCATCGGCGCACACCATGCGATCGGCGTCCACGATGCACCGGGGCTCGATGCGCCGCAGTTCGGGCGCGAGCCACCAGGACGTCGTGACCCGCCGTTCGCGCAGCAAGCCTGCCGCCTGGAGCAGGAACACGGCCGAACACGACGCGGCCACCGCGCCGCCCTGTGCGCCGTGCCGTCTGACTGCGTCGATCGCGCGCGCGGCCTCGTCGCGCGCCAGGCGGCCGGCCAGTTCGGAGGGCTTGTCCACGCCCAGGCCGGGAATGATCCAGGTCGAGGCATCGGCCCGCGCGCGGCCGGGCAGCGCAGCGGTCGCCACTTGCAGGCCGCTGCTCAGCGGGACGCCCGCGCCCTCCGGCGACAGCACGCGCCATGTCGGCCGTGGCATCCTGACCCGAGGCGCGAGGGCGGCCGCGGCATTCAGGATATCGAGCGTCACCGCGACGCCGGTGCCGTAGGCCCCGGGCAGAACCAGGACAGTGAAGTCGTGCATGGCAGAAAACGCCTGATAAGAGACTAAATGGACACTGGCACTCTAGCGCTCCACCGGTTGCAATGAAAGCCTGCAACCGAGAAAGGTCCCACTGTGCCGAATCGAGATCTGAATATCCACGATCCGCTCGACGACTTCGAGCCGCGCGAGATCACCCTGGACGGCGTCGCCAAGGTGGTTCACGTGGCGGGCGCCGGACCGGCGGTGATCGTCATGACCGAGATGCCGGGCATCAGCCCGCATGTCGCGCGCTTCAGCCGCTGGGTCCGGGACGCGGGATTCACCGTCTACATGCCGTCGCTGTTCGGCCGCGATGGGGCCGTGCCGGAAGTCGAGGAAGGCACGGCTACCGTCCGGCGCGCGTGTGTCAGTGCGGAGTTCCGCGCCTTCGCGGCCGACCGTTCGAGCCCGGTGACCCAGTGGCTGCGCGCGCTGGCGAGGCTGGCGCACCAGCAGTGCGGCGGCCCGGGCGTCGGCGCGATCGGAATGTGCTTCACCGGCAACTTCGCGCTCACGATGACGCTCGAGGCCTCGGTGCTCGCGCCGGTCCTGTGCCAGCCGTCGCTGCCCCTGGACCAGCCTGCCGGGATCGAAAGCGACGCCGACGAACTCGCCGCGGTTCGGCAACGCCTGGAGCGCGACGACCTGACTGTCATGGCCTACCGCTTCGAGGGTGACCGGTTCTGCACGGGCCAGCGCTTCGCCGCCTACACCGAGGCGCTGGGCGATCGCTTCATTGCGCGCGTGCTGCCCGACAGCGCCGCCAACCGCGACTCGCTCGCGCCCTTTTTCGCCCAGGTGGTCGCGAGCCCGCACAGCGTGGTGACCGCCCACCTGATCGATGAGGCGGGCCAGCCGACGATCGCCGCGCGCAACGAGATCCTGTCGTTCTTCGCCCGCCGATTGGCGCGAGAGCGCTAGGGCGTGTTCACCCTATTTCCAGGGATCGCGTTGCCCGGCCCAGGGGCTGGATGCAAGGCGCCCGTGCGCAGCAAGGCTTGCGCCTTGCAAGCGCGGGCAACGCCGCAGACAGCCCCTGGGCCGGGCAACCCGAAGGGAAGGCATGCCAAGACGTGCCACTCCGCGTTGCACTCCTTGCATGTGCCAACGCACATGCGGCGTCGCGCGCCTTGATTGGCCCGTCTTGGCATGCCTTCGCGACCCCGTCTTGGCATGCCTTCGCGACCC
>NZ_JBFREQ010000052.1:0-28723 GCF_052114385.1 Variovorax sp. M-6 | reverse complement strand
CGATACCTGGCCGTTCTCGATGCGCGAGAGCATGGAGCGGGACACGCCCGAGCGCTGTGAAAGCGCCAGGGCCGAGACGCCGGCAGCCTGGCGCAGGCGGTTCACCTGGGTTCCGACAAGGGCGGCGGGTTCGCTGCGCGTGGGCTTGGCCTTGGGCGTCGGCAGGTAGAGCGACGGTGGGAGCCTGAGCGGGCGCGCGGTCGGGAATGGAGAGGCGAGCTGCTTCGCCCTGGGGCCCTCACCCCGACCACGCCCGCCGCCACCATCTGCTCGATCATTCGCGCTGAGGCGTGGTGCCTGTGTCTCGATTGTTGTCATTTCACCCCCTAGGCTCCACATGCGGCACCAGCCACATCTACCCGCCGGACAGCAGGCACGGCGACATGCCCCAGACCATCGCTGCCTGCACCCGGGCGGCCCCAGTCGACAGAGCCTAGCCAGCCGAATACCGCGTCGACGTCGACGCCGAAGGACACGTAGATTTCTTTGGACTTGGTCAATTCATCTTCTCCCTGGGTTGCAAGAAAACACGGAGCGGGGGCTCGACGGACAAAGTGATGCGGTGCAGGCGTGCGTCGTCCCGCCGCGAGTGCGCGGACCGCAAGTTGGCGGAAAAGTCGACGCCACGCCTGTGGCGTCAGACGGCAAGCCCTATCGACAGGCAGGTGCAAACACGCGCGGTCCAACCGTGGCGAGAGGTAGAGGGGTGCGTGGGGCAGCGCGACGCCGCGGCCCGTGCGTAGCGGCGGCGCTACGGCAGCGAAGAATTCAGCGTGCGGTTCATATCGTCTCCCTGGAGCTTTGATGCCCCTCTGTGGCTCTGAAGCGAGTGCCCCGCGAGGCACACACTCATTATGTGTCGTTTAAGACGTTTCCCCCATAGGCACATTCCTTGAGTGTCGAGGGCATGGTTTCCGCAACAGCCCCGAAAAGTAGAAGTCGATCCAAGAAGGCGACCCACGTTCCGAACCCCCTGACGATCGCCCTCGGGCAAAACCTGCAACGCATCCGAATAGCGTCGGGCAAAACGCAAGTGGTGCTGGCCTTCGAAGCCGAAGTGGAGCGCTCCCGGATATCCAAGATCGAATGCGGCTACGTCAATCCGTCGTTGCTCACCCTGGGATCGATCTGCTACTGCCTCGGGACCACGCTTCCCGTCTTATTCGAAGGCATCACAGAGACATTTGCGCCATCGGCAAAGGGCGGTTCTCTGCGCAGGTCAAACCAAGCTGTGTTGGAGAAGCCGTCGAGCAAAGCTAGGCGCCGACCCTGACGTAGCGGCGTCACACGCCGCGCTTTCGCTCCTTATCGGCCGTTGCCCGCACCGAAGCAGTGATCGCTACGGTGGTAAGGGCCGCCATCGTCGCCACGGACATCACGTCTTCAACAGTAAATCAACGCCGATCTTCAGATCTGGTGCTCATTAGAATCAAAAAAGGAGAATTCATGAATGGCAGTAGCCTACCGCAGTCAATTAACCTTAGGCCAGTTGATATGGCTTCTCCGCGTGCGGAATTTTTGCTCGAAATGTATCGACAAACCTCGAATCACTTGAATCGCCACGTGGTCTTGCTTTGGCAAAGTGTGGCGCTCCTTGGAGGGGCTTACGCAGCGTTTGCGTTCCAAGAGAAGAATGTCATCTCTATCCACCATGCGACCGCGATCGCGCTACTACTGTGCGGATGGTTCTGTGCGAACGTCTTCGATGCGTATGCTTGGTTCGACCGGAATCTCGTCATCATCGCCAACATTGAACGGTTGTTTCTCGAACAGCAAGACATTTCACTCGTTCACCCCTTTTTCATGAAGCACAGAGATGCGAACGACATGGTTCAACATTTCAGAATTCAACTTTTCTTAGGCTTGATGATTGCTGCCATTGTCTCTGGAGTGCATTTTTACAAACAAGTCGTTCCGACTTTCAAGATACCCAATGGGGTGTTCGACGCGGAGCTCGCTCTTCCTTACGCAGTGTTCGTCATTTCACTCGGATACTGCATGCACATTCGGCGAAAAGTTCTTTCGAAGGCTGCAGACTTACGCAAGTCTTCGCCAGGATTGACGACATAAGCCATTCCATCTTTCGCGTCAACGCATCTCAATACCGAAATGCCGAAGAGTGACGCCTCCCCCGAAATCCAGAAAATTCAGGACTATAGACTGGTTGCGCTATAGCAGATACAGCTCGCCCTACGCCGAATTTACTTCTTCTTTGGCCGGGCACCCTTCTTAGTCTTGTCCTCGGACACAGACGCGATACTGACCGTCTCTAAATTAATATGCCAAGCCCTAGCACTGCGCAGATTGGACGCCATCTGACGTAGGTCCGACTGCAGTAGTTGCTGTCCTGCACGGGTGTCCAGACCTGTCGTGGTCCACTCGACCTCGAAAAATCCAGGATCAATCCGTTTGAGAATTTTCTTCACCTCTCGCTTCAGGACATCCGGATCACTGTATTGGACGTCTGCCTCACTAAACAGCCTCATTTGCTCAAGTGCATCGCAAAGGTATGCTGTCAGTGCCTGAATGCATGCCTTCTCCAACAAATGCGAATAATTGCTCCAAAGATGAGGCCACTGGTCCTTGATCGTGATCCAGATTTGAGTGAACGTCTCGAGTTCAACCTCCTGAATCATAAGCAAAGAGCTTCGATTCAGCACTTCAGAGAGTCCAGCCTCCAGCGCATTGGGAACGATGAAACCGTCGACATTCTTCGCCCACTTAACCTCACCTTTGAACGGGCTATCCACGCCGCGATCAAAGTAGTCCAGCGCGGTGATCTTCTTTTCGTCGATATTGGTACTGCCGCTCGCAAGCATTCGGTTGAAGAGTTCCTCTTCCTTGTAATCGGTAAATAGCGCCTTCACGTGGCTTGGCGAAACCTTGGAGCTGTTGTTATTAATAACCAAGAACTGGAAGGCACCTTCGGTTTGATCTGCGCCAACAATGCCAACGACGTTTAGGTGGAGCGAGCCGTCTGCGACGTTGCTCGCACCGATCACTCTATGTTGTCCGTCAACGATAGTGGCAGCCTGCGCCTTCGGCCCTTTCCACTTCACGGTGAGGTTTCCACGCCCTTCAACCGGGCTCCCATCAACCTTAGTCTCAATGAAAGAAATGGCGTCCTTATTGAACACAACGACAACAGACGTCGCAATCGTATTGGGATAGGGCGCCTCCAAGTATTCTTCGAGCTTTCGCACTTTGGTCTTGTTTAGGTTTCGCTGTATTCCCTTTGGTGTACTGGGTGATAGCCGCTCAACGGCCGCCCACTCCAGAATGTCTGCAGCTGGTGCATGAAAGAGATAGAACTTTAACTCCGGAGCTTCCGGCCGTTGAATATTCTCCAATGCGTAGTACTTCCGGCGAAGCAGTGGCGTAGCAGTTGCCATATCATTCCTCAGCAAATTGAATAAGTTCGAAAAACGTGTATCGTCTGTTCTGATCAAGTCGAATTTTTGGCTCGACAACGTTGAGCATCTTGGCCGCCGTCTTGAGAGAAACCGCCGTGCGAGAAATACGCGTTCGTCCACTCGCCACTCTTATCAGCCTATGCAGAGCTAGCGCGAGACGGACGTTTCGCGGCAAATTCTGATGTTTGTCCAACTTTGCATTGAAGCTCTGAACGCCGAACCAGGCCCATGAAAACGCGTGCTGACGAGCGCCGTTACAACTGTCGCACGCAATCGCCGCATTGGCCTGACTGCTTGATCCCCCAAGAAATGCAGGCCAGAGGTGCTCGATGGTGGCGATGGAGCCCTTGGCAGTACCTTGCCCGCGTGAAACAGCCTTGCCACACCAGCAACATCGATTGGATTCGCGATGAATCGTGTCGGCTCGATTGGGAGTAAAGTGCTTTTCAAGCGCTGCGAGCCCTGCTTGCAAGGTCAACTCCGCAATCCCTCGGGTGGTGGGCCCCTGCCCATAGATTTCGACATCCGATCTCAGCAGTTGCAATACAGTCGATACGGGCGCATCTGGACTGACGAGTAAATGTTCGCTTACGGCATTCAGGCAACGATGCGTGAGTTCCATCGCCGCAGTAAGGCGCAGAAATTCACTTAATCCAGTAGCGGATACAAACCAATTCCGATCGACAAACAATTCAGGAACATCCTCCTTGACCAGATCATAGAGCGCCAGAAATAGACGCTCTCCCGGCGTTTCGGGGTCCCACGGATGCAATTTGGAAAAGTTCGCCAAGCTATTCGATCCGCAAATCGCAGCGGTCTCCGATGCCATCTCTCCAAATGGATACCCGACTCAGATCGAACCCGGAGGCGGCGATCAACCGCGCAACAAATACACAGAGGTTTTCAAGCGTTGGCGCATTTAGTTCTGGGACGTCGTCCAGCATTCGATGATCAAGCCTGTCGCGAATGTTGTTGATCGCCAAACGCAGTTGCCCCAAATCAACCACCATACCGGTTTCGGGATTCACTGCTCCTGCCACGGCGACTTCAGCGTTGTAGGTGTGCCCGTGAATGCGGGCACTGCTCTCTGCCTCGATCTCCCTGTGTAGCGTGTGAGCAGCGTCAAAAAAGAAACGCTGAGAAATTTCGAATTTCATCGGATGCCCACCATCTTGTGGGTTTGCACGCTGAGCCGCCAGCGTGGGTGCCGCATGCAATACTCGATGGCCCACTGTGTGTTCTCCCTCAGAAGAGGACCATCCATGGGCTGCAGCAAATGCTGATCGAAGCTCAACTCGATCAACTCTTCGAGGTCCAAATTAGCCTGTGGTACCACCACCTTGAGTTCCCGCCCCTCCCGCACCTTGAGTTGGGTGTTGGCCTTCGGGCTGACGCACACCCAGTCCAGCCCTTGGGGCACCTCGACTGTGCCATTGGTTTCGACCGCGATCTCAAAATTGCGCTCATGCAGCGCGAGGGTCAGAGCGGCATCGACTTGCAACAATGGTTCGCCACCTGTCAAGACCACCAGCCTTTTGCCCAAGGCCGCCATGGGCCAATGCGCCGCTACCTGATCTGCCAACTCTGCCGGCGTAGCGAACTTGCCCCCTCCGGTACCATCGATGCCGACAAAATCGGTATCGCAAAACTTGCACTGGGCCGACGCCCGGTCGATTTCTCGACCGGACCAAAGATTGCATCCGGCGAACCGGCAAAACACCGCTGCCCTGCCGGCGTTCCCGCCTTCACCCTGAAGCGTGTAGAAAATCTCCTTGACCATGTAGCTCATGGACTAGGCTCCTTTTCGCCAATTGTTGTATCCCGCAGCCCTCAATTCGCATGCCGGACAGGTGCCGCAGCCGAATCCCCACTCGTTCATGTTCTCTCTGTCCCCTCGATAGCAGGTATGCGTATCCTCCTGGATAGCCTTGACCAATTCGTCACCGCCGAGATTCGCCGCCATTTGCCAGGTTTCGGCCTTGTCGATCCACATCAGAGGCGTCTCGATCACTAACGGACGCGCAACGCCGAGGCTCAATGCAACCTGCATCGCCTTCATCGTGTTGTCACGACAGTCCGGGTACCCGGAATAGTCGGTTTCGCACATTCCCCCCACCAGAACGGTGCAGCCCCTGCGATAGGCGACCGCCGCGGCAAGCGTGAGGAAGAGCAGGTTCCGGCCGGGCACAAAAGTGCTAGGCAGCCCGTCGTTCTGCAGAACGATCTCCTCATCCTTGGTAAGCGCTGTGTCGCTGATCTTCCCTAGAACGCCGATCTCTAGTAGGTGGTCCTCCCCAAGTTGCGCGGCCCATTGAGGAAAGTCGTTCCGTATGCGGGCCAGGACGGTATGCCGGCAATCCAGTTCGATCCGGTGGTTCTGCCCATAGTCGAACCCGATCGTTTCGACGTGCTCGTATCGGTCAAGCGCCCAGGCCAGGCATGTTGTGGAATCTTGCCCTCCCGAGAAGAGGACGATGGCCTTCCTTGCAATCATCTCGCCTTCCCCCTCGCGGAGTGCTGCTTGAGGACTCCCGCCTTCTTGACCCTGCCCACCAAGTGCAGGGCCAAGCGTTGGATCTGTCGAGGCGTGTTCTCCACCTCGTCCCATTTGGTTACTGTGCCATCGACGAACGTCCACGCGCCCGAGGTCCAGGCAGAGTTCTTCACGAGCGGGCGTAGTCCCTCGACAAAGTCCTCGATCGCGATGCTGCCGGTACGGCTGTACAGGGTTTCCATCACGTACCCCATCGACACCACGCCAGCACCATGCACGAGACGCGAGGTTCGGGGCGTCTGCTCATGCCAATCCTTAGGAAATACCTGCGCCACCGCCGCATAGAAGTTGCTCAGAAGTTCATACCCGAACTCCATTCGTGTGGGCGCGTCGGCGTGATCCCGAATCGCCCCGCTGTCGGCCGAATTCATGATGACCTTCTGAAGCGACGTATCCTTGATCGCCCCACCCGGATTGGTGTGCATGGAAATCAATCCGTAAAACGACGACTGCTGACGGTAGTTGAGCAGTTCGACAAGCTTTGCCGCCAGGGCGCGGGACGTGAGGCGCTTGGGAAGCGCTTTCACTTCGGGCAAAAGTTCGTAGATCAACGATTTTGGAAGCGGTCTGGTGTTGTTGATCAGGATGAACTGCCTCCGCAACTCCTCTTCACTGTCACAGACAACGCAGGACACGAACACTTCGAAATCATCACGTGCCGTCTTCGCCAACGCCGTGAGCCGCTGCTGACCATCAACCACATAGCCCGGCTTGCCGCCAGCGGTCGAAATCGAGATCTCTACCACGCCGCTGCCCAGGTCCTTGATCTTTGTTCCCCCGAGGAACCCAACGACAACGGCATTGGGTAGAACAGCCTCTCGCTTCTGAAGGTAGTCCTGGATTTCCTGGATGTGTCCCGCGATCTGGGGCCTCTGAAATCCGAATAACTTTCCACTCTCTGAGCGACCGGCTCTGCTGATCTCGCACGTCGCCAAGATATCGGTCGCCTTCGCTGCGAATGTCAGGACATGCGCTCCAGGCGCCTGCCGGGCTGCAACTGCGCGGAATTTGAACTGCGTAGAACTCATGGGGAAAGCTTCTTCAAATGTTGGTGATAGACCGCCAGGTTGTGAAACCCTCTGCGCTTGTTGCGGTTGCTGCCACGGAATATCACTGCATCGATACCCGCTTCACTGCAGACTCGGCAGGAGCATTGTTTCCAAGGCCTCTCGTCGAGAGTGCGCTGCAACGCCGTCTTGGTCTTTGCAATGGCGACTTCGTTCGATTCGGAGCTCTTCTTGGGATCCCAAAGAAATTCCCGGTTGTAGTCGAGGACTGCATCGCACGCCCGCTTGCTGGAGCCGCCCTTCCTGTCGTACAGCCTGAGTTCACGCAGCGCGCCTTGCTCCAGCTTGACTAGGCTTTCCTGGTCAACCCCTGCTTCCTTAGCCTTGCGTTTCAGGCGAGCATTTTCCGTCGCCTGAGGCACGCGAATGGCCGTGAAGTATTCCAAACCGCCTTTGTCGCCTGGAAGGTAGTAGTTGGCCTTGGCATCCTTGAAAGCACGCGTCAGTGGCGATGTGCTGTCGAAGCTGGCAATGCCGTAGTCGGTGAATTCATGGATCTGCTCAGCCTTCGCGAAGCCGAGGATATGCAGTTTTACCCGCGGTGAGATCTTCTTTCGGATCGCCTGCAGACATTGATGCACCTGATCTGCAGACAAGGGCACCATCCCGCCAATGGCGAGGTACGTGTACCCCATTTTTTCCAATCGTTGTCCGGCGACGGCCATGCTCTCTGGTGACCATCCCTGGATCACGCCGAGCGGCGTGAACCCCTTCCCCATGGCTTTGGAAGCCTTCAGAAAGGCGGCTGCGTTCTCCAGCGTAATGTCGAAGCGCCGACGGGCCTCGGGCGTGCCCCCTTCCATACCGCGAGTCTCGGGAAGAAAGTCGAAGATGATGTGGTCGACCGAGCAGCCGTGGGTAAAGCCTCCGTCCGCGTAAAAGTCGAGCATCATTTCCGGTGTGTACGGCGGCACCTCGCGGTCTACATACGAGAATGCACCGCAATCGCCGAAGATGTCCATCTTTGCAAGCTTGCCTCCCATTCGGAGGAATTTGCGGGCACCCACGCGCCGGAAACGCATCATCAGGTCTTCGGGATACTTTCCCGGGAACATGTCATCACCGACGATTCCGCGCGATACCAGGACTCCTTGATATGGAGGCGTCGAGAAGAACTCGTGCGGATACACGTCGCCCCAATACATCTCGCGGTCGGGCCCTGCCCGATCCGCTTCGAAGTCGAACGTCGGATCGATCATGTCCATGGAGTCGGCGAAGATGAACTTCATCGCTTGATCTTCTGGGCGTAAAGTTGCACCAATGCCTGTGAAAGCATCTTGACGTCCTGAGGCGTGTTTTGAATCTCGTCCCACTCTCTGTCTAGACTTTTCCACGTACCCGCCGTCCAGGCGCAGTCCTTCTTGATACGTGCCAACTCTGTGGCAAAGAACTCACGCTGGCGCTTCCTAGTCGTGGCTCGCGCGGCAATGCGATCCATCAGATCGCCCAGGGCCGCGATTCCGGCCGAGTGCATCAGCCGGCTTTGAGAGGGAGGACGCCCCCAGGCATCGGGAAAAGTGTCGCGCACGGCGGACCAGAAGTCGATCAGCGTCTGCAGCATCGAGTTGGCATCACCGGTCTCGTCGCCCAGCGCCTTGAAGTCCGCCAATGCGCCATTGGGATTGCTGAGACTTCGCTTGATCATGTCAAGGACGGCGGTATCAGTGACAACGTGTCCGGACCCGCTGGCTTGGGACGAGCGCTTTATCAACCCGCGCAGCGGCGATTGCTCATGCGAGTTGAGTGCATTGCACAACTGGCTTGGCATCTGGCGCGTGGTCAGATCGCGCGGCAGGGAAATGCCCTGCGTTTCCGGCAGAAGTTCGTCGATCAGCCGTTGTGGCAGCGGCTTGGCCCGATTCACAAGAATGAACTGCTCCCGCTGCACGTGAATTGAGTCAGTCTCGAAGGCCACGACCGGAACCACAAGGCTTGGGTTCGCGGATTTGGACAGTGCGAGCGACCGTTGCTGACCATCGACAATCCACGCTAGGCGCTGTCCCTCTTCGCGCACGGGTATGTGAAGACGACCCAAGGCTGAATCCATGACAGTTACCTCGGCCTTTCCCCCGCGGGATCCCTCGAACTTGATGGTCGGCTCCAAGGCTAGGATGATCGCGTTCGGGAACAACGTTCCGCCGTTGTCCAGGTACTGCGCGATTTCATTCACGTGATCGCGAATCTCCTGACGCTGGAATCCCTCCAACTCATGATTCTTGTCACGCTGCAGTCGGCGAATGTCAGCAATCCGCAGCAGTTCACTGCCAGGCAAGAAAGTCAGATAGACGGTGGTGTCGCCCTGCTTCGACTTGACGGCGGGAGCAATGACGATCTCCGGTGCTTTTCTTGGCTTCATAGCGTTTCCCATGCGCTGAAGAAGCGCTGTTGCTCACAGGCGTAGCCAAGATCCCTTCTCAGCTTGCTCAGCGCGGTCGTTTTGGATTCGCCCGCCTTCTTCAATGCGCGGACATGACGCCGCAACGCTACCGCATCCAGTCGCACTCGCTGGACTCTCTCCGGCGCCCGGTGCCTGGACAGTGCAAGATGAACGCGCTTTGCATGGTCTTGCGGCGACTGAATTCGGTCATCGCCCCCAACGAGGCCGACGAAGTGGGTCAACGCCCTGGCCGCAAAGTCGAATCGGGTTCCCTGCAAACCGAGGCCTGCATCATCAAGCCGGTCGTCGTACGGCATTACCGAGGGGCGAAGAAAGTCAGGCAAGGCGTTGGCCCGAGTCGGCCCGACGATGCGAAGGCGGGTCACTTGCGCAATGGTGAGGCTCGCGAGTTCTTCCTCGACCATCTCGATGTAGGGCCGCGTCGCCGCGATGACGAGCATCGCTTTCGGCCGTACGCGCAGCAGTTGCGCCAAGGGCCTGGAACGCCGCGCCTCGTGAAGCGCGGACCACCATTGGGAAGATGTGAACGGCTCCGTGAGCGACCGAAGGAGGATGCAATCCTCCGTGTTGGGCGCAACCGATAGGCTGTAGGGCGGCACCAGCGCGTCCTGCTTGATGAACCCCAATCCGGCCGAGAGCACGTAGAGGTCTGCGCCTGCGCTCTCAACCGCCTTGCTGGCAAGCGCGAAGGCTCTCCCCGAATAGAGTTCGCGCGCGGGAACGGCCTGGGCGCTGGAGCTTTCCAGCCGCAACCGCCACTCTTTGGCAAGTTGTGCGACCTCTCCCCGCCCGAGGTCGCGAGCGCAAAGGCTTCCACCGGGTTCAACAGTTTTTCTAGAGGTACAGTTCACTGCGACGATTAACTGCATATATCCCGGAGGATACCTCAAAATAACTGCGACCCTATCCCCGAAGAGAGGCTGCAGTTATTACGGCGCCTCCGGCGCCGAGGGCACCCGAGGTTTGGTCCAACCGGCCTGCTGTGGGCAGAAAGTCCTGAAATCACAGGCGTCGCAGGTAGACCTGTCTTTACAGTTGGGACGCCACACTTGGCCGATGTTCCCTGCCCGACCTTCTTCAGCGATGAGCGACTCGATGTTCCGTACGACGTCGTCGAATTCCGTTGTCGCCCTCGCAATGGCCTCCGGCGTCGCCGGCACGACACGCACGGCCCTGCGCCAGCGGTATTCCAGCGACAGCAGGTTCTCCGTGTCGTTCCCGGGGCGCCATCTGTCCAGACGCCCGCGTTCCTCCGCGGTCAACGGAGCCTCGTCGGTCGTGCCGTCCGCCAGTCCCCGTTTGAGGTTGACGATGTCGTCGTTGCCAGGCGACAGTTCGTTGATGTAGATCAGTATTCCCGCAGCCACTTTCACCGGCGGGTCCTTGCGGTTGCGCAACCAGGCATAGGTGTGGACCTGCCACTCGCCCTGTTGCCAGTACGGCGAATCGCTGTTGGGGCGATGCGCTCCCTTGTAATCCACGACAACTTCGTACTGCTCGGGCAGCGCCGTACACGCGAGTTGCAACGCTTGCCTGAAGGGGTTGGATGTAGGGCATTCGTTCACCTTAATGTGCGACAACACGTCTGCCACGCCCGTGAGTTCGTAGCGGTCGGCGCGCAGGCCCATCGCATTCGGAATCAGCCTCGCGCCGCGCAACGGTTCTTCTGCCAGCGTGACCAATGGGAACAGATGCTTTCCGACCAGATTGATCGCCACTTCGGCGCGCCGATACGCCGCCGTCCGCACGTTGCGGTTGCGCGGCCGCTTGCCTTGGTTGGCCAGCGACATCTCAATCTTCTCTCCAATGACGCCAATGTCGTGTACCAGCCGCGTAGGGTCTGGGCTCTTGCGCGCATCCCATTCGGTCATCGAACACGGCCAGGGCTTGCTGAAATCCGCCATTCCATCCGTCCAGAGCCGGTACGCCGCCTCCATGACGCCATGAATGAACTCGCCGAACCACAGTTGCACGGGCCGGGATGGCGGCAGCGCGCTGCCATTCTGGTAGCGGTACTGGAGCCCGCACCGTAAGTATGAAAGGAGGTCGCCGGTCAGGCTATAGCTGGGGACCAATTTTGTCGCGTGTCGGGTTTCGAGTGCCATGCTCAGATCTCCACAATTCCAAAGCCGCTCACTGAGGCTGGGGGCTTCCTGCCTGGAACGGGCGTGCCTTGCTGCCACGGCCAAGTACCGCCCTGCCGCCAAAACGTAGCGATGTTCCGGATAGAGGTGCTGTACCCGAGTTGGTTGGTGTGCCCCACGAGGAGCAATGCAGTTTGCGGCCGGCTGTATGCGACGTAGTACAGCCGTATGAGGTCCTCGAACGTGCGGTCCAGTGAACTGCGACGTGTACGCAGCGCGCCCACCTCCGCGTAGTCCTGGAGATCGTCTTCCATTCTGGCCACGTTCGACGCCTCGTCGGGGAAACGCTTAAACCGCTGCTGTGGCGAGTTCCTCGAAAAATCGGCGCCCACGTCAACGATGACGAGCGGAAACTCCAGGCCCTTGCTCTGGTGGATCGTCATGACGTTCAGGTGATTCCTCGGAAGATGAGTTAGCAAGTCCTCATCGACTTCGACGATGTTCTCCGCGATAGGCGCCAGGATGTCTCTCAACACGCTCTCACGACTGCGAGAGTGGTGCGGCTCGTCTCGCATCAACCGTCCCTGATATGGCGAAAAGGCAGTGGCCTGGGTGGCACTCCTGGTGATCGCCTCTAAGTACACCTGGAACTCCGGGAGGTGCTGGAATTCGGGAAACCACGCCAGAAGTTTGTACAGGAGGTCGAGGATCGGCCACTCCTGAGGCCATTCCCGCATGCCCGCAGTTTGCGGCACGCCTGTGCGCCACGCCTCCACATAGGAGGCCAGTTCGTGCGGCCGATTCGGCGCGGGATTCTGCGCCACGAAGGCACGCGCGTCGACTCTCCAGCTCATCATCTCCCGCTTCGTGTTTCCGTACATTGCCATCGCATCCAGCAGCAGTTGGTCTGGATCGATGCACAGGCATACAAGCCCCAGCATCTGCCGAATCTGTGGGATGTCCTTCAGCGCGCGACCACGCGGGTTGAACACACTCACGCCCAGGGCCGCCAGTTCCTCCCGCAGCAACCAGGGCAACCGGGCCTTACCTGGCTTGCCCATGAACGGGCGCGCGAACTCGTTCACGCTGTGGGCCATAAGCACTGCGTCGGCGCAGTCGCCGCCATTTTCGAAACCGCGAATCGTGGTCGTGGTACCGGCAATGGTGTAGCCGCCTCCGCGAAACACGCTGTGAATCATTCCCGCGAGGCTGGTCGCGAGTGCGTCGGGCGATGCGCGGAACATACCAAGGATCGGGACCTGCTTGGACTTGTTCGACCCGGAGGCGACGATGGCCGGCTTCGGCGGCGTCACCCGGGCCGGCAGGAAATTGGGATCGTTCCCGATGAAGTCGTTGCAGAAACGGACAATCGGTTCGGTTGACCGATAGTTGTCCACCAAGTACTCCATCGCGGGTTCCGAACGGCCGGTAGCCGCAGTAAACCGGTTGCGAAAGTCACGGAACAGTTCCACCGTCGCACCACGGAATCGATACAGTGCCTGATCGTCGTCGCCCACGATCGTGACGCTCGCGCTGCCCACCGCCGCCAGGTTGAAATAGATCGCCTCCTGCAGCGGATTCGTATCCTGATACTCGTCAATTAACAAAACTCTCGGCAGGTCGATCTTGGCGCGCAAGACTGGATCCTTGAGCTTCCTTAGGAAATCGGCCTCGAGGAGGGCAAAGTCATATTGACCACGATTGCGCATCAATGCATGCAGATCCCGCAGGCATTGGGCAATCAGTTTTCGGGCAAATGCATGCGAGCCGGCGGCCGAAGCGAACGTGTCGACGTCAGCAAGATCCTGCACCAGCCTGTCCACCATGAGCTTCGCAACCTCGACCGCCTCACCTTGCGACTCAGGCGCCTTTTGCTCCCAGGTGTAAGCAGCCAACAGGTCGTCAAGCGCCGCCTTGTTGACCGGGTCGCGATAGATAGCGCCAAATACGGATCGCGAGAAAATTTGGCGGGCGGCAAAAGTCTCAATCATGACGGGCGGCACCTCCCCCTGATGCCGCATGCGCGCGTTCCATTTCTCACAGAGGCTGTCCAAAGTTCCGGTCATGAACCCGTTCACATCACAGAGGGCCAAGTGCCGCGCTAGTGGCTCATCCTTGCGCTGGATACTGACTTCCTTGAAGTGATCCAAGAGCAAGATGCCCCAGGAAATCAATCGGCTGCGGATCTCTGCTGCTGCTTTCTTTGTGAAGGTCGTAATGAGTACGTCTTCAGGAAGTACCCCGTCCACGATCACATGTCGCAACGCTCGGAGCACCAGCACCGTAGTCTTGCCGCTGCCAGGTCCCGCGACGATCATTAGATCCGGTGCAAGCGGGTGAACCAAACAACTCGTTTGATGACGATTCGGATGCCTTCCTCCAAGAACGATTTTTGCCAGGGCATCGATGTATTCAGACTCAGTAATCATCGGGGTCTTCTCTGTTGTCGTGCGGTCTATTATCCAGACTTCTCAAGATGTGAAATCCAAGAGCTAAGAAGCGATAACCATGCAAGGCGCACGCGCCGAAGTCCGGAACTGGCAGGGAAGGTCGCGACCTACTTGCAAGAGACTGAAAGAGCCTCGTTTTGCTATAGCGGCGCCGGGACGCATGGAATGTTCTGACCTCGCGCCCTTAAGGCTTCGTATAGTTGCGCTGGGCCAAGAAGAATGTCCTTCAGTCCGTTGCGCACCCGATCTGAATCCAGGGCTTGCGTACTCATTGTCGTGTTGGCCGCGAACGCATCCATGATCGCGCTCATCAGCTCAGTTGCTAGGTCGGGGGAGTTGGCGAACTGCCCTTTCGAGTTATTCATCGCCTGTTGCACGAGCACATCCGACTCCAGCAACTTGCCCTTGAGCACGTTGTTCACATAGACCAGCTTGTCGTCGTCCGTCAGTTCGCCCTCGAACAGGTCGTTCACCTTCGCGACGATCTCGGACAACAACTCTTTGACCTTGTCCTGCACCTCGCCCGCGCCCGTCTCGATTAGCGGCTGCAGCTTGTACTCAGCCCCCGGCTCATGCAGAGCCAGATTTCGCTTCCCGTCGTCCTTGAGCTTGTGATGAGTCAGGACTACCTTTGACATGTCAATCCCCTCACGCTCGCGACCAAAGTCGAGCAGGGGTAGCAGACGCTTGAAGAAAATCGCGCGCTTCTCGATAGCTGTGTTGCCGTAGTCGAAGACCTGACTCAGGAATGCATACACGCGCAAGAAGGCGCCGAGATCGCGCTTGAACAGCGTCAGCGCGTCCAGCGTGTCCTTGGCATCCTGCGCGGCCCTCGTGTCCCGGCTGGCCGCCGACGCCTCGCTGTCGAGCAGCGCCTGACGTGCCGCCTTAAATTGCTTGAGCAGCCTATCCGCCACCGGTTCGATCGCGGCGACGAGGTCGGCTTGCGTCGCCTTCGAGTTCAGCTCTACCATCGCCACTCGATCGATCTCGAAGTCATCGTAGTGGCCCGATGCATCCAGCTTGGCACGCAGGTCGTAGACCAAATCCGGATCGGTCACGCCGGACAGTTCGGCGGTCGCGTAGTAGGTCTTGAAGGCCGCCAACACCTCGTCGGGCTCGTTCACGAAGTCGAGCACATAGGTCGTGTCTTTGACGCCGAACGGCCCGCTGTAGGCGCGATTCAGCCGCGACAGTGTTTGCACCGCCTGGATGCCGCCCAGGCGCTTGTCGACATACATCCCGCACAGCAGCGGCTGATCGAACCCGGTCTGAAACTTGTTAGCGACCAACAAGATCTGGTACTCATCCGTGGCGAAGGCCTCGCGCATGTCGCGGCCCTTGAGGTTCGGGTTCAGCTTGGAACTGTTTTCCGTGACGGGCTCAGGAATCGACTGCGAATCGTTGACCTCACCAGAGAAGGCCACCAGCGCGCCGAGGATGTAGCCGCTGTCCTTGATGTACTTGTCGATCGCCAGCTGCCAGCGCACGGCTTCGACACGGCTGCCGACCACCACCATGGCCTTGGCATGACCGTTCAACAGGGGCGCCACGTTCTCGCGGAAGTGTTCCACAACGATCGCGACCTTCTGGCTGATGTTGTAGGGGTGCAGGCGCACCCAGCGCATCAGGTGCTTCATCGCCTCGCTGCGCTCGACCTCCTTCTCGTCCCACTCCTTTCCCTCGTTTGCCAGTTTGAAGGCCAGCTTGTAGGGCGTGTAGTTCTTCAGCACGTCGAGGATGAATCCCTCTTCGATCGCTTGGCGCATCGAGTAGACGTGGAATGGCGCCGGCAGGTTGTCCGGGCCGGCGGCTTGTTCTGCATTGGGCTTGCGGCCGAACAGCTCCAGCGTCTTGGCCTTGGGGGTGGCCGTGAAGGCAACGTAGGTGATGCCAGCCACATTGGCACGAGTGGCCATCTGGGCTGCCAGCAGGTCTTCGGTGCCGAACTCGCCGCCGTCGGCCAGTTCTTTGAGCTCTTCGGCGCCGAGTACTTGCTTGAGCATGGAGGCCGTGGGACCAGCTTGAGAGCTGTGGGCTTCGTCGGCGATCACAGCAAAGCGCTTGCCCTGCGTGGCTGCGAGGTCCTGCACTGCTTTGAGAGCGAACGGGAAGGTCTGGATGGTGCAGACCACGATCTTCTTGCCACCCGAGAGCGCTTCAGCGAGTTCGCCGCTCTTGCTCTGGCTCTCCCCCTTGATGGTGGCGACGACGCCTGCCGTGCGCTCGAAGTCGAAGATTGCCTCCTGCAATTGGACGTCGAGCACATTGCGGTCACTCACCACCAACACGCTGTCGAACAGCTTCTTGTGCTGGTCGTCGTGCAGATCCGCCAGGAAGTGGGCGGTCCACGCGATCGAGTTGGTCTTGCCTGAGCCGGCCGAATGCTGGATCAGGTACTTCTGCCCGGCACCCTCCTCCAGCACGGCCGCGAGCAGCTTGCGCGTGGCGTCGAGCTGGTGGTAACGGGGGAAGATGACGCCGGCGATCTTCTTCTTGCTGTCGCGCTTGGTGACAAGGTAGCGGCCGAGGATCTCCAGCCAACTGTCAAGCTGCCAGACCTGTTCCCACAGATACGCAGTGCGGTGGCCCTTCGGATTGAGCGGGTTGCCGGCGGCGCCATCGTCACCGAGGTTGAAGGGCAGAAAGCTGGTGGTCGGGCCTTGCAGCTTGGTGGTCATCATGACCGTGCTGTTGCTGACGGCAAAGTGGACCAGCGCACCGCGCGGAAATTCGAGCAAAGGCTCCGCCGACGACTTGCCCTTGGGCTTGGGTTGGCGCTCGAAGCGGTACTGGTCGACAGCTTCGTTGACGTCCTGCGTGAAGTTGGTCTTGATCTCAGCCGTCGCGACGGGGATGCCGTTCAGGAACAGCACGAGATCGATCACGTCATTGTGATTGGTACGCACCTGGCGCACGACGCGAAGGCGATTGGCGGCATATCGAGCTTGTAGGTCGGGGTTCATTGCCAGCGCGGGTTTGAACTGGGCCAGCTTCAGGGGCTCGCGCACGCCGAGCATTTCGATGCCGAAGCGCAGCACTTCCAGCGTTCCACGCTCGTCGAGTTGTTTACGCAGGCGATCGAGCAGCACGGCCTCGGCGGCGGCGCCGTGGTTCTTGCTGAGGGCTTCCCACGCCTTGGGCTGGGTCTCCTGAACCCATACGATCACATCGGAGGGGAAAAGTGCGCGCGGGGTGTCGTAGAGGTGCGCGTTCTGCTCATAGAGCCAACCATGTTCACCCAGATGGTTGCAGATGTCGTTCTCGAACTCGATCTCTTTGTGCAGGCTCATGCAATCCTCGTGTTCTGGCGTTTGACTGCGTCCAAGGTTTGCCCGTCCTTGGTTTCCCATTCGATCCAGCCATTGCTGCTTCGACCCAAAATCACGGCAGCCGCCAAGCTCGGTGAATTGAAAAGGTGATCGCGCTCGAAGGTCATCGTTTCGCCTTCGATCTGCATGGTCCCCGATTCCAGCAAGCGCTGTCTCTGCCGCTCGGCCGGCATGCCGACAATTGACCGTCCATGCGCCCTTTGACCGAAGGAGCCCTTCAAGACTACAAAGCCCTCTTCGGTGTACATGCCGCGGCCATCAACTCCCGCTGACCTGCAGTAGAAGAGCTCGTCCGGTGGCGTGGCAGAAAGAGGCTTGGCCACCGGGGTAAAGATGGGATAGCCCAGGGTCGCGAGCAAGGTATGCCCGGTCGCATAGATCTCCCGACAATCCGCCTCCAGCGGCGCGGGCGTGTGCGGCTTGCTGCCGCTGTTTCCATTCTCGTCGCGATAGCGCGCTGCCTTTCGGGCGGCTTGCAAACAGCACCACTCCAGAAACAGCGCATGCGTCTGCGTCAGACTGTTGGTGCGAGAAATCAGTATCAGCGCGCGCTCCCAAAACTCCTTCTCCTTGTTGTGCTTCGCGAGCCGCGCACGCAGGTCGCCCGTCTGCCCGATGTACACCTTGGGGTCTGCACCGTCCTCGGCCTCGCCAAACAGAAAATACAACGCCACCTGATCGCTTTCCGGCATCTTCAGGAACTCCGGCAGTAGGCTGCGCGGCACCTCGATGACCTGCACAATGCGCGTCGTGATCTCGGCCACGCGAATGCCGCGCGGGTCGCCGTGTGGCAGGAAGATCTGGATGGTTTTGGGAGTGTCGTTGGTCATGCAACCTCTTCCGTGACGGCTCCGCGAACGTCGATCTTGCCGGTGACGGCGGCGGAGATCAGGGCAGTGCGACGTTCTTGAAGAAGTCCAACGGCGGTTTGGGCCTGTTGACTGAGTTCATCGAGCTGCGCAGCTTGGCGTCCAATGAAATCGAGTATCGCCACTTGCTCGGCTATTGGAGGCAACACGATCGGTAGATCCATGATGTTGGAAGACGAGATTGACGCGAGATTCGTACTTTGTTTGGACCTCGTCATGAAATAGAACTGCGCATAGGCCGAACCGGTGATCGTATTGAGCCATTCCGGCGAGATTCCATGAGGGCGCACCGCAAACACATGGTTCTGATGGATACACGGCTCGATTTCGGCACGCCAGATGTGGCCACGTCCCAGCTTGTCGAAGTCGCCGCCTTCGTTCATCAGCACATCCCCAGAACGCAACAGATAGCGCGGAACATCAGATGCCGGAATCTCGATGCTTGCCATGTCATCGAGCGCGAGGTAGCCATCCTGAACGTTGGCGACGCGAAGATACGGCACTGTCGTCGTTTCCTTTCCGGTATTGTCTTTACCCTTGGCAATCCCCGTCTGGACGGTAGCGACGAACTTTAGCGGTACCGTTTTCCAATGCGCCGGAACCTCCCCCAACCACTCCACCCCCGAATCCTTCATCGGCACCTTCGGATCAAGCCCCTTGGTCACAGCATGGGAGATGACAGCCTGGCGCTTTTCCTTGAGTAGCGCGATGAGCCTTTTCTGTTCAGCGACCAACGCGTCAATCTTGGCGGTTTCGCGGTCGAGGAAGGCAGAAACAGCTTCTTGTTCCGAGGTCGTTGGAGATGGGATTCTGAAGGCAGCGAGTTCATCGGCGGAAAGCTCAAGAAAAGTCGTTCCCTTACCCCGCACGTTTAGAGCTTCCGTTGCAACACTCAAGAAGTACGCCGTAAACCGAGATAGCTGTCCACTACGTGGGACCAGCGCCTTGCAGCCCTGATTCGTACATAGCTCTACGGCCGCGATGCCAAGTGAGCCGATCGGGGCACGAGTTGATAGCACAATACTTCCACGCGGCACGATAGTTGTGCCGCAAGACTGCAGGCCTTGTTCGGTAATTTTTCTCAGGGAATCGGCGATTTCGAAAGTGGCGAGTCTTGAGAGATCGGCCGGTGTAACCCAGATGAATTTCCCGTCCCAATAGTCCTCAACTTCGGACTTCGGAGTCGATCCGCCAACCACTCCGTAACCACGTTTCAAAGGCGCTACGCCCCATTCCGTTGGCACCTCGCCCAGCCATTGAACCCCGCTGTCCTTGTACGCTGAATACCTCGGCAAGCTCATGCCGTTAGCCCCTTGATCATTTCCAGAATACGGTCCGTCGTCAGCTTGAGTTCGGCGTCGATCTCGGCCAGCGGGCGCGGCGGGTGGAACACGTAGAAGTGCCGGTTGAACGGAACCTCGTAGCCCACCTTGGTCTTCTCATGGTCGATCCATGCGTCAGGCGCGTGCGGCAGCACCTCGCGCTTGAAGTACGCCTCCACGTCCTCATCGAGTGGCACATTTTCAGAGTCGCGCAGCGCCGAGTCAGGTTGGGGCTTGCCCTTGAGCTTGCCGCGCTCGCCGAGCACCACTTTTCCTTCGGCGTCACGCAGTGGGCGCTCTACCGTGAGAGTGCGATAGCCGAAGTCCTCGTTCTTGAAGATCAGACTGATTGGCTTGCCGTCTTCCTCGGCTTCGACGAAGTCGCCGAACAGACGCGTGATCCGATCAATGTGATCGTCGCTAAGCTCCTTGCGCTTGGACCCGAGGGTTTTGCGCATCCTCTGCCAAAAGCCCGAGGAGTCAATCAGTTGCACTTTGCCCTTGCGCGCGGCCGGCTTGCGATTACTGATGATCCACACATAGGTGCTGATGCCGGTGTTGTAGAACATGTCGGTTGGCAGGCCGACAATGGCCTCGCACAGGTCGTTCTCTAGCACGTAGCGTCGGATCTCGCTCTCGCCGCTACCGGCACCGCCAGTAAACAGGGGCGAGCCGTTGAGCACGATGCCAAAGCGACTGCCGCCTTCAGCGGCAGGGCGCATCTTGGACAGCAGGTGCAGCAGAAACAGCATGGAGCCGTCCGACACGCGCGGCAAGCCGGGGCCGAAGCGCCCGTTGAATCCCTGCTGCTCGTGCTCCTTGCGAACTTCCTTCTCGACCTTTTTCCACTCGACGCCAAAGGGTGGGTTGGACAGCATGTAATCGAAGTGTTTGTGCGCATGACCATCTTCGCTCAGCGTGTTGCCGAAGGCGATGTTCGCGACGTCCTGCCCTTTGATCAGCATGTCGGCCCTGCAGATCGCATACGACTCGGGGTTGAGTTCCTGCCCCGACACGGTCAGCCGCGCTTGCGGGTTGTGCTCGGCCAGGTACTCGCCGGCTGCCGTCAGCATGCCGCCGGTTCCGGCAGTCGGGTCGTAAATCGTGCGCACGACGCCGGGCTTGCTCAAGATCTCGTCGTCCTCGATGAAGATCAGGTTGACCATCAGGCGGATGACTTCGCGGGGCGTGAAGTGTTCCCCGGCCGTTTCGTTGCTAAGTTCCGCGAACTTGCGGATCAACTCCTCGAACACGTGACCCATCTGGGTGTTGCTTACGTGGTCTGGGTGCAGATCGATGTTGGCGAACTTCTCGGCCACCTGGTACAGCAGCTTGGCCTTGGACAAGCGGTCGATTTGGGCCTGAAACTCGAAATGCTCGAACACGTCGCGCACGGCGGGCGAGAAGCCCTGGATGTAGCTGTAGAGGTTCTGGGCGATGTGGTCCGCGTCGCCGAGTAGCACCTTCATGTCCATCGGCGAGGTGTTGTAGAAGCTCTGACCGGCCTCCCGAAGCAAGAAGGGCTCCGGGTTCAGCCCTTCCTTGAGTCGGCGGGCGTTTTGTTCTAGGACCGCAGGCTTGGTCGACTCAAGAACGCAATCGAGCCGCCGCAGCACAGTAAACGGCAGGATGACTTTGCCGTAGTCGGATTGCTTGTAGTCGCCACGAAGGAGATCGGCGACGGACCATAGGAAGGCGGAAAGAGCTTGTTGGTTCATTCTGAAGGAGAAGCGGGTGGCTGGTATGCCCTACGGGAGTTTATGACGCGGGCACCCCGCCCGGATGGCAGCCTCGAATCATCTCAGACGAGGCTCTCGGACCCTCTGCCCCCACATATTCCGTGCGAGACCATCCGTCTTCGGTCCGGGCGAAGCAGCGCGAACGCGCAGCGTGGTCTCAATCGGGATGACGTTTCCAGGCTTTCCGCTGTCCGAAGATTCACGAACAATGACACTGTCAAAATGTCGGCGCTCCACCTATGGCCCGGCAGCCGATGTTGGCTAGCGGCCGGACGGCGAAGCGGTCCGTCGATTTGCCCAGGCATTGATGCCTTGAAGGGCGCGGCGAATCTTCACGACGCCGGGACTGTTCGACGGCTGAATGGCCCCACCAAGGTCACGATAGATATAGAGCAAGAAGAAAGACATGGTGAGCAACAACAGCGTCGTGCCCGCCAGCTCGACGGCCTTTCTAGCGCTCAGGCCGTTCCAGCCTTGGACCCAGCCGAAGACTGCAACAACCAAAATGATGCCAGCCGCAATGACGAAGGACTTGACAACGCTCCAGAAGAAGAAGCGGAAGGAGGGGCCGACCAGCATTGGAGCCACAGCGCAGCCGAACAGACCACTGAGCACATAGCTGAGGAACTGGGGGAGGATCACCAGCGCCACCATCGCTCCGAGGATCTTCAGGTCGGCTTGGAGGTCGAGCATGAGCTCGAGGAGCTTGTGGAGCACCGCGCCAGCGGTGCCGTGGAAGTTGCCAGCCGCATCGATAGCGCCAGCACTTGTGGCCCACCATGCGATCAAGAACGTAGAAGTCAAAGCCAGCGAAAACAAATACCAGACGATGCGGATGTCCGAGCCGTGTCGATACGCGAGTTGTCGTCCCGCGTAGCCAATGATGAACACGGCACCGAAGACGACGAAAACGATAGTGCTGAAGAGCCCGAGGTTGCTGGTGATTGACATGGCTGCGATTGTGGCGCGGACGCGCGGGGATCAGCCTTCGTTGTGTGGGTGGGTTGGTGGCGCCCGAGCCGTCATTCACCTCAGGCGTGTCTTACCAACCAGTCCACTTTCGTGGTCGAGGTGGGTGTCAGTACATGCGTCGACGCGTCCCGGCGTGTCCCGCGCCTCGCCGTCCTCGTCATGCACTTTGCCAACTCAACAAACGGGTGGACCGTCCTCGTCAGCGCTCAGTATGCGTCCGGCGAACCCGTCTTGAACCAGCGTATCTGAGGCTCCAGCATGTGGTGCTCACCAAAGTTCATGGGTAGACAGTTCCACCTTGGTGCAGTGATCGACTTGTCCGGCTGCCGAGTGCTGGCCTCGCGGGTGTTGGTCTCAATGGACACCGAGTTCTGCACAGGTGCCGTCGAGGAGGCCAAGCTGACCCCTGCGGGCTGTAGCATCGGCTTCAGCCGAGAGCTCTAATCAGCACGCACCGCTCACATTCATGATCAACCGCTACTACATTCGCTGCGACACCTGCGCGACGCACCACACTTTGCGTGTCCAAATTGGATATGGCGCGGACCAAGTCCACAGGTTCTGCTGCCATCGCTGCAGCGAACCAATCGAGTTCGACCTGTATGGATTGGCGAATAGCGGCCCTGCCGTCACGGGAGCCAGCTTATGCGAGCCCGCCGACGAGCCAGTTGAAAAGACAAGCTACCAATACCTCTCGACGGATTTCGTCGCCGACGAGCGATCCGCACGCGACCCCCAATACTTTGGGGCGATGGATTTCATGGACGCGATGTCGAAAACGCCGCATGCCAAAAAGATCCTCGCGCAACGAACGCCTGAAATCTTAAACGAACCCCGTTGGTTTGCCCTGACCGACGCGCCATCCGACTGGAAAATGCTTCAGCGATGCTGGCGCCTGGAGCGAAACGGCCAGTACGACCTGGCCGCTCAGACGCTGACGGCTTCAACGCGCGCAGAAGACAACACCTCAGTTTGGATGGCGGTTCTGAATTTCACGGAGCAGCTATTTGGCTGCAACGACTCGCTGATGAACGAAGTGATTGCCATCCATAAGCAGCACACCCAAGAATTTTCCCGATTGGCAGCGGCACACGCGTACAGCTGGGCAAAAGACTGGCGCGAGGGCCAATACCTCATATTCGACGCGTTCTTTAAGCGATGGGCAGCGTTCTCGCAAGTCTACCTGTACGTTAAAAACAGCGCAGCCATGCCTGAGAAGCCTGTCTCGACGTCGGTAAATTTTGAGGAGATCCGGGGCTTCTACTCGGTCGCTCAGGAGTTTTTTTCCAAGCAAATCGGATTGCTCACTGCGTTGAACAACATCCGATTGGGCCGGCCATTTGACAAACTTCAGAACATTTCCCTCGACAAGTACCTCGTGTCCGACAACGCGAAACGTCGAGATAATTTCACGGGCAATCCAGTGCTCATGGGAGCCGCATCGGAGTACGACAGCGGGCTGCGCAATGCAGAAGCGCACAACTGGGTTCGATTGCAACCCGACGGCGACACGCTGGCGTATAGACAGGGCAATGCCGGCGATGAGACGCTTCTTCCTTATGCGCGCTATCTGTTCAAGTGCACGACGCTATTGAAGCAGATTTGCCATCTTATGCAAGTGGAGTATCTGCTGGCGCAGGATGCCCGAGTTGTGGCTCAACGACTGCTGAGCCCGAGCCGCTGACGCTGGTCGGCGCTTGCAGCCCGCGGCGCACCTGGAAATGCCGACTCCCTGAACTTGATAAATCTAGACTTTTTTCGCGAGAAGAGCCGTGCCCCTGGAGCAGACAAACAGTTTCCGAAAGATGTTCGACGCAATCGCCATTTGCCGTAGTCAGGTTTTGGACATTCCCCTCCTCGTTCTCACATATACGGCCCTTGATGCATTGGCGTGGGCCGTTTACGGCGACGCGATGGCGGATGTGAAGGATCGCTTCGTCAAATTCTGCAATGACCATGTGCTCCTCGACGACAAGATTCTCTGCGCGGCGTTGGACCTTTACGCAGCGCGATGCGCGATGCTTCATTCCCTCGGCTGGGAATCGCGTCTCAGCGAAAAGGGCCACGCGAAGGCGATCACCTATTCGTTCGGCCCCGGCCAATCTCAGGCGATCAGATTCCTTGAACAAAAGGATCCGGGCAGGTTTGTTTCCGTCAATGGAGACGACTTGGTGAGCGCACTTCGCTCGGCGTATGAACGCATCAGGGAGCTTGCAAGATCCGACCCTGCGCTGCTCCAGCGGCTGCAACAGGCGGAGGGGAAACAACTGGCTGGCATCACACCGGGATTGGCTCGCATGATGGCGGAACACCCGGACGGTCCACCGCAAGGTGCACGAAACGTGCAGCGCTCCGGTGGGAGCCTGTACAGCGCGTCCATCTCGTTCAGGATGTAAGGACCTACGGGCGCTCCGAGTTCATACCACGAAGCCAGGGTCGATGGCTTCCGTCACCATCGTGCGCATCGTGCGCATCGTGCGCATCGTGCCGTCGACGTTGCGCGTGCCGAACTCGTACTCGCAATGCTTGTCCCATAGCGTGACCAGGTCGTAGTGCGGACCGCTCTTCAGTGCGGCGATGCTGCGCTCGTGCGCCATCAGCGCCGACGCACGGTGGTAGTGCTCGCCGCCCACCCGCGCAAACGCATGGTCGACACCGGGGTACACATGCACCTCGACGTTCGGCCGGCCGCCCAGCGCATTCACGACGGCGCTCGAGCACCCACCATCCAGCAGGCCGCCGTAAACCGGACTTCCGCCCCATGCACATAGGGCTCAAACGCGGCGCGGACCGTTTCGACGATCCGCGTTCGAGTCCGATCGTCCGCCTCCTGAAGCACCAGACCGACCGGACCAAGCCGCGTCAGGTACCCGATCAACTCCTTCTCGGGCAGGGTGCACGCCACATCAATCGGCCGAACATCGATCTCACCCCACCCACCCTCCTCCAGGATGGTGCGGACCCGGTCCCGGTCGGCGAAGGCGAATTGCCCCGGCGCGTCCGGCCGGCGGGCGGGGAGGTTCGGCATCAGCGGTGCCGCGGCCCGCTCGGCCGTCGTCATGAACGGATTTTCCGCGGCACTCCGCCAGGCGACGAAGCGCAGCTCGGCGCCATCCCTTGCGGCACGCCGCAGGTTCGCAAAGGCGCTGGCAGGGTCGTCGAAAAACATGACGCCCAGGCGCGAAATGATCATGTCGAAACTCGCCGGCTCGAATGCGTGGGTCTGCGCGTCGGCGCGGATGAAGCTGGCCGGAGTGCCTTCGCGTTCGGCGCGGGCCCGGGCGGCGGCGATCATCGGCTCCGAAATGTCGATGCCGATGCAGCGGCCCTCGGCGCCGAGCAGCCCCGCCACGGCGAGCGTCGTGCTGCCCGTGCCGCAGCCGACGTCGAGCACCCGGTGCCCGGGCCCGGCGCGGACCGCTTCGGCGAGCCGGTCTTCGAACGGCTTGAACATCTGGTCGAGCACCTGCTGTGCGTCGACCCAGGCGCGTCCGGCGCGTCCGTTCCAAAGCGCGGTCTGCTCGTTGTCGGTCTGGGGCGTGATGGCATCCATGGTCGTCTTTCTTTGCTTGCCCTCGAGAGGCGGAAGCTAGACTGTGCAACTTCAAGTCGACTTGAGGTCAAGAGGTGAGACATCTGGACATCGCAGAGGTGGCGCAGCAATCCGGCGTTCCGGCATCGACGCTGCGCTTTTATGACGAAAAGGGGCTGATCGCCTCCACCGGCAGGCGCGGGCTGCGCCGCCAGTTCGATCCCGGCGTGCTGGAGCGGCTGGCGCTGATCGCGCTGGGGCGCGCCGCCGGCTTCTCGCTCGACGAGATCGCGCGCATGTTCGCGCCCGAGGGGCAGCCGCGCATCGACCGCCAGATGCTCGCGGCCAAGGCGGACGAGCTCGACAGGACGATCCGCAAGCTGAGCGCCATGCGCGACGGCCTGCGGCACGCCGCCGCCTGCCCGGCGCCCAGCCACATGGAATGCCCCACCTTCCAGCGCATCGTGCGGGCTGCGGGGGCTGGGGGTGTGGGGGTGGGAAGGAAGAAGGCTCCGAAGGCGCCCGGGGGTCTAGTTCGCGTCCGAGTGACGCCACTGTTGTAGGCTGCCATGCCATGACCGATCGCCCCGCCTCCCTCGCCCAACCGCCGGCCGGCTACGCCGATTCGCTGCCCGCGTGCGAATCGCTCACGGTCGAATTCAAGAGCGACCGCGCGCGCCTGTCCGACCGTGAGCTGGTGGAGGCAATCGCATGCCTGGCCAACGCCGAGGGCGGAGAGCTTTGGCTGGGCGTGGAAGACGATGGCACGCCCACCGGTTTGCATGCCGAGCACATGCAGCTTTCCGGCCTGCCCGGCTTGGTGGCGGCGCGAACTTCGCCGTCGCTGACCGTCTCTGTCACATCGATGGCTATCGACGGCGTGGCGGTGGCCCATATCGCGGTGCCCAAGGCGCACGGCGAGGTCGCGACCACGGGCGGCGTCTATCTCCGGCGCCGGCTTAAGGCGGATGGCCAGCCCGAATGCGTGGCGATGCTGCCGCATGACCGCTCCAGTCGAGCGTCCAGCTTCGGGCTGATGGATGCGTCGGCGCAGGTGGTGGCGGGCGCCACCCTGGCCGACCTCGACCCGCTGGAGCGCGAGCGTTTGCGCCAGAGCGTGCAGCAATACGGTGGCGATCGCGTGCTGCTGGAACTGGATGACGAGGCGCTCGATGGCGCGCTGGGTCTCACGGCCCGCCAAGTGGGCGGCAGCCGCTTGCCCACGCTCGCCGGTCTGCTGTTGGTCGGGCGCGAGCAGGCGCTGCGAGATCTGGTGCCCACGCACGAGTTTGCCTTTCAGGTGCTGGCGCGCGAGGCGGTCGGCTTCAACGAATTCCGCCGCTTCCCGCTGCTCAAGGCCCTGGACTGGCTGGAGACCAACTTCCGCCCCTACAACCCGGAGCGCGAAATCCAGGTCGGCCTGTTCCGCGTGCCGGTGCCCAAGGTGGACATGGGCGCGTTTCGCGAGGCGGTGGCCAATGCGCTGGTCCATCGCGACTATCACCGCCTGGGTGCCGTGCATGTACGGCTGGACGACGAGGGCCTGACCATCAGCAACCCCGGCGGGCTGGTGGACGGTGTGACGCTGGCCAATCTGCTGACGACGGAGCCGCGACCACGGAACCGCGCACTGGCCGACGCGATGAAGCGCGTGGGCGTGGTCGAGAGATCGGGCCGGGGCGTCGACAAGATCTATCGAGGCATGTTGCGCTTGGGTCGACCCGAGCCCGACTACCGACGCACCGATACCCACAACGTGGTGCTGCAACTCGCCACGGTGGACGCCGACGAGGCCTTTCTGAGGTTGGTGGTGAGCGAGGAAGGCCGACGCGGCGCTGCCTTGCCTATCGATAGCCTGATCGCGCTGGCGGCCCTGCGTGAGCTGAAGCGGCTCACCACCGAGGAACTGGCCCTCCATATCCAGCGCGACCCGGCCCAAGCCAGGCGCACGCTGGAGGCGCTGCTCGAAGCCGGGCTCGCGCAGGCGCACGGCGCGACTAAGGGGCGTACCTACACGCTGGCCCCTGGGATCTATCAGGCTGATGGCGACAAGGCGGCCTATACACGGCAAGCCGGCTTCGCGGCGATCCAGCACGAGCAGATGGTACTGAGCTACGCGATGCAGCACGGGCGTGTGACACGCGCCGACGTGATCACCTTGTGCCGCCTTTCGCCGGATCAGGCGGCCAAGCTGCTGAAGCGGATGAAGGAGCAGGGCCGGCTGGTGCAGCATGGCGAGCGGCGCTGGGCCAGCTACACGGTGACGCAAGGTGCTTGATATGGGCTGCTATGAACCCTCTATGAGCTTCTATGAGCCTCTATGGGCTCCTGGCACATAGTCAAAGGAAACGCATGGGCCTGATAGGGGCTGATCGCCTCCACCGGCAGGCGCGGGCTGCGCCGCCTGTTCGATCCCGGCGTGCTGGAGCGGCTGGCGCTGATCGCGCTGGGGCGCGCCGCCGGCTTCTCGCTCGACGAGATCGCGCGCATGTTCGCGCCCGATGGGCAGCCGCGCATCGACCGCCAGATGCTCGCGGCCAAGGCGGACGAGCTCGACCGGACGATCCGCAAGCTGAGCGCCATGCGCGACGGCCTGCGGCACGCCGCCGCCTGCCCGGCGCCTAGCCATATGGAATGCCACACCTTTCAGCGCATCGTGCGGGCTGCGGGGGCTGGGGGTGTGGGGGTGGGGAGGAAGGGGCTTCCGAAGGCATCCTGGGATTAGTTCGCGTCCGCGTGACGCCACTGTCACAGGCGACCAAGCCATGACCAAACGCCCCGCCTCCACGGAGCGGTTGAGGCGCCGAGCACGACTTGAGGCTTACCATCGCTGCATGGACGCACGCGAGACCGCCCCCTCCCCCGAGCGCAACAAGCAGCCGATCCTCGAGGTACTTGCGCGCGTATTGCCGCCACGCGGCCTCGTGCTCGAGATCGGCAGCGGCACCGGGCAGCACGTGGCGCACTTCGCCAGGGCTTTGCCCGCCCTCA
>NZ_JBFREQ010000051.1:0-34221 GCF_052114385.1 Variovorax sp. M-6 | reverse complement strand
GGCAGCAAGGTGTCGGTGTACGACGGCGCGGCCAAGCTGGGCGAAGTGGACGTTGACGGCAACGGCAACTGGAGCTTCACGCCGGGCAAGGCGCTGGATGACGGCCCGCACAGCTTCACGACCAAGGTGACCGACCCCGCGGGCAACGAAAGCCCATCGAGCACGCCGGTGACCGTCACGGTGGACACCTCGAAGGTCGAAGTGTCGATCGGCTCGCTGGTGGACGACCAAGGGGCGATCACGGGCAGCATTGCGCCGAACGGCGTGACGGACGACACGCGCCCGGAGATCCAGGGCACGGGCAAGGCCGGCAGCACCATCACGGTGTACGACGGCACGAACGTGCTGGGGACGACGACGGTGCAACCCAACGGCACGTGGAGCTTCACGCCCTCGGTCGACCTGGGGCAGGGCGCGCACAGCATCACGGCGCAGGCCGAGGATCTGACGGGGACCAAGAGCGAGGCGACGCCTGCGTTCGTCTTCCGCGTGGACACGGTGGCGCCGTTGGCGCCGACGATCGGCGAGGTGACGGACGACGTGGGCGAAGTGCAGGGTGCGCTGATGAACGGAGCGACGACGGACGACCCGTCGCCGACGCTGTCGGGCAAGGCCGAGGCGGGCAGCACGGTGACGGTGTACGACGGCGGCAAGCCGCTGGGCAGCGTGAAGGCCGGCGCGAACGGTGACTGGAGCTACACGCCGACGACCGGCCTGAACGAAGGCAAGCACGAGTTCACGGTGAAGGCGACCGACGCGGCGGGCAACACCAGTGCGGAGTCGGACAAGTTCACGCTGACGACCGACTACACGGCGCCAGACGCGAGCAAGCTGGCGATCACGGGCGTGGAAGACGACGTGGGCCTGGTGACGGGCAACGTGGCGCCTGGCGCGACGACGGACGACAGCCGTCCGTTGATCCATGGCACGGGCACGGCGGGCGACACCATCATCGTGATGGTGAAGGACGGGGTGGGCAGCCGCGAGCTGGGCCGCGCGACGGTGGGGGCGGACGGCAAGTGGTCGCTGCAAGTGCAAACGGCGCTGGCGTCGGGGTTGAACGAGTTCACGGCCATCGAGATGGACCCTGCGGGGAACAAGACCAGCCCGAGCAACCCGTACACCGTGACCTTCGACGACAGCGTGCCTGCGACGTCGATCGCCATCACCTCCATCACGGACGACACCGGGACCTCGGCCCACGACTTCGTCACCAGCGACACGTCGCTGACGATCAACGGGACGCTGACCCAGGCGCTGGCCAGCGGGCAGCGTGCCCAGATCACGGTCGACGGCGGCAGGTCCTGGCAGGACGTGGTGGTTTCCGGCACGAGCTGGAGCTACGTCGACAGCCGGACCCTGAGCGATGGCCAATACGATTACACGGTGCGCGTCATCAGCGCTGCCGGGGTAGCGGGTTCCATCGACCAGAAGACGGTCACGATCGATACCCAGAGTCCGACCAACAAGACGACGGTCGACCTGGCCGCGGAAAGCGACTGGGGCCTGTCCAACACCGACAACATCACGGCGAACGTGACGCCGACCATCAACGGCAAGGTCGGGGCGGGCAGCGACACGGACCTGAGCAAGCTGCGCGTCACGCTGTTCGACGACGTCAACAACGATGGCAAGCTGGATGCGGGCGACCGCGTCTTCAGCAGCAGCATCTCCGTGGCTGCCGATGGCAGCTGGAGCTACGACCTGCCGAGCCTGAGGGACGGCAGCTACCGCTTGAAGGCAGTGGTCACCGACCAGGCGGGCAACGCGTCGTCGACGGTCTCGACCCTCGACGGCAAGGGCTCTAGCCTGGTGATCGACATCGACAGCATCGCTCAGACCATCCGGGGTGGGGCGCAACTCGACCAACTCGGCTACGACGTCACCAACATCGGGGACTTCAATGGCGACGGCTACGACGACCTGATGGTGTCCGCGCCCTTTGCCGACAATCGCTCCGGAGCGAACGGGGACAACGCGGGCGCGGCCTACATTCTGTTCGGTTCCGCCGCCGGCATTCCCGCGATCGGCAACTACCTGGGTTCGAACACCAGAGACCTGAAGCCCGAAGAGGGTCTGAAGATCTTCGGCGCGCCGCGAACGGAGGACCGACCCGACGACATGGGCAGAGCCATCAACTATCTGGGCGACATCAACGGCGACGGCTATGACGACGTCCTGATTGCCTCGCACGCGAACGACAAGGCCTACGTAGTCTTCGGCGGCGCGAACGGCACCTGGGCCAATGGCCAGCTGAACCTGGCGACAATCGACCGGGGACAGAACCAGTACGGCTTCAAGGTCGCGCTCCCGGTGGCCGACGACAGCGCCTTCACCACAGGCGTGGGCGCCGCCGACATCAACGGCGACGGCTATGCCGACCTGCTGCTGGGCGACCCCACGAATGGCTCGGGTGATCGCGGCGGTGCCGTCGTGATCTACGGCCACGCCGGTGACTGGTCCAACATCCAGTTGGTCCTCGCGAACGGACGCTGGACCCTGCCGAGTGGCGTCCACGGCACGAGCATCTTCGGTGCCACCAGCGGGACGTACACCACCCGGGACCTCGGTTGGCAGATCAATGGTGTCGGCGACGTCAACGGCGACGGCATCGAGGACTTCGTGATCGCCGATCCCAGTGGAAGTAACCCGATGATGGCGTCGAACCAACCGGGGGGAACGAACTACCTGATCTACGGCAGCAAGGACGGCCTGCCGGCCACCCTCGACCTGAGCAGGCTCACGCCGGACCAGGGCATCCACATCAACGGGATGCGAGGGGAGGCGCTGGGCGGCACGGTGTCCCTCGGCTCATCGGGGGGCAACACGATCGCCGCGCTGGGCGACATCAATGGCGACGGCATCGGCGATTTCGCAATCGGGACGGCGCACTCCGATCCGGGCAACCCGGGTCGGGTGTGGGTGATCTATGGCAAGCAAGGAGGCTATGGCAAGGACATCAACCTCGACGCGATGTTCACCTCGGGCAATTCTGCGAGGCCGAGTGGCTACGTGCCGACTTTCACGGCGGCCGATGGCTTCCTCCTGGTCAACGAGAAATCGACGGCCACCAGCCAGAGCACTGCGGACGAGAACTTCGGCATGACCATTCGCGGGATGGGTGACGTCAACGGCGACGGCATCAACGACTTCATCATCGGCGCAGAGTTGGCCGACGGCGACGGCAAGACCGACAACGGGGCGGCCTATGTGGTCTACGGGCGCAGCGAGAACTTCGAAGCCCCGGTGATCTCGATCAAGGACATCATGAATGATCCGTCGAAGGGCTATGTGCTGCGCGGGGCGAACGAGTGGGGCGGCTGGGACCGCTACGGCTCGGGCGTCGCGATCGGCGACTGGAACGGCGACGGCGTGGCCGACGTCGCGGTCGGCGCACGGTATGGAGACAACATCGGCGCGACGACCTCCGATAACGGCGCACTCTATATCTACTACGGCACGCCGAACTTCACCCAGGAGTACACGACGGGTGACGACGTGCTGGTCGGCACCGGGGGCGTGGACTTCCTCGCCGGTGGGCTCGGAAACGACACGATCTCGCAGATCGGCACCAAGGACGTCGCGTTGGGCGGCGCTGGCAACGACACGATCCGCATCATCGGCACGGACTTCATGAACGTCGACGGCGGTGTGGGCATCGACACCCTGGTGATGGACGGGAAGGGCATGAGCCTGGACCTCACGGCGCTGAAGAGCAAGGTCAAGGGCTTCGAGCACTTCGATCTCGGCAGCGACGGGGGCAACACCCTGGCCGTGCAAATGAGCGACATCGCGCGGCTTGGGAAAACCAACGTGCTGGTGAGCGATGGCAAGACGCAACTGGTGGTGCATGGCGATGCCACCGGCCAGGTGAACCTGGTCAATGCGGGTGCGGCTGCCGATCGCTGGACGGACGCGGGAACAAAGACCGTGGACGGCTCGGTCTATCACGCCTACACCAACGTGGCTGGAACGAGCGAGCTGCTGGTTGAGGACAGGGTTCACGTCACCATCCTGTAAGCGTCGTGCAGCGTGGCAGCCCCGCGGCTGCCACGCCACCAAAGGCGTCCTTCGGGGCGCGTCAAATTCTTAACTGTCCAAACGATGCCTCCAGCCGAGGCATCAGAGATCCATGCAATTGTCAAAATCCAACCCCATCAGCCGGCGCTTGCGCGCCGGCCGCGGCATCGTTGTTTCCGCGCTGCCGGCCCTGTGCCTGGTCGCGGCGTCGGCCGCCTTCGCGCAGGCTGCGCCAACGGTGCCCAGCGATCGCGAAGGGTCGACCTATCGGCCGGGACCCGCAGTGGCGTCCCATTTGGCCCAGGTGGTCTTCTTCAGGGGCACGGCCCCTTCTTCCGCCGCCAGAGTCCGAGCGGCGGCGCATGTTTACGTGGATGGGGAGTTCCATACGGCGCTGATGCCGAACGGCTTTACGCGCTTCTGCGTCGCCAAGGGCGTCCATGCGCTCGAAGCGTATGTCGGCGATGCGCCCGCGTACGCCGGCAAGGCGGTCCCGAAGACCCAGGCGCTGCTGGAAGGCGGAGTGACGTACTTCGTGGAGGTTTCGCAGCGCGGCATGGGTGCGCCCGTGCCGTTCAGCCGCGCTGACGCCGAGCGCTTGCTGGCGAGTTCTGAGCAACAGCGTCGCTTCGTCAGTCGCGCGAGCACCGTGGTGCCGTGCGAGGACGCGCCGCCCGCAGCCGCCGCGCCGGAAAAGACCCGCTTCACGCTCAACGCGGATGTCCTGTTCGCCTTCGGGAAAGGGGACTATCAGGCGATCACCCCGCAGGGTCGGGCGGCGCTGAAGAAGGTCGCGGACCAGATTCGCGCGCAATCCCCGCAAAGCGTCGGCCTGGTCACGGTACGAGGACATGCCGACGCCATCGGCTCGGTCGCGGGCAATCAGAGGCTGTCCGAGCAACGGGCGCGAACCACCAGCCGTGTCCTGGCCGAGGAAGGCCTTTCCTCGGACCGCATCAAGGTCGAGGGGGTGGGCAGCAGCGAACCGGTCGTGTCCTGCCCGACTGGCGGCTCCAGGCAGGCGCGCATCGACTGCAACAGCCCCAATCGCCGTGTCGAAGTGAATGCCGAGGGCGCGCGCTGAACGCATGCCCGCGCCGGACATTCCGATCCTGAGCCAAGACGAGAAAGGCGGTCGAAAGACCGCCTTTCTGTTTGGCGCATTCCATCTTCTGGATGCTTCCTCGACGGAATGCGGCGTTTTCTCATTCCTTGTTTCAGTCGGTTTTACTAAAGTTCTATCTCCCAAGTGGCTTGCGACGTGAGTGCCGAGATTGCCGCCGTCTTGGCTCATGGGCGACGCCGCCCGAAAGCTCCAACTCTCCAAGCGATTCACCCTGAAGAAGGGTCATCGGACCAGCTCATGCAATTCTCGAATCTCATTGCATTCAATCGGCGCCTGTGCGCAAGCCGCGGCCCCGTCGCCGCGGCGATGGCCGCGGCCTGCCTGTTGGCAGCGTCGGCGGCCTTCGGTCAAGACGCGATGCCGCAGGCGCAGGCCCCGATCACTGCCGCGGCGCCGTCTGCCCATGCGAACCCGGGGGCGGTGTACGAGGCGGTCCCGGCGGTGGCCGCCGACCTCGCCCAGGTGGTCTTCTTCAGGCCCGCGGCCGCAGCAGCCGCAGCGCCTGCCACTGCGGCCCACGTCTACGTGGACGGCCAACTCCATGCCGCGCTGTTGCCCCACAACTTCACACGCCTGTGCCTGGCCAAAGGCAGTCATGCGATCGAAGCCTATGTCGGCGATGCCCCGCTTTTTGCGGGCAAGTCGAATCCCGCGACGCGGGTCCACCTCGATGGCGGCAAGACCTACTTCGTGGCGGTTTCGGAGGGCGGCGGTGGTGACCCTCAACCGCATCGCCGGGTCGATGCCGAACGCCTGCTGGCGGGCGCCCATGAGCAGCGCTACGTCATCAGCCGCGCAAGCACGGTCGTCGATTGCCGGGAGGCGCCAGGCCGCCACGTGGCCGCGACGGCCGGGGCGACCTGAAGCGGCATCGATCGTTTCTTTTTTCAAATCTTGCAATGGCGATGCGCGCCACCCGGGGACAACCCGGCCGGCGCGCAGTGGAGCGGACCCATTTGCACCGGCCCCTGGCAGCCTGCCAGCGGCAAAGCTCGACGGTGAGTTCCACACCGTCGCGAACAAGGAATTTTTATGGCGGCAGTGATGAAACAGGACGTCCCTGTGGACGGGCAGCGTGCGTCCCACGCAGAAGCAGGACCGGATACTTTGCTGGGAGCCGTGCATTGGTTGTGCGTCTACCATGGCCTGACGATCAGCGCGGCGGCCTTGCAGGCGGGATTGCCGCGCGACGCCAGACTGTCGCCCACGCTCGCGGTGCGCGTCCTCGAACAGGCCGGCATCGGCGCGGGCTGGGTCAAGCGCGATGCCGGGGACTTGCTCTCCTATCTGCTGCCCGTGGCGTTGCTCCGCAAGGACGGCGGCGCTTGCGTGCTGGTCGCCCGTCATGGCAAGGGCGGCGCCGCGTCCTATGACGTCGTGCTGCCGGAATCGGGCGGCGGAAGTGTGCGCCTCGATGCCGGCGAGATGAACGAACTCTACGGCGGGCACGCGCTGCTCGCCAAGCCGCATCCGCAGCTGGACGATCGTGCCGGGCCGCAAGAGCAGGAGAGCGGAGGGCATTGGCTCTTCTCCTCGCTCTGGCGCTATCGCCGCTACTACGCCAGCGCGGCGCTGGCGGCGCTGCTGATCAACGTCCTGACGCTGGCCAGCACCTTCTTCACGATGAACGTGTACGACCGGGTGGTGCCTACGGGCGCCTACGTCACGCTGTGGTCGCTGGCCATCGGCGTCATCGTCGCGATGGTGTTCGAGTTCGCTGCGCGCCATGTTCGCGCCCACCTCGTCGACGTGGCGGGGAAGAAGGCCGACCTGGTGCTCGGCTCCGCGCTGTTTCGCAAGGTGCTGGCGACGCGCATGGAGTTCAAGCCGCAATCGGCCGGCTCGTCCGCGAACCAGTTGCGTGAGTTCGAGTCGGTGCGCGACTTCGTCACCTCGGCCACGATCTCGACGCTTTCCGACTTGCCGTTCTGCCTGCTGTTCGTTGACATCATCGCCATGATCGGCGGGCCGCTCGCGCTGGTGCCGCTGCTCGCCATACCGATCATCGTGATGATCAGTGTCGCCATCCAGTGGCCGCTCGCGCGCGCCATGCAGGAGAACCTGCGCGAAGGCTCGCTCAAGCAGGGCCTGCTGATCGAGTCCATCGAAGGCATCGAGTCGCTCAAGGCGGCCCGGGGCGAAGGCGTGATGCAGCAGAAGTGGGAGCACCTCAGTGCGCTGGCTGCGTCCAGTTCGATGAAGTCCCGCGCGCTGTCCAGCATGGCCGTGAACCTCGTGACCTTGATCCAGCAGGTGCAGACGGTGGTGCTCGTGGTGTGGGGCGTGTACCTGATTCATGCGGGCACCCTCAGCATGGGCGCGCTCTTCGGCACGGTGATCCTCGCCGGCCGCGCGACCTCGCCGCTGGCGGCGGTGGTCGGACTCGCGGTCCGCTACCAGCAGGCCAAGACGGCGCTGCGGTCGCTCAACCAGGTCATGGACCAGCCGGTCGACCGGGTGCCGGAGCGGCGCTATCTCGCCAAGCCCCATTTCGCGGGCCGCGTCACGCTGAAGAAGGTCAACTTTTCCTATCCGTCGCCGCCGATGCAGCCGTCGCCGCCGGTGTTGCAGGACATCAGCCTGGAGTTCAAGCCGGGCGAGCGCGTCGCGCTGCTGGGCAACATCGGCTGCGGCAAATCGACACTGCTGCGCGTGATGGCGGCGCTGTACCAGCCGCGCAGCGGCCAGGTGCTGATGGACGGCATCGATATCGGCCAGATCGACCCCGCCGACGTGCGTGCCGCCGTGGGCATGCTGGGCCAGGATGCGCGCCTCTTCTACGGCACGCTCAAGGACAACGTGACCATCGGCAACCCTGCGACGACCACCGAGGAATTTCTGCGGGTGGCGCGGCTGACGGGCCTCGACGCCATCGCGGCGCGGCATCCGCGCGGCTTCGACATGCCGATCGGCGAGGCAGGGCAAGGTTTGTCGGGCGGGCAGCGCCAACTGGTTGCATTGGCACGCTGTCTTCTGCTGCGCCCGCGCGTCCTGCTGATGGACGAGCCGACCAGTTCCATGGACTTGCAGACCGAGCACTACTTTCTCCAACGGATGGCGGTCGCCACCCAGGGCCAGACCGTGATCGTGGCGACACACCGGCTCTCGGTGCTCGAACTCGTGGACCGCATCGTCGTGATGGACGGCGACGGCAAGGTGTTCGCGGACGGCCCCAAGGATGCGGTGCTGGAGAGCTTGCGGGCCAAGGGGCCGAGCGATGGCAAGGCCCCATGAACAGGACGATGGCCGAAACCGGCAAAGGTGAAATCATGAAGAACGAGCAAGCAAGCCCGGCACCCGTGCGGCTGAAGTCATCCACGCATGACGTCGAATCAGTCGCTGCGGCAGAAGGCAGCGAAGCGAAGGCCGCTGCGCCGGCCGCGGCCCAGGGTGGCGGCGGCCGGGCCGCCGGTCCGACCGGACAAGCGCGCAAGGAAGATCTTGCATTCATGCAGGATCTCCGCGAGGCGATGCTGGTCCAGAAGACGCCGGGCAGCATGCTCGTGCTGTACCTGATCGCCCTCATCCTCGTGGTGGCGCTGGTGTGGGCGTACTTCGCGAGGGTGGAGGAAATCACCTTGGGCGAAGGCCGCGTGATACCGGCCAGCCGCGAGCAGGTGATCCAGAGCCTGGAGGGCGGCATTCTGGAGTCGATGAACGTGCACGAAGGCGACGTCGTCGAGCGTGGCCAGATCCTGCTGGAGATCGACCCGACGCGCGCCGGCGCGTCCTACCGCGAGGGCGTGTCCAAGGTTCTGGCGATGAAGGCCTCGATCGCCCGGCTTCGCGCCGAGGCCTACCAGGAGCCGCTGAATTTCCCCGACGATGTCAAGGCCGTGCCGTCGATCGTGAGCGACGAAACGCGTGCGTTCAACGCGCGCCGCCAGACGCTTTCGGCGAGCGTGCAGGCGTTGCAGCGCAGCCTGGAATTGGCCGAGCGCGAGGTCGGCCTGTCCGAGCCGCTGTCGGCGCGCGGCCTGATGTCGGAAGTCGAAATCCTGCGCATGAAGCGCCAGGCCAACGAGTTCCGGCTGCAGATCGCCGAGCGGCAGAACAAGTTTCGGTCCGACGCCAATGCGGATCTGACGCGCCTGGAGGGCGAACTGGCCCAGGCCAGGGAAAACGTCGGCGCGCGCGAGGACGTCATGAAGCGAACGACCATCAGGGCCCCGCTCAAGGGCACGGTCAAGAACATCCGCGTGACGACGATCGGCGGCGTGATCCAGCAGGGCGCCGACATCATGGAGATCGTGCCGCTGGAGGACCAATTGCTGGTCGAGGCCAAGATCAAGCCTTCGGACGTCGCTTTCGTTCGCCCGAACTTGCCGGCCGTCGTGAAGATCTCGGCCTACGACTATGCCATCTACGGCGGCCTGAAAGGCGAGGTCGAGCACATCAGTCCCGATACCTTGAAGGACGACGAGAAGGCGCGCCAGGGCCGTGCCGACGCCAACTACTATCGCCTGCTGGTCCGCACGGACAAGGCGTCCCTGAGTGCCGGCGGCAAGGACTTCCCGATCATTCCGGGCATGACCGCGACGGTGGAAATCCGTACCGGCGAGAAGACGATCCTCAGCTACCTGCTCAAGCCGGTGCTGAAGGCTCGCGAAGCCTTCAGGGAGCGATAGGAAATGACCACATCCCTGCAGTCAGGCGTTGGTGCGCTTCGTTCGCCCCGCGTACGAAGCGGGCTCGCGCGCGCCATGATCCTTTTGCCCTTGTGCCTGAGCGCCGAAGCGATGGCGCAGGCCTCCTCGCCGACGGCGCCCCGGGTGCTTGAATGGAGCAGCTTCGCCGATGACGGCCCGGTGATCAGCGCGCCGAAGATTCCCGCCGCCGTCCCCAAGCCACCTGCGCCGGCACCGATGCCGGCGCAGGAAAAGACGTGGAGCGAGACCGCTCCCGTCCGCACGCCCGTCGCCGGCAGCAGCCAGCGGAAGGCGCAAGAGAAAGAAACGGCGCAGGCCGGAGAAAAGACCGCTACGGCCCTCGGCGAACTCGAGCGGCAAGGCGGCAGCGCTCGCGACTTCCTCGAGCGGATGGTGGCGAAGGCGCTCGCCTTGAGCCCTGACGTCCGCGAGGCCAGCGCCAAGTGGCAAGCCTCCGAGTTCGACATCGCCGAAGTCAAGGGACAGCGCTGGCCGCAGTTGCAGGTGGGCGTGGCGTCTCCCTCGGCGACCTTCGGCAGCGGCACCAACGACTCCGCCCGCAATGCCATCGGCAATGTCCAGCTCACGACGCCGGTGTATGACTGGGGCCGCCTGAGCCGCACCATCGACAGCCGCACGGAGGCATCGAAGGCGGTGCACGAGCAACTGTTGCAGGTGCGCCAGCAGGTCGCCTTCGACACCGTCAACGCTGTCATCGAGTTGCGGCGCGGCCGCGATGCGATGGCGCTCAGCAAGGCCTACGTGGATCGCATGACCGAGTTGGTCGAGATGCTCAGCGAGATCGTCAAGACCGACCGCGGTCGCGCCAGCGAACTGACTCAGGCCCGCGGCCGCCGCCTGCAGGCGATGGCCAGCCTCGACCTGGTAGCGGCCAAGCTGCGCGAGGTCGAGATCAGTCTGGTCAAGCTTGTCGGCGAGGAGGTGACGCTGCCGCCGAATCTGCAATGGGGCAGCGGTGTCGTCGACGTTCAGGAGGCCCTGTCGGCCGCTCCGGAGCATCCGGCCCTGCGTCAGGCACGGGCCGAGGCGAAGGCCGCCGACCTGTACGCTCAATCGGTGCGGGCTTCGAGGTTGCCGCAGCTGAACTGGGTGGTTTCGAAGACGACGCAGGAGGACAGCCTCGGCAAGAGCCAACCGTGGGCGACCGGACTCTCGATCCAATGGAACGCCTTCCAGGGCGGATCGGCGAGCGCTGCGGAGCGGGCGGCGTTCGAGCGCGCCACCGCTGGCGAGGAAAAAGCCCTGGCAGCCACGCGCGACCTGGAGTACCGCTTGCGCACGTCGGCCCAGCAACGCGATGCGGCGTTGAGCCGAGCGGTCGAGTACACGGAGTTGATCAAGGACTCGGACCGCGTGCGGACCATCTTCTTCGAGCAGTGGTACCACCTCGGCAAGCGGACCTTGCTGGATGTGCTCATCGCCGAGAACGACCACTACAACAACCAGATCGCCCAGGTGACCAGCCGCTTCGACGGCGAGGCGGCCGACCTGCGCATCCGCGCGGATGCGGCGATTCTGCTGCCCTGGCTCTTTGGGGCGGCCGATGGCGGGGGGGGCAAGTCGCCGTGAGCGCGTGCGACGGGGCTCGACCGCTCGCTCAGATCGCCCGGGTTTCGAGCGTGTCGGTACCCCGCGGCGAGTCGAACACGGCGCAAGGCGCGACCTTCAGGAAGTCAGGCCATGCTCCCGGGCGTAGAGAAAGATGTCGAGATCGCTCTTCAGCCCGAGCTTGACCATGGCGTCGTTCTTTTGCCGGCTGACCGTCTTGACGCTGCGCGACAGCCGGTCGGCGATGGCCGAGACCGTGAGGCCGGAGGCGAACAGGCGCAGCACTTCGAGCTCGCGCGGCGATAGCTGGGCGGCTTCGCCGGACGACTTGTCGAATTCGCTTTGGCGCAGGCCCTCGCGGAAGGTCGCGCTGACATAGTCGCGACCTTGCGCGACCGCCTGGATCGCGAGCGAGATCTCGGCCATGCCGGCGCCCTTGTCGATCAGGCCGCGCACGCCGGCCTCGATGATCGTGCCGTGCACGCCCACATTGGTGATCATGGTCAGCACGATGATCGGCAACTCGGGATGGTCGCGGCGCAGACGCTGGATCAGGCCGAGGCCGTCGGCCGCCTGCCCACCCGGCATCGAGAAATCGGTGATCAGCAGATCGGCCGGCGTTTCGCGCAAGAGGGCCAGCAAGTTGTCGGCTGATTCGGCCTCGCCCACCACCGCCAGGCCGGGGTCATCTTCGAGCAGGGTTCGAACACCGGCCCGGATGAGCGGGTGGTCGTCAGCGAGGATGACGCGCAGAGTCATGGCAGGTGGATCGTCGTCTTGGAGCACCGAAGATACATCTGATGACAGCTATCTAGGCATATTTTCTGCCGCTAAGTGGGCGGCGAGCAACGAAGGGCTGCAGACCCGCCCGGTCGCCGCCGATAGGGAGGCCCTTCAATGAAGTCCCGGCTTCGGGCGGGTCCAGTGGCCGGCCGTGCGCGCCGCGCGCAGTGGAGAACCTTCTCGAGGGTGACCATGTCACCGTTCGGCGATGAACTGCGAAGAGCCTGCGCTGAGGTTGAGATTCGTCTCATGGTCTTGTGCTGCGCCCTTCGATTTAATTGGACACAGGCAATAGGTGCTGTCTCTCGGACCGCCTGTCTGCCGGATACCTGACCTTCAACTTAGTAAGTATTCTCAACATGAACCACAAGCTTCTCTCCACTCTGATTCTGGCCAGCACCGCGATGGTCGCGCAGGTGGCTTCCGCGCACGACGGCACCATCACCTTCAACGGCCAGGTCACTGCGCAGACCTGCACCATCAACGGCAACGGCACCGGTGCCAAGGACTTCACGGTCACGCTGCCCAGCGTGTCGACTTCGGCGCTGGCCGCTGCAGGCCAGACCGCCGGCCGCACCGCCTTCAACATCGCCCTGAGCGCCTGCACGCCGGACTCGGGCAACGTCCACACCTACTTCGAGCCCGGCCTCACCACCGACGGCGCCACCGGCAACCTGAAGCTGGACGCTGGCGGCGCCAACAACGTCCAGATCGGTCTGCTGAACGGGGACTTCACCCCGATCAAGGCGGGCTTCGCTGACGCTTCGCAGAATTCCAAGCCGGTCTCGATTACCGGCGGATCGGCGACGCTGTCGTACTACGCGCAATACGTCGCCAACGGTGCGGCTGCCGGCGCCGGCGCTGCCAACTCGAGCGTGCTGTACACGCTCGTCTATCAGTAATAGTAGGCCACACGCAGGCGCACCACCGGCGCGCCTGCGTCCCATCTTCTTTTTTTCTTCTCAAATTCCCCAGATCCAGCGAGAGCCAACCCCATGATGATTCGAAGCTTCAAGACCTCTTTGACCGCCGCCGTCCTCGCACTGGGACTGGCCGCTGCACTGCAGGCGCAGGCGTCGGTCGTCATCGGCGGTACGCGGATCATCTACAACGCCAACGAGCGCGAGACGACGATCAAGCTCAGCAATGAAGGCAAGTCGCCTGCGCTCACGCAGACCTGGATCGACAAGGGCGACCCCAAGGCCACGCCCGCCAGCATCGACGTGCCGTTCAGCGTGACGCCTCCGGTGGCGCGCATCGACCCCGGCAAGGCCCAGACGCTGCGAATCATCCATACCGGCGAGGCGATGCCCCAGGACAAGGAGTCGGTGTTCTGGCTCAACGTGCTGGAAGTTCCTCCCAAGCCGACGGCCGAGGAAGCCGAAGTCAACAAGCTCCAGATGGCCTTCCGCTCCCGCGTGAAACTGTTCTATCGGCCCGCGGGCCTGAACGGCAGCGCGAACGAGGCCCCCGCGCAGATCCTCTGGCGCCTGGTGCAGTCCGCCAATCGGCCGGCACTCGAAGGGCGCAATCCCTCGCCCTTTCACGTGTCCTTTTCTTCCATCGAACTTGCAGCAGGCGGCAAGACCGCGCGCTTCGACGATGGCGGGATGATCGCCCCGGGCGAGACGAAAGTCTTCCCGCTTTCGGGCGACGTTCCGCAAGGTCCTGACGCCAAGGTGCGCTACCAGGCCCTCAACGACTACGGTGGCGCCGTCACGAACGAGGCGCCACTCGACGCGCGGGCCTCCTCGCCCGCCAAGTAGGGCAGCACCGGGCCACGCCCGGTTCTCCTCCCCTTCCAGCCTCCCCGATCTCGAACATGCCGCATGCGCCGGCAGGGGGTGCTTCGTCCCATTTTTCGCTACGACATCCCGATGCAGACATTCAAGAATCAGACTTCCCGGCGGTTCCGGCTGCGCCCGACGAGCGCGCTGGTGCTCTCGTTGTGCGCAAGCGCCAGCGCCTGGGCTGATTCCGGCGCTGCGCCGGCTTCCACCGTGGTGGCCCAGGTCGAATTCAACGACCTCTTCCTGCAGCAGCCCGGCGGCGCACAGATCGACTTCAGCCGCTTCAGCAAGGGCAACGTCCCGCTCGCGGGCAGCTACCGCGTCGAGCTCTACGTGAACGAGGCCTGGCTCGGTCGCTCGGAAGTGGCGCTGCGCCAGGTCGGTGGCGACAGCGCCAACGTGCAGCCCTGTTTCGATCGGGCGCTTCTGGAGCGCATCGGCGTCGACCTCAACAAACTCGTCCCCGAGGCTGGTGCGCGCCTGGATGCCGGCGGCGCCACCTGCATCCCGCTGTCGGAACTGGTGGCGGACGCCACTGCCGCGTTCGACAACGGCGAGCAGCGGCTCGACATCACCGTGCCGCAGATCGCGATGTCGCGCTCGGTGCGTGGCTATGTCGACCCGAAGTACTGGGACGACGGCGTGACGGCCGCCCGGCTGCAATACAACGCCAGCACCTATCGCGCGGAAAGCGGCGGCCAGTCCCACACGCAAAGCTACATCGGCCTCAATGGCGGCATCAATGTGGGCGCTTGGCGCTTTCGTCACAGCGGCAGCCTGACGAGCGGCGATCCGTCGGGAACTCGCTACCAGAGCATGCAGACCAACGTGCAGCGCGGCATCACCTCGATCAAGAGCCAGCTGGTGCTGGGCGATTCCTTCACCGACGGCACCGTGTTCGACAGCGTGGGTTTTCGCGGCGTGCAACTGGCCAGCGACGACCGCATGTACCCGGAGTCGCAGCGCGGCTACGCGCCGACCGTGCGCGGCATCGCGAGCAGCAATGCACGCGTGCAGATCCGCCAGAACGGCAACATCATCTATGAAACCACGGTGGCGGCCGGCGCCTTCGAGATCAACGACCTCTACCCGACGGGCTATGGCGGCGATCTCGAAGTCGTCGTGACCGAGGCCGACGGCCGCGTACGCATCTCCAAGGTTCCCTACGCGGCTGCGGTGAACGCCCTTCGACCCGGCGTGACGCGCTACAACGTCACCGTGGGCCAGTACCGCAATACCAGCGTGCAAAGCACGCCGACGATGGCCCAGGCCACCATCCAGCGCGGCTTCACCAACTTGGTGACCGGCTACGGCGGCGTCTCGCTGACGCAGGGCTATGCGGCCGCCGTGGCCGGTGCGGCGCTGAACACCAACTATGGTGCCTTCGGCGTCGACGTCACCCACGCCAGTACCCGCCTGCAAGACCAGCCCGACCGGAACGGACAAAGCCTGCGGCTGAGCTACAGCAAGCTGATCGAACCGACGAACACCAACCTGACGGTGGCGGCCTACCGCTATTCCAGCCGCGGGTACCTGAGCCTGTCCGACGCCGTGGCGCTGCGCGACCTGGAAGACCGCGGCCTGAGGGGCGTCGGCAACGACGCCCAGCGCGGCAGGCTGCAGCTGGTCTTGAACCAGACCTTGCCCCAGGGCTATGGCTCGTTCTACGTGTCCGGCTCCACCCAGACCTACTGGAATCGCAGCGGCACCGACACGCAGTTCCAGGTCGGCTACAGCAACAGCTACAAGCGGCTCAACTACGGCATTTCCGCGGTGCGGGAGTACAACCCGGCCGCTCGCAACTGGGACAACCGCGTGATGCTGAACTTGAGCATTCCGCTCGGCACCGGCGCGCGCGCTCCGTATTCGACGACCAGTCTGCAGCGCGTCCAGGATGGGGGCACCAGCGTCCAGCAATCGGTGACCGGAGCGCTGGGCGAGGACAACGCCTTCACCTACGGCCTGAGTGCCGGCCACAACGGCAGCGGCGACGGCAATGGCGCCGCGGGCAGCACGACCAGCGTCGGCGCCAATGTCGCCTATGCCTCCCCGATGGCCGCGGTCACCGCCAACGCCAGCAAGAGCAGCACCTATTCGCAGGTGGGCGCCGGAGTTGCCGGGACCGTCGTGGCCTACGCCGGCGGCGTGGCCTTCACGCCGAGCATCGGCGAGACCATCGCGATCGTCGAGGCCAAGGATGCGGCCGGCGCGCGCATCGCCAACGCCAGCGGCTTGCGGGTGGATCCGTGGGGCCGCGCGATCGTGTCGAACCTGACGCCGTTCGCGAACAACCAGATCGAGATCGATCCCAAGGGCCTGCCCGTGAACGTCGAACTCAAGGCCACCGAACAGCGCGTCGCGCCGACCTCGGGCGCGGTGGCGCTCGTCAAGTTCGATACCGACAACACCGGCCGGGCGGCGATCATCCGCGCGACAACCGGCGACGGCACCCCGCTGCCGTTCGGCGCCGAAGTGTTCGATGCCGAAGGGAACAACGTGGGCACCACGGCGCAGGCGGGCCGGATCATTGCGCGCGGCCTCAAGAGCGACAGCGGGACCCTGACGGTGCGGTGGGGGGCGGACGCGAATTCGACCTGCTCGCTCGGCTATGCGCTGCCCGCCGACGACGCCCGATCGACCTCCTATGCAACGGTGGATGCCGATTGCCGATAGCTCACATCTTCCGAAAGAACTGAAATGAAACGATCAGCACGACTCACCGCCCGGTGCGGACTCGGCATGGCCTTCATGCTGGTGGGGCCCGCCCTGATGCTCCTGTCGACCGGTGCACAGGCGTGGACCACCTGCACCGGCGCCGCGAAAACCGAGACCATCTCGATGCCGATGGCCGTGACGGTGCCGCGCGACGCGCCGGTCGGCACCAAGCTGACCGGCTGGACCTCGAGCCCGGCCACGCAGAACTGGTACACGTGTTCCGCCACGGTGCAGGAGATGATCGGGACCGGCATCTCGTCCCTGGTGACGGAAGTTTCGGGGACGACCATCGTGGACAGTGGACAGACCTACCCCGTTTTCAAGACCAGGCTGCCCGGCGTGGGTATCGCCATGAGTGCCAAGTCCTATGCCAACGGGTGTGGCTGGGGCACCACCCCCTGGCTGCCGGTGCCGGCGACCGGCAAGCTGGGGCGGGCCTGCAACTACCTCGAGCTCTCGCCGAATGGCGGACAGGTCCGCGTGATGTTGGTGAAGATCGGAGCCATCACCCCAGGGCTGGTCAGCGCCGGGCCGGTCGCGCAGGGGCATCTCTATGCCAACGGCGCTTATGACACGAGGTGGCCGATCACCATTGCCAGCACGGCCACGCAGGTCTCGGTGCTGTCCTGCTCGACACCCGATGTGCTCGTGGATCTCGGCTCTCACAAGTCGTCGGAATTCAAGGGGCCGGGGACATTCACCTCGATGACCGGATTCAATGTCGCATTGAAGAGCTGCCCTGCCGGGATGAACCGCGTCAACTACCAGATCGACGCGGTCACGCCGATCTTGAACGCGGCCAGGTCGGTGGTCGCGCTGAATTCCGGCTCGGCCGCCACGGGCGTCGGCGTGCAATTGCTCGACGGCTCGGGCAACGTGTTTCCGCTTGGAACGCCCAAGAGCCTCGGCGGCTACAACACCAACACGGGCGGCGACTACGCCATCCCGTTCAATGCGCGCTACTACCAGACCGGTCCGGCCGTGGGTGCGGGAACCGCGAACACCGCCATGACGTTCACCATGAGCTACGAGTGAGTGGGCTCCCGGGCGCCCCTCGTTGTGTGCGGTAGTGAGACGAGGCCTGCCTTCAGTCGTAGGCGACGGTCAGTATGGCGGCAGGTGTCGTGCCGGCAGCAGCGGTGGACTTCATCGCGACCGAGAGTGTGCCGCCATGCGGTCCGAGATGACAGCCGCTCGCGGTGAGGGGTGTCCCGCCGGCACAGCGCAGTGCGACGGGCAGTGGGCCCAGACCGTCTGCGCGCACGCTGGCGCTCAGGCTGCGGATGCTGTTGAAGCTGATCTCTGCCCCGGCCGTCGACGTCGAGTAGCTGGAGTCCAGCGGCGCGGGTGCCACCCGAATCTCATAGGGAGGCTCGACGATCGCACCCACGAATGTGATGGTCCCGCCGGCCACAGCGGGGATCGCGCAGAGCGAGACCGCGGAGAACACTGCCAATCGGGAGAAAAACGCGCTGCGTCGTGCCATGTCGAGCTCCTTCTTGAAACGCCGCCGCGGCAGCCACCATGGCGCCGCGCGACATTGATGTTTCAAGTGGTTACTCTACGCGCAATGTCGACACATTTGTGTTGAATGTTGAATGTGTGCAGACGCCGCGAAAAAGCAGGACGAATGTGGACGCTGGCCTAGAGCGCCACGCTGCCGTCAATGCAGGTGACCGAATCTCCACCCACCCAGACCAGGCCATCCGCATCGCGCGTGACATGGACGCGCCCCGCGCGCCCCAGGGTCTGGCCCTGCGCGGCGATGTAGTTTTGCGGCAGGTGGCCGTCGGCGATCAGCCACTGCGCGAGGCTGGCGTTGAAGCTGCCGGTGACCGGGTCCTCCTCGATGCCGACCGGCGCCGCGAAGGCGCGCACCTCGACGTCGGCCGGCGCTTCCTCGGAACGCGCGAAGGCGCGCGCCTCGCGGTTCGAGCGCGCGATCAGCTGGGGCGAATCGCCCGCTGTCGGGATGCCCGCGACACCGACCTTCTGGCCGAGTTCGCGCAGCGCGCGATGGTCGGGCTTGAGCGTGAGCACCGTGTCGGCGTCCTTGAGCAGCAGGCCGAGCCACACGGGGCCGTTGTCGAGCAGCTGCGCCGCGACGATCTGTTGGGCCTTGAGGCCGAGCGCCGCGGCAATCTTGGCCAGCAGGGTCGGACTCGGCGCGCTGCGCTGCAGCGGCGGCGAGGAAAAAGCCAGGCGCTCGCCGTCGCGCCGGATCTGCACCAGGCCGACGCCGCACTGCTGGACGATGCGCCCGGCCGCCTTCGGCTTGCCGCCGGCCTGCAGCCACGCATGGCAGCTTCCGAGGGTGGGGTGGCCGGCGAACGGCAGCTCGCCGCCGGGCGTGAAGATGCGCACGCGGTAGTCGGCCGTCGGCTCGGTGGGCGGCAGCAGGAAAGTGGTTTCCGACAATTGCGTCCAGGCGGCGAAGCGCTGCATCGCTGCATCGTCGAGGCCGGTGCCGTCGAGCACCACCGCGAGGGCATTGCCGAAGTAGGGCGTCGACGTGAAGACATCGACTTGCTTGAAGGGGCGGGCTTTCATTGGTTTCATTCGAGAGCGAGGTCGAGCACCCCGCGCGCGCCTGCGCGGCTGCGCAGGTCGGCGAACCAGCGCTCGACGTGGGGCCAGGCGGGGCGCGTGTATTCCGTCTGCGGCAGGCCGAACCACCGGTGGGCCTCGCAGCCGACCGGAATGTCGGCCATGGTGAAGGCGTCGCCGAGCATGAAGGCGCGCGTGGCGAGGTGGGCATCGAGCAGGGCGAACAGCGGCTCGGTGGCGTGGACCGAATAGGCGATCACCTCGGGCTGGCGCTGCGCCGCCGGCGTGCGCACCCACTGCTTGAAGGCGCCACCGCTCACCGGGTTCAGCGTCGTCTGCTGCCAGTCCATCCAGCGTTCGGCACTGAAGCGTTCGGCCAGTTCTTCGGGATAGAACTTGCCCATCGAATGCTTGGCGCAGAGGTAGCGCACGATGACGTTCGATTCCCAGAGCGTCACGCGCTGCTCGCCTTCGCCGTCGTCGATGGCCGGCACCATGGCGTTCGGATTGAGCTGCAGGTATTCGGGCGTCTGGACCACGCCGAACCGGCCGCCGGCCTCGGTGCGCTGGAAGTCCAGGCCGAGTTCCTGCGCGCACCACACCACTTTGCGCACGTTGATGGAGCTGATGCGCCCCCAGATGTTGAGCATGTCAGAGTCCCTTCGAGGGGCGGTCGATCAAGAGAAGTCGCAGCGCGAGCCCGAGCATCACCGCCGCCAGCAGGCCGCGCTGAAAACCCGCGGCGCCGCGCCGGCGCTGCAGCCAGCGGCCGATCTGGCCGCTGCACGCACCCAGCACGGTGTTGAAGACCAGGCCCGCCAGCGACAGCGTGATGCCGAGCAGCAGCAACTGTAGCGGCACGTTGCCGCGCGAGGGAGTGACGAACTGGGGCAGGAACACCATGAAGAACAGCAGCGCCTTCGGATTCACCAGGTTGTTGAGCCAGGCCATGCGCACCACGCGGGCGAAGTTCGTGGCGTCGGCGCGGGCCTGCTGGCGCGTGTCGCCGGAGCGCAGCGCCTGCCACGCCAGCCACAGCAGATAGAGCGCGCCGGCATAGCGCAGCAGGTCGAAGGAGGGCGGCCATGCGGCCACCAGCGCCGTGATGCCGGTCGCCGCGCACAGCGTGTGCACGAGATCGGCCGCGGCGATGCCGAGCCCGGCGGCGAAGCCCGCGCGCGGACCCAGCGCGACCCCGTGCGACAGCACGAAGGCCATGTTCGGTCCGGGCGAAAGGAACAGCGCCAGCACGGCCAGCAGGAACAGCAGCAGCGTGTGGCTGTCGATCATGGCGTCTTGTCCTGGTGGCCCTGGCTCACTGGGCGCTCGCGGCCAGCTGGCGCTGCACCTCGGCGGCCGCGTTGTGCGCCAACTGCTCGCGCACGGCCTCGGCCAGCGCGGCGATCGCGGTGTCGATCTCGTCGACGCTGGCCGTCACGAACGACAGCCGCAGCGTGCGCGGATCGCCTTTGCCCGCATAGAAGGGCGCGCCCGGCACGAAGGCCACGCCGCGCTCCACCGCCTTGGGCAGCAGCGCGACCGTGTCCACGCCCTCGGGCAGGCGGACCCACAGGAACATGCCGCCGGAAGGCTTGGCGAACTCGACCTCGAGCCCCTTCATCTCGCGCGTGAGCGCGGCCAGCATCGCTTCGCACTGGCGCTTGTAGAGCGCGCGGATGGTCGGCACGTGGCGCCCCAGGAAGCCGTCCCTCATGACCGCGTGCACCATGCGCTGGGTGAAGATCGGGGTGTGCAGGTCGACCGCCTGCTTGGCTTGCAGCAGCTTGGGGAAGATCGCCTTGGGGGCCACCATGAAGCCCAGCCGCAAGCCCGGTGCGAGCACCTTCGAGAAGGAACCGAGGTAGATGCAGCCCTCCGGGTTGCGCGCGGTGAGCGGCAGTGCCGGTGCCTCGTCGAACCACAGTTCGCCATAGGGGTTGTCCTCGACGATCGGCAGGCCGGCCGCGGCCGCCGCGGCCGACACCGCGGCGCGGCGCTCCTCGGTCATGGTGCGGCCGGTCGGATTCTGGAAATTGGGCAGCAGGTAGATGAAGCGTGCATCCGCGGCCTTGGCGACCAGGTCCGCGACGATCACGCCTTCGCTGTCGCTGGCCACGCTGACGGGCTCGGGCTCCATCGGTGCGAAGGCCTGCAGCGCGCCGAGGTAGGTCGGGGTCTCGACCAGCACGCGGCTGCCGGGGTCGAGCAGCACCTTGGCGACCAGGTCCAGGCCCTGCTGCGAGCCGGTGGTGATCAGCACCTGGGCGGGATCGACCGGCCAGGGCAGCATCGCCGCCACCGCTTCGCGCAGCGGGCCGTAGCCTTCGCTGGCGGCGTATTGCAGCGCGGCCGGGCCGTCGTTGCGCAGCACGTCGGCGCAGGCCTCGGCGAAGGCGCTGATCGGGAAGGTCTTGGGCGACGGCAGGCCACCGGCCAGGCTGATGATGCCGGGGCGCTCGGTGACCTTGAGGATTTCACGAAGCACCGAAGGATTCATCTTTTCGGCGCGGGCGGCGAGTTTCCATTTCATGTCTGGCTCCTTGAGGATGGGGTGCGTATGTCTATCGGGTGGCCGCCACGGCGACGGCCGGGACGCGCGGTTGAGAGAGCTTCTTGCCCAGGACCACGGTGGCCACCACGGCCCCCGCGAACCCGAGCGTGACGATGTCGAGTGGCTCGCCGAGCAACGGTACCGCGGCCAGGATCGAAAGAAAAGGCTGCAGCAGCTGGGTCTGGCTCACGCGCAGCGCGCCGCCCATCGCGAGGCCGCGGTACCAGGCGAAGAAGCCGACCCACATCGAGAACACGCCGACATAGACGAAGCCGACCCAGGCCGAGGCGGCGACCGGCTGCTGCGGCCAGAGCCACAGCGTGCCCGGCAGCGTGACCGGCAGCGCGAGCACGCAGACCCAGCAGATCACCCGCTCGGCGCCGAGCGCCGGCGTGACCTGCGCGCCATAGATGTACCCCAGCGATGCCGCGAAGACGGCACCCACCAGCAGCACGTCGGCCCATTCGAAACCGAAGCCGCCCTGGCTGTCGGCGCGCAGCAGCGAAAACGCGACGACCAGCAGGCTGCCGGCGATGGCGCAGAGCCAGAAGCCCAGGCGCGCCCGCTGGTGCAGCACCCAGGCCGCGCAGGCCGCGGTCACCAGGGGCAGCAGCGCGGTGATCACCGCGGCGTGGCTCGCGGTGACCACGCGCAGCGCGTAGGCCAGCAGCAAGGGGTAGCCGACGGCATTGCCGAGCACCGCCATGCCCAGCGGCTTCCAGTGCTGGCGCTGCGGCCTCGGCGAACGCGTGGCAAGCAGGAAGACCACCGACAGCACGCCGGCCAGCGCCGCCCGCCCGAGCGTCACGAACCAGGGCGACAGCTGCGGCGCAGCCTGCGTGCCGGTGGCCAGCCGCGTCATCGGCAGCGTGACCGCGAAGAAGGCGACGCCGAGCACGCCGAGCCACATGCCGAGGGTCTCGTCCTTGATCTTCATATTCAGATGCCCACCATCCACCAGGCGGTAAGCGCCAGCACGGCCGCCATGGCGCGGTTGAACCACAGCAGGCGCCGCCCCTGGGCGAGCCAGTTGCGCAGCAGCGCGCCGGCCAGCGCATAGGCGAAGTTGCTCGCGAAGGCATAGACCAGCATCACCGGCGCGACGATCGCGAAACGCCGCCACGCATCGGGTTGGCCGGCGATCCAGCCCGCCACCAGCGTCAGCGCCAGCAGCCAGGCCTTGATGTTGAGGAACTGCAGCATCACGCCCTGCCGGAAGCCGACCCGCAGCTGAGCGCCATCGGCCTGGCCGAGCGAGCCGCTGCCGCTGAGCTTCCAGGCCAGCCAGAGCAGGTAGGCGATGCCGAGCGCCTTGATGACCCCGCGCAGCGAGGGCGCCGCGACCACCAGCGCCCCGATGCCGGCCGCGCACAGCGCGAGCAGCAGGCTCCAGCCGACCGGCACGGCCCACACGAAGCGCATGGCGCGCGACAGGCCGCCGTTGGCAGCGAGTGCGGTCGACAGCGTGGTGTTGGGGCCCGGCGAGAAACTCATCGCCGTGGCCAACACCAGCAGCGCAGTGAATTCTTGCCAGTTCATGGGACACACTTTAAACTGATGACCATTACAGTACAGATACAGATTATCGAACATGAGGGGCGTCTGTATCGGTCCGTGCATTGACACAGAAACCCCGACGCGCATGCTGACACGAACTTCCACCCAGTCGCTGACGGCGCAACTTGCCGGCCGATTTGCCGAGCGCATCCGCGACCGGCTGCTGGCGCCGGGCGCGCGCCTGCCCTCGGTGCGCGAATGCGCGCGCCAGCAGGGCGTGAGCCCGCACACGGTGGTCGCGGCGTATGACCAGTTGCTCGCCCAGGGCCTGGTCGAGGCGCGTCGCCAGCGAGGGTTCTATGTGCGCGACTCGGGCGCGGCCGGCGCTCCGGAGCCTGCGAGCACGCGTTCGGCACCGGCCCAGCCGCCCGTGCAACTCGTGGCGGCCGATGCCAGCACCCTGATCCGCGGCATGTTCCATCGGCCGAGCGACAAGCCCCAGCCCGGCATGGGCGTCTTCCCGCCCGACTGGCTGGAGTCGACCTTCATGCCGGCGGCGGTGCGCCGCGTCACCAGCACCAAGGCATTGCAGGAGTTCTCGCTGCAGTACGGCGAGCCCGCCGGCGACAGCGGCCTGCGCCGCAGCCTGTCCACCAAGCTGGCCAGCATCAACGTCCCGGCCACGCCGGACCAGATCGTGACCACGATCGGCGCCACCCACGCGCTCGACATCGTGAGCCGCACCCTGCTGCGGGCCGGCGATCCCGTGATGGTCGAGGAGCCGGGCTGGGCGCTCGAGTTCGCGCGGCTCGAGGCGCTCGGGATGCGCATCCTGCCGGTGCCGCGCAAGGCCGACGGTCCCGACCTGGAGGTGATGGAGCGCTACTGCACTGCCGGGGAGGGCCACAAGCCCAAGCTCTTCGTGAGCGTGAGCGTGCTGCACAACCCCACCGGCTACAGCCTCACGCCGGGCAGCGCGCACCGCGTGCTGCAGCTCGCCAACCGGCATGACTTCCATATCGTCGAGGACGACACCTACAGCCACCTCGCGCCCGAGCACGCCACCCGGCTCAGCGCGCTCGACGGCCTGCAGCGCACCATCTACGTCAGCGGTTTTGCCAAGATCCTGGCGCCCAACTGGCGCATCGGTTTCCTCGCCGCCTCGCCGGCGCTGGTCGGCCGCCTGCTGGAGACCAAGCTGCTCGCGACCCTGACCTCGCCCGCGCTGTTCGAGCGGGCGCTCGCCTGGTGCATCGACCAGGGGCAGCTGCGCCGGCATGCGGATCGGGTCCGCGTCAGGCTCGATGGCGCGCGCGGCCGCACTGTCAAGCTCGCATTGGCCGCCGGCTGCACGCTGGCTTCGGAGCCGGCCGGATTGTTCGGCTGGGTCGACACCGGCGTCGACACCGACGCGCTGACCCAGCGCATGCTCGACGAGGGCTACCTGCTGGCGCCGGGCTCGCTGTTCCATGCCAGGCGGCCGCCGACCACGCTGATGCGGATCAACTTCGCCACCGCGCAGGACGCGACCTTCTGGAAGGTGTTCGCGCGGGTCAGGGACAAGCTCTGACGGCGCCGCGGAATCAAAGCAGCTTGTCGGGCGCCAGTGGGCCGAACAGTTTCAGCAGCAGCCGCAGGCCGGCGCTGGTGTCGGGCTCGGTGGTGGCATCTTCGAGCCGGCTGCCTGCGGGCGCGCGCCAGACCAGATGGCCCTCGTTCAGCTCGACATGCCATGCGCCTTCACGCAGCGCCGCGTCGATCCTGTCGGCAGCGATGCCCGCGAGCGAATCGCTGCGCACCAGCACGGCGATCTCGGTGTTCTGCAATTGCGATCGCAGGTCGAGGTTCATCGATCCGACCACCAGGAACCGGCCGTCCATCACCAGCACCTTCGAATGCAGCATCGAGCGCGACTCGCCGGCGATGTTGCGGCCCGAACCGCCGAAGGCGCTGCCCAGGCCGGCCTGTTCGCTTCGCAGTTCGTAGAGTTCGACGCCCATCGCGAGCAGTGCCTCGCGGTGCCGCGCATAGCCCACGTGGGCCACGGGCGCGTCGTTCGAGGCCAGCGAATTCGTCAGGACGCGAACCCGCACGCCGCGCGCCCGGGCCGCGGCGAAGGCCTGCTTCATGTCGGGCCCCGGCACGAAATAGGGCGAGATGATCAACAGGTCGCGCCGTGCCTGCCCGATCAATTGCAGCAGCCCCTCGACCACCGTGTCGCCGTTGGCCGCCGCGTCGGCCGCCGCATCGAGCGTGCCGGTGCCCGGGGCGCGTCGGGAGCGACCGGTGCGCTGCGTCACGGTCAGCCCGGGGTCCTTGCCTGTGCCGACGGCGGCGCTCCCACCGTCGGGCGCAACCTTTGCCGGCTTGTCCGCCAGCACGACGGCCGGCGCCCAGACAAACGCCGCACTGCCCAGGTCCATCGGCTTTTCGTCCCAGGCACGTGCGCGCGGTTCGCCATCAGGCGCAGACGATGTCCCGGACGGGGCCTGCCGATCCTGCTTCCCTGCGTCGGTGGCGCTCGCCTGGTCGCGGATCTTGTCGAGTTCCTTGCGCGTCACCAGCGACTGCACCGGGTAGGCGCGATCGCTGTTCCAGTAGCTGTCGAAGCTGCGTGAGAGATCCTGCACGATCGGCCCCGTCACCAGCAGGTCGAGATCGATGAAATTGCCCTTGCTGTCCTTGCCGAAGTAGGCGTCGCCCAGGTTGCGCCCGCCTGACACGGCCATCGCGTTGTCGGCGATGAACAGCTTGTTGTGCATGCGCTGCTGGAGGCGCGACGCGTCGTCGAGCGCGTTGAAGGCCCGCCCCAGGGTCGACCCGCGGGCCCCCGCGAGCGGATTGAACATCCGCATCTCGACATGGGGCACGAAGGCCATGCGCATCACCAGGGCGTCGCGTCCGGTGCTGTGGAGATCGTCGAGCAGGATCCGCACGCGCACGCCGCGTCCTGCGGCGTCGCGCACGGCGGCGAGCAGGCGGGCGGTGCTGGCGTCGGCGTGGATCGCGTAGTACTGGAGGTCCAGCGTCTTCTGCGCCGCCTCGGCCAGCGCCAGCCTGCTGCCGTAGGCGGCCTGCGGGCCGTCGAGCAGCAGGAAGCCGGACTCGAAGCGCGCGCCGGCGGCCTCGCGGCGTTGCCGCACGAGATCGGCGAGTGGCGTGCCCGCGGGAGAGGCCAGCGCCGAGGAGGCCGGCCGCTCGACATTCGCAGGCAGTTCCGCGCAGGCGCCCAGGCACAGGGCGAAGGCCAGCGCCCCACCGAATCGGCGCAGCAGGGCAGTGGGGCGCCCGAGAGCGTGATGGAAGGACATGCGGCGAGGGGAAGGCCTGGACAGCGGCTTATATAGCGCGCCGCGGGCCTGCCCCACGTCGGACAAGAACCCCGTTAGCGCGTGGCTCCCAGCGCTTCCCAGCGCTCCAGCGCGGCCATCAGCTCGTCGTCGATGCGGGCATGGCGCTCGCCGAGTTCGGCCGCACGGGAGGCGTCGCTCGCGTAGATCGCGCCGCCATCGAGTTCGAGCGTTTCCGTGATCCGCTTCTGTTCTTCCTCCAGCTCGGCGATCTGCGCCGGCAGGGTTTCGAGCTCGCGCTGCTCCTTGTAGCTGAGCTTCCTGCGGGCCGCGGCGGGCTTGGCGGTGCTGGTCGCGGGCGCCGGTGCGGTGGCCGGTGCCGGCACCGGCGGCGCGGCCGCGGCGCGCTGCTGCGCGATCTCGCGCGCGCGCTTCGACTGGATCAGCCAGTCCTGCACGCTGCCTTCGTATTCGCGCCAGCGGCCATCGCCCTCGAAGGCGATCGTGCTGGTCACCACGTTGTCGAGGAAGGTGCGGTCATGGCTCACCAGGAACACCGTGCCGTCGTAGTTCTGCAGCAGGTCTTCGAGCAGTTCCAGCGTGTCGATGTCGAGGTCGTTGGTCGGCTCGTCGAGCACCAGCACGTTGGCCGGCCGCGCGAACAGTCGCGCCAGCAGCAGCCGGTTGCGCTCCCCGCCGCTGAGCGAGCGCACCGGCGAATGGGCACGCGCCGGCGAGAACAGGAAGTCGGCCAGGTAGCTCTTCACGTGCTTGCGCTGGTTGCCGATCTCGATCCATTCGCTGCCCGGACTGATGAAGTCCTCCAGCGTGGCGTCGAGGTTCAGCGCGTTGCGCATCTGGTCGAAGTAGGCCACCTGCAGGTTGGCACCGCGGCGGATCTTGCCGCCATCGGGCTCGAGCTCGCCCAGGATCAGTTTCAGCAGCGTGGTCTTGCCGGCGCCGTTGGGACCGATCAGGCCGACCTTGTCGCCGCGCAGGATCGTGCCCGTGAAGTTGCGGATCACCGTCTTGTCGCCGAAGGACTTCGAGGCTTCGGTCAATTCCGCGACGATCTTGCCGCTGGCCTGGCCCGAGGCCACATCCATGTTCACGCTGCCCTGCACCTCGCGCCGCGCCGAGCGGTTGGCGCGCATTTCCTGGAGCCGGCTGATGCGGCTCTGGCTGCGCGTGCGCCGCGCCTCCACGCCCTTGCGGATCCAGATCTCTTCCTGGGCGAGCAGCTTGTCGGCCTTGGCATTGATCACGGCCTCCTGGGCGAGCTGCTCCTCCTTCTGTATGAGGTACTGCTCGAAATTGCCCGGGTAGGAACCGAGCTTGCCCCGGTCCAGTTCGATGATCCGGGTCGCCACCCGGTTCAGGAAGCTGCGGTCATGGGTGATGGTGACTACGCTGCCCTTGAAATCGATCAGCAGTTGCTCGAGCCATTCGATCGAATCGAGGTCCAGGTGGTTGGTCGGCTCGTCGAGCAGCAGCACGTCGGGCGAAGCCACCAGCGCCTGCGCCAAGGCGACCCGCTTGCGCGTGCCGCCCGACAGCGAGCCGACGATGGCGCTGCCGTCCAGGTGAAGGCGATGCAGCGTCTCTTCGACGCGCTGCTCCCAGTTCCAGGCGTCGAAAGCTTCGATCTGCGACTGGAGCGCGTCAAGGTCCAGTCCGGGAGCGCCCGAGAGATACTGGTCGCGAACCGCGATCACCTCGGCGAGGCCCGCGCTCGCGGAAGTGAACACGTCGGCCTCCATATCGAGCACCGGTTCCTGCGCCACATAAGTAACGCGCACGCCTTGCTGGATCTGCAGCGTCCCGTCGTCGGGCTTCTCGAGGCCGGCCAGTATCTTGAGCAGCGAGGACTTGCCCGCGCCGTTGCGTCCGATCAGTCCGATGCGCTCCGATTCGATGAGAGAGAAGTCCGCATGGTCGAGCAGCGGGACGTGACCGAACGCGAGTTGGGCGTCGAGGAGTGTGATGAGTGCCATGTGGGCCCAATTATCGGAGCGAAGTGCCGGCGACTCATCAAAAGTGGCATATACTCGCAGGCTCGGCTGAAAACGCGAAAGCGTCTTCTGTCAGGCGGCCCGAAGGGGCTGTCGGGCAAGTCGAAAAAAAGCCGAAGCGAAAGAAAGCGAAAAAAGTTTGCCGGTTCTTAAAAAACCGTGTCATAATCGAAGGCTCCGCTGATCGCAGCGAAGCAAGCAAAACAAGAGATTGTTTTGACGGATCGTTAAAAATATACAGCCGATAAGCGTGGGCGTTTGAGGCGAATGGCTAAGTTCTTCGGAACAAAGTCTTCAAGACTTTAAACGCTCATGAGAATAGAAGTGAAGTTCACTTCAATTCCGTTTTTGTGAGTTTTGCTTGACCGCGAGGTCAGGYGCAAAATCAAGATCGAACTATAGAGTTTGATCCTGGCTCAGATTGAACGCTGGCGGCATGCCTTACACATGCAAGTCGAACGGCAGCGCGGGAGCAATCCTGGCGGCGAGTGGCGAACGGGTGAGTAATACATCGGAACGTGCCCAATCGTGGGGGATAACGCAGCGAAAGCTGTGCTAATACCGCATAAGATCTACGGATGAAAGCAGGGGATCGCAAGACCTTGCGCGAATGGAGCGGCCGATGGCAGATTAGGTAGTTGGTGAGGTAAAGGCTCACCAAGCCTTCGATCTGTAGCTGGTCTGAGAGGACGACCAGCCACACTGGGACTGAGACACGGCCCAGACTCCTACGGGAGGCAGCAGTGGGGAATTTTGGACAATGGGCGCAAGCCTGATCCAGCCATGCCGCGTGCAGGATGAAGGCCTTCGGGTTGTAAACTGCTTTTGTACGGAACGAAAAGGTTCTTTCTAATAAAGAGAGCTCATGACGGTACCGTAAGAATAAGCACCGGCTAACTACGTGCCAGCAGCCGCGGTAATACGTAGGGTGCAAGCGTTAATCGGAATTACTGGGCGTAAAGCGTGCGCAGGCGGTTATGTAAGACAGTTGTGAAATCCCCGGGCTCAACCTGGGAACTGCATCTGTGACTGCATAGCTAGAGTACGGTAGAGGGGGATGGAATTCCGCGTGTAGCAGTGAAATGCGTAGATATGCGGAGGAACACCGATGGCGAAGGCAATCCCCTGGACCTGTACTGACGCTCATGCACGAAAGCGTGGGGAGCAAACAGGATTAGATACCCTGGTAGTCCACGCCCTAAACGATGTCAACTGGTTGTTGGGTCTTCACTGACTCAGTAACGAAGCTAACGCGTGAAGTTGACCGCCTGGGGAGTACGGCCGCAAGGTTGAAACTCAAAGGAATTGACGGGGACCCGCACAAGCGGTGGATGATGTGGTTTAATTCGATGCAACGCGAAAAACCTTACCCACCTTTGACATGTACGGAATTTGCCAGAGATGGCTTAGTGCTCGAAAGAGAGCCGTAACACAGGTGCTGCATGGCTGTCGTCAGCTCGTGTCGTGAGATGTTGGGTTAAGTCCCGCAACGAGCGCAACCCTTGTCATTAGTTGCTACATTTAGTTGGGCACTCTAGTGAGACTGCCGGTGACAAACCGGAGGAAGGTGGGGATGACGTCAAGTCCTCATGGCCCTTATAGGTGGGGCTACACACGTCATACAATGGCTGGTACAAAGGGTTGCCAACCCGCGAGGGGGAGCTAATCCCATAAAACCAGTCGTAGTCCGGATCGCAGTCTGCAACTCGACTGCGTGAAGTCGGAATCGCTAGTAATCGTGGATCAGAATGTCACGGTGAATACGTTCCCGGGTCTTGTACACACCGCCCGTCACACCATGGGAGCGGGTTCTGCCAGAAGTAGTTAGCCTAACCGCAAGGAGGGCGATTACCACGGCAGGGTTCGTGACTGGGGTGAAGTCGTAACAAGGTAGCCGTATCGGAAGGTGCGGCTGGATCACCTCCTTTCTGGAAATAAAGCTGTTCAAGTTGAACGCCCACACTTATCGGTTGTTGGAAGATGTCGAAACATCGACATGGGTCTGTAGCTCAGCTGGTTAGAGCACCGTCTTGATAAGGCGGGGGTCGTTGGTTCGAGCCCAACTAGACCCACCATATCTTCCGATAGTCTCGTGAGGACCCGGGGGATTAGCTCAGCTGGGAGAGCACCTGCTTTGCAAGCAGGGGGTCGTCGGTTCGATCCCGTCATCCTCCACCACTTCAACACGAAAAAACATTCAACACCAAAGCTGCTTCGCAAGAGGCATCTTTGTTGTTGATCAAGATCTCTTGATCAATCGGCTGTTCTTTAAAAATTCATAGAGTCGAATTAGCGTCGCTGATGGAAACTGCACATTCGTAAAGGTTTAGTGCAGACCGTGCCATCAGCGACATGAATTTTTGATTGCGTCAATTATGAACTTCAATTTCGAATCAAATCGAAAGTATGAAGTACGGCATAACGCGCCAGGTGAAAGACCTGGCAATTCCTTGATTGATTTTGGTTTCTGTGAAGAAACGTCAAAGTTATAGGGTCAAGTGAATAAGAGCACGTGGTGGATGCCTTGGCGATGATAGGCGACGAAGGACGTGATAGCCTGCGATAAGCTTCGGGGAGCTGGCAAATTAGCTTTGATCCGGAGATTTCCGAATGGGGAAACCCACCTGAAAGGGTATCGCATGATGAATACATAGTCATGCGAGGCGAACCGGGTGAACTGAAACATCTCAGTAGCTCGAGGAAAAGACATCAACCGAGATTCCGAAAGTAGTGGCGAGCGAAATCGGAAGAGCCTGTTAGTGATAGCACAAGACTTAACGGAACAGTTTGGAAAGACTGGCCATAGCGGGTGATAGCCCCGTACGTGAAAAGACCTGTGTGGTACTGAGCTAACGAAAAGTAGGGCGGGACACGAGAAATCCTGTCTGAATATGGGGGGACCATCCTCCAAGGCTAAATACTCATCATCGACCGATAGTGAACTAGTACCGTGAGGGAAAGGCGAAAAGAACCCCGGGAGGGGAGTGAAATAGATCCTGAAACCGCGTGCTTACAAAAAGTAGGAGCCTCGTAAGGGGTGACTGCGTACCTTTTGTATAATGGGTCAGCGACTTACATTCAGTGGCAAGGTTAACCGAATAGGGAAGCCGTAGAGAAATCGAGTCCGAATAGGGCGATCAGTCGCTGGGTGTAGACCCGAAACCAAGTGATCTATCCATGGCCAGGATGAAGGTGCCGTAACAGGTACTGGAGGTCCGAACCGACTAGTGTTGCAAAACTAGCGGATGAGCTGTGGATAGGGGTGAAAGGCTAAACAAACTTGGAAATAGCTGGTTCTCTCCGAAAACTATTTAGGTAGTGCCTCAAGTATTACCGTCGGGGGTAGAGCACTGTTTTGGCTAGGGGGTCATGGCGACTTACCAAACCAAGGCAAACTCCGAATACCGACGAGTACAGCTTGGGAGACAGAGCACCGGGTGCTAACGTCCGGACTCAAGAGGGAAACAACCCAGACCGCCAGCTAAGGTCCCTAAAATTGGCTAAGTGGGAAACGAAGTGGGAAGGCTAAAACAGTCAGGATGTTGGCTTAGAAGCAGCCATCATTTAAAGAAAGCGTAATAGCTCACTGATCGAGTCGTCCTGCGCGGAAGATGTAACGGGGCTAAGCCAGTTACCGAAGCTGCGGATTTGCAATTTATTGCAAGTGGTAGGAGAGCGTTCTGTAAGCCTGTGAAGGTGCGTTGTAAAGCGTGCTGGAGGTATCAGAAGTGCGAATGCTGACATGAGTAGCGTTAAAGGGGGTGAAAAGCCCCCTCGCCGTAAGCGCAAGGTTTTCTACGCAACGTTCATCGGCGTAGAGTGAGTCGGCCCCTAAGGCGAGGCAGAGATGCGTAGCTGATGGGAAACAGGTCAATATTCCTGTACCGATGTGTAGTGCGATGTGGGGACGGATCTTAATAGGTCATCCGGGTGTTGGATATCCCGGTTTAGTGGGAAGTAGGCGATGGGTAGGCAAATCCGCCCGTCATATACCGAGGCCCATGATCGAGCCAGCTTGCTGGTGAAGTGACTGAACGAGGTTCCAGGAAAAGCCACTAAGCTTCAGCTACACACGACCGTACCGCAAACCGACACTGGTGCGCGAGATGAGTATTCTAAGGCGCTTGAGAGAACTCRGGAGAAGGAACTCGGCAAATTGACACCGTAACTTCGGAAGAAGGTGTGCCCTATTAGTGTGAAGTGAACAACGGAGCATGAATGGGTTGCAAAAAATCGGTGGCTGCGACTGTTTATTAAAAACACAGCACTCTGCAAACACGAAAGTGGACGTATAGGGTGTGACGCCTGCCCGGTGCTGGAAGATTAAATGATGGGGTGCAAGCTCTTGATTGAAGTCCCAGTAAACGGCGGCCGTAACTATAACGGTCCTAAGGTAGCGAAATTCCTTGTCGGGTAAGTTCCGACCTGCACGAATGGCGTAACGATGGCCACACTGTCTCCTCCTGAGACTCAGCGAAGTTGAAATGTTTGTGATGATGCAATCTCCCCGCGGAAAGACGGAAAGACCCCATGAACCTTTACTGTAGCTTTGTATTGGACTTTGAACAGATCTGTGTAGGATAGGTGGGAGGCTTTGAAGCAGGGTCGCTAGATCTTGTGGAGCCAACGTTGAAATACCACCCTGGTGTGTTTGAGGTTCTAACCTAGGTCCATTATCTGGATCGGGGACAGTGCATGGTAGGCAGTTTGACTGGGGCGGTCTCCTCCCAAAGCGTAACGGAGGAGTTCGAAGGTACGCTAGTTACGGTCGGACATCGTGACGATAGTGCAATGGCATAAGCGTGCTTAACTGCGAGACTGACAAGTCGAGCAGATGCGAAAGCAGGACATAGTGATCCGGTGGTTCTGTATGGAAGGGCCATCGCTCAACGGATAAAAGGTACTCTGGGGATAACAGGCTGATACCGCCCAAGAGTTCATATCGACGGCGGTGTTTGGCACCTCGATGTCGGCTCATCTCATCCTGGGGCTGTAGCCGGTCCCAAGGGTATGGCTGTTCGCCATTTAAAGAGGTACGTGAGCTGGGTTTAAAACGTCGTGAGACAGTTTGGTCCCTATCTTCCGTGGGCGCTGCAGATTTGAGGAAGCCTGCTCCTAGTACGAGAGGACCGGAGTGGACACACCTCTGGTGTATCGGTTGTCACGCCAGTGGCATTGCCGAGTAGCTAAGTGTGGAAGAGATAACCGCTGAAAGCATCTAAGCGGGAAACTCGTTTCAAGATGAGATCTGCCGGGGCCTTGAGCCCCCTAAAGAGTCGTTCAAGACCAGGACGTTGATAGGTCAGGTGTGGAAGCGCAGTAATGCGTTAAGCTAACTGATACTAATTGCTCGTGCGGCTTGACCCTATAACTTTGATCTATACGATCAAGGCTGTTATGCCAAGTTGACGCATTCAACAAATTCGATGCCAAAAGCATCCAAAGCTAATTCCAGACTCTATGAATTCGTTGCCTTGACTTGAGTCAAGGTGACAACCCTTTATGCCTGATGACCATAGCGAGTTGGTCCCACTCCTTCCCATCCCGAACAGGACAGTGAAACGACTCAGCGCCGATGATAGTGCGGGTTCCCGTGTGAAAGTAGGTCATCGTCAGGCTCTTACAGCCCCAAATAGCCCAGCCCCTCAAAAGGCTGGGCTTTTTGCGTTTGG
>NZ_JBFREQ010000050.1:0-31096 GCF_052114385.1 Variovorax sp. M-6 | reverse complement strand
GGATCCGGGTCGGATCCTTGAGGAAGATTCCCTAGAGCTGCAGTACTGGTGCAAGGAGCTTCGATGCACTGAGGCGAAACTGCGGGATACCATTTCCAAGGTCGGCAATCACGTCGCCGCCGTGCGCGAACAACTCGCGTCGCGGGAGTGATCCGCCGGCGGAACGAGGGGGGGTGGCACGGCAAAAGATCCATGAAGGTGGCCATCAGCAGCCTTTGAAGCCACCAGGTCCGCCACCGGCGGCCTAGCATTGGGGGCGGCCCACTTGACCAGGCGGAATTGGCTTTCACGCCAGGGGCGCGACGCCCGTAAATTTCGCCAATGGCAACCGCACCTCCAGGTGGCTCGGATGATGGACTTGGGGAAGCAGAGTTCCAACAAGGCCTGAAAGGGCCATTCTCCCGTCGCTTGCCTGTTTTCACACTGGAAGTCGCCGTCTGGCTCCGACGAGCTTGACTTGGGCACGCTCACTGGACGACGCCCTACTCGACGCCGTACGATGAATATCGCAAAGCTCGTGGACCAGCGAGCAGATCGGGGAATGAATGCGAACCTTTTTTTGCTCAATCATCGGTGCGTTTGCCATCTGGATGCTGGCGGCATGCCACCATCCGACGCCGAGTCCCTCGATCGGCGTCGGCAATCCGTATCCAGTCAGCAGCTACGTCTGCGACGGGACACGCTTGGCCGTGCGCTTGATGGGAGAGAGCGCCTCGGTCTCCGTTGACGGGGCGGCCGCCGTCGATCTTCCAGCGATCGGACAGTCGGGGACCACGTTCTCCAACGGACGCCAAACGCTGATCGTCGAGCAGGGCCGCACGTCGTGGGCCGTGGGGCGCGCCATGCCGGTTGCGTGCACCGGCGGCTGACGCGGGAGAATACATCCGAAGACCTTCGTGAAGGGCGCAGCGCCGACAGGCGCAAAGGCGTCAGGATGGAAGCCAGAATGGGGCGAGACCGAAGGGCTCGATGCAAAGCACGACAGCCCGGCCGGCGTCAGCCGGCGACGCCATATCACCGCCTCGAGTTCAGTAGTTGTCGCAAGACGAACAAGCGACAGCGGGCGTAGGCCCTGTTGCTCCAAGTCAGGTGTGAATCTCAGCCCGGATGTGCTCGCCGGCATTGCCGAAATCATCGTCGCCGTACCGGTCGCCGATCGACGCGGCCATATCCACCACGCGCAGGCACAGATCCACCACGTTCTGATCCAGCTTGTCACCCGGCCGGAGGAGGCCCAGTTCCGCGGCGGCAGCAGTGAAACGCGCTGTGAGGTGGCGAATGAGTTCCCCCGACGAAGGAGACCAAATGGGCCAAACGGGCAGTACCCGCCAACCCCGGCTCACTGCCTCTCAATCTGACGCCCCTGAGGCGCAACGAGTGCGTCGTACAGAACTGCCATGCGGTACTGGGCTGCCTGGTTCGGCGCGCGCTACGGCCTCCAGATGGATCTGCCCGGCCGGTCCCGGTGTGGTGGTCCAGTTCATCGCCGACCACGCTCAGCGCTCGACCAAAGCTGGGCTGGTGCACCAGCTGCTCCCCGAAATGGTGCCGCCCTGGTCGAGGCTGGTTTCAAGGGCAACGCCGGGGCGCCGGCGCTGAACACGCTGATGCACCGGATCTCGGTCCTGTCGATGGCCCACCACCTGGCCAAGCAGACCAGCCCCTGCACCGACTCGGCGGTGAAGGCTCTCCTGAGCAAGACCCGCGAGGCCTACGCCAAGCGCAACGCCACCCCTCACAAGCAGCGGGCCCTGACCAAGGAGCCGCTCGAGGCGGTGCTTGCGACCTGCGACGACTCGCTCAAGGGGAAGCGTGACCGCGCCCTCCTCCTCTTTGCCTGGTCGTCTGGCGCCGCCGGCGATCTGAGGTTTCGGAGGCGGTGTTCGAGAACCTTCGCCGCGCCGATGAAGGCGGTTGCCTCTACACGCTGGCCAACTGTGCTGACCCGGTCGGCATCGCATTCACGCGCGCGACACAACTCGACCTCCGTGACCAACGAGTTCGGGCGCATGTTCGGGTACGCCGCGGGAGAGCTTTGCGGCGAGTCGTGGGAGCCGCTCTTGCCTTCCGATGGGTAGCGCGCCGCCTTGCGCGAGATCGCAGTCTGCGATCCGGAGTCGCTTCGCGCCGCCGCCGGCGTCACGCCTTTGTAGCGCCGGCGCCACGCGGGAATGTGCGCAATCGCTCAATTGCGCCCCCTCGGACAATTCGTTGGCTTTCGCCGTGAGACGATGAAGACACGAATTCCTCGTGCAGCGGCAGGGCGCCGATAGCTGCCGCGAACTGCCTAGCATGGCTGCCGATGGCACCCTTGCCGGCGCACGGACTCACCCAGCCACCGGCCTCGGCGTCCGACGACCTCAAGGTGCTCCATCCTTCACGCTCGCACATGCCCACTGAGATTCCGATTTCGGCAAGCAATTGCCGCTCCTGCGCCACGCGCAAGGCCTGCTTGCTTGGCAGGCTCGGGGACGCGGAGCGCGCCCTTCTCGAGCCGCAGATTCGCCAGCGAATCTTCCGTCGCGGCGATGCGCTTGTCGAGGAAGGCACGATTGCAGGGTTCGTGCGCGTCCTCAAGCTTGGCACGGCCTTCGCCTACCGCCGCGGGCTAGACGGCCGTTCCCGGCCGATCGGGGTGATCAGCCGCGGCGATGCGTTCGGGATCTTCGGCATGTTCGACAACCCGAATCCGGCGTCTGGTGTCGCTCTGACGACGGTTCGAGTCTGCGAGATTCCGGTCGTTGCCTTGCGCGACATGAGCGCGTGCGGCTCACCGCTCCTCGTCCAAGTGATTCGAGCGGTCACGGGGAATTTTGCCGCGATGGCCGCCTGGTCGGAAGCCATGAGGCTCTCGGGTGTGACGAACCAACTCGCGTACGTCGTGGTGTTGATGGCGGACGCGAGCAAGTCGTCAGTGGTGGAAATCCCGACCCAATCGGCCCTGGCTGAACTGCTGGGAACCCGACGCGAATCGATCGCGCGCGCGTTGCGCACGCTGGATGTTGAAGGCAGCATCAGCCGGCTTGAACGAAAGCGCTGCGAGGTGTACCGCAGCAGACTCCTGGCGCGCCTGGCGCAAGCAGGCAATGAGGAACGCAGTTGAGCTTCTCGGCACTTGTTCAGTGACTCGGTGAGATGCGCATGGACGCCAAATGAGCGATCCGTCACTTTCGATGCAACTAGTGTCCAGATCAGGTCGCCCATTGATGGGTTCACCGATACGCTTGGATAGAGCGTCGACATTTGACTGAAATCAAGACTGGATTGGAGAAATTGCCTATAGCAATCAAACACCGCCCAAGACGACGTCGGCACGACTGATTCCGCCGTGCTTCGCGGCAAGAACCAATTCCAAGCGAGACATTGATGCGCGACAACCAGCCCGTGACACAAAGAGAGTTTGACTACCCCGGTGATGCAACCCTGATGTCCGTCACGGACACGCAGAGCCGAATCAGCTACGCCAATGCGGCATTCATCGCAGTCAGCGGGTTCAAACGTGAAGAGATCGTTGGGCAGCCGCACAACATGGTGCGCCACCCCGACATGCCCAGTGGGGCCTTCGCGGACATGTGGACGACCTTGAAGGGCGGCGAATCGTGGTCCGCGCTGGTGAAAAATCGGCGCAAGAACGGCGACCACTATTGGGTGCGCGCCAATGCGACGCCGGTGCGTCGCGATGGCCGGCTGGTGGGCTACATGTCGGTCCGAACCAGACCGACGCGTGCCGAGGTCGAAGCCGCCGAGACACTGTATCGTGATCTTCGCGAGGGCAAGGCGCGTGGACGAGGGTTCCACAAGGGGCTGCTCGTGCAAACAGGCCTCTTTACACGGATGTGCTCGCTTCGGACCTTGTCGGTCAGGTGGCGGATTCGATGGGGTTCACTCGCCAACGTGGCCATGGTTGTCGGCACATGCGCGGCGGCGGGTCTGGGCACCCACGCCCTTGGAATCGTGGCTGCGGCAGCGGTGCTGGCGTCCCTCGTCGCGGCCCTGTGGCTCGAATCCCAGATCGCGTCGCCCCTCGCGGCAGTCTTGCGGGCCGCGCAACAGGCGGCCGAAGGGGCCCCCGAGCGCAACGTGACCCTCGACCGTGTAGACGAGATCGGCATGCTCCTGCGAGCGGTCAACCAATCCGCACTCAACCTGCGTTCCCTGCTCGACGACGTCAGCGAGCAGGCTAGAGGCGTGCATGCCGGCGCGACGGAAATCGCCTCAGGCACCAACGACGTGAGCGCACGGACCGAGCAGAATGCGAGTAGCTTGCAGGAGACCGCTGCATCGATGGAACAGTTGGGGGCAACCGTCAGGCAGAACGCTGACAGCGCGCGGCAGGCCAATGAATTGGCACTGAGCGCCTCCGACATCGCCATCAGAGGTGGCGAGGCGGTCGGCCAGGTCGTCGAGACGATGAACGGCATCAACGAGAGTTCCAGGAAAATCGCCGACATCATCGGCGTGATCGACGGCATCGCGGCCCAGACCAATATCCTGGCGCTCAACGCTGCGGTTGAGGCGGCGCGAGCCGGCGAACAAGGGCGCGGCTTCGCAGTGGTCGCCGCTGAAGTGCGCAGCCTCGCGGGCCGGTCGGCCGAAGCGGCGAAGGAAATCAAGAAACTTATCGGTGCGAGCGTCGAGCGGGTGGAGCAAGGCATGGTCCTCGTCGACCAGGCCGGAGCCACGATGAGCGATATGGTCACGTCGATCAGGCGCGTCACGGTCATCGTAGGCGAAATCAGCACAGCCAGCGTCGAACAGAGTGCCGGGGTGGCGCAGGTGGGTGAGGCGGTCAGCCAAATGGACCAGGCCACCCAGAAGAACGCGGCGCTGGTCGAGCAGAGTGCCGCCGCTTCCGAGAACCTGAAGCAGCAGGCGCAACGCCTGCTAGACGCCGTCGCCGCCTTCGAGCAAGCGCCCACGAAGCGCGCCGAGGGACCGAAGCCAGTTGTGTTGCCCAACCCAAGCCTCTAGAGGAGCAATATGAGAAATACGGCCACGGAGACCTTGATTCGGGATGCGGTGGAGGCCGTTGAGCGAGCGAGAGCGCTGCACTTTGTCGACGACGAATCGCCTCAATCCTTCAGACCCGCCGACAAGGATCCGCTGTCTCCCAAGGACGACAAGGACGCGCAGCGGCTGAGAAGGACGCACGAACACTCCAGTCCGGAATGGACCGCGATTCGCCTGAGCCTGTCGTCGTCGATTCACTCACTCAACATCAGCCTTTCTCTGCTTCAACTGCAGGATTTCCACTCGCCAGCCGAACGACTGGTGCTTCGCAAAAAGCTCGTGGACGACGCGAAGGCTGCAGGGCGCCTAGCCTATCACTCTGCGCTCATTCTGTACGACGACGCTCTGAACTAGGCGCCAGTGGTGCGAAGACTGTTTGGTCAACGGGACTACAACCTAAGAGGCAAGGAACACATGACAGTACACAATGAGCAGCCGACTGTGTGGTCGGCGGGGCTGGACGCCCTGACGGTGATGGCGCTCGAAGCCTATGGCGCTACCTCAACGGACGCAGTCAGAGGCGCGATCGAGAATAACGTGAACATCCCCGGCATCAGCCACGCTCGGAAAGCCACGATCCGCCAGTGGCTCGGCATGCCACGAGAGCCCATGCTGGGTTCTCACCTCACCAACGCCAGCACCATCGCGCGAGCAATCCTGACACTCGAGCGCAATGGCTACAAGGTTGTACCGCCGATTTCTACTGCGCAATAGGCGGTTCTGTCGCGGTAGCGACGCACGGTAAAAAAATCACCATCGACAAGAGCGACGCCAACACGGCTGCGACACAGAGCGTCAAGGACGATTCGAGTGCGGACATCGAGCTGCGGCAGAGAAAATACCTCAACAACGTTGTGGAGCAGGACCATCGGGCCATCAAGCGCATCGTGCGGCCAATGCGGGGGTCGTTCCACTGCGCGCGCGTTCTCATTGCCGGCGATTGAGATCGCGCACATGATCAGAAAGGGGCAGCTCAACTGCCCCAATGGCCAAGCCTCGTCCGCGGCGTCGCAGTTCTACTCGCTCGCATTTTGAGCGGCCAGAGACCGGCTGATCTTACTGAGCTCCGCGGCGTTACCGCGACAGAACCTGCCTGTCCGGCAGCACTTTACGCAATTTTCGTTAGATCGTTGAAAATGCGACGCACACCATAGAGGTGTCCTCAAGGCATTGATCGCATTGAGACGCGCCTGTCTCAGCAGCGCCGAGACTTGGCTGTTCGTTCGGGCTACTTCCGGGCTGGCGCGGCGCAGGTGAGCGCGGTGGCGCGGATGATGGATTCGAAGAAACCCGATCCGTGGTGTTAACGTCCCTGCATCGCGGTGGATGACGCTACGCAAACGGGTGACGCAACGTGAATCTGTTCCGGAAGGCGCTGGCGAGCGGCCATGGATTGGCCCGCGGGGCTGGATGACGCGCGCGTCGCCTTCAACGCCTACACCATCGTGGATTCGCTCGTGAAGCAGACGACAGGGGCCGCGTGGCGCGAACATGAACATGCGTGCGGGATCCGGCGGCTTCCGCGCTGTGCGCTGGGGAAAGACGGTCGGCTCGAATGTGAACACGGCAGGGGCCGCTTCTCGCCACAATGCCCGGTGTTCACTTGCAAGGGTATTGATGTCTACGTTAACCGGACCTGTTCGATTCCTCTAGGCATCATCAGCTGCCCGCTACTCGCTCAACGTGGTGCGACCGGACGGGCGATCGGATTCGGGGTGACTTGAACTCACAGAGCCGCACGCCAGGGCGGCAATTGCATTGCAGCCGACCTATTTCGCACAGCAACTGATAGTCGCGGAGCCTCGGCGACTGTGAGGCGACAACCCCGCTGCCGCAACGCCTCGTGCTCGTTGGCATGAACAACCAGAGCATGTTCATTGCGAAACACCAAGGAACGTGGCCATTTGAAGGAGGCGCGAAGCGCTCGTAGTCTCGAGAGGCGGCTTCTATGCGCGACTCAGAGGCCCTGAAGCCGATGCAGTCGGGAGGCCGATGCGCCCAGCCACCAAGTGCAGCGAACTCGGACCGGCAGCAACAACAGGCGACCTTTGCCAAAAATGCGCGTCGCATGTCTCGAGGGCCGCGGTACAGCGCAAGCAGTGAGATGGAAGAGCAGCCGCTGGCGATCTAAACGATTCACTTGGAGAGAAGATGGAGCAACTAAGAATCTCGCGATGGGCCACCCTTTTCGCCTCTGCGCTACTGCTCGGGGGGTGTGCAACCCGCCCGATCAATCCGCCGATTGCCCAGGCCGATCCGGGCAGCGGTTATCGCTTCGAGACGCGCCACGCAGATGTCAAGGACAAGGACGCCCTCGTCATCCTTGCGTTCTCCGGCGGCGGCACGCGCGCTGCCGCGTTCTCGTACGGAGTCCTCGAGTACCTGCGGCGTACCGAGATCACCGGACCGAAGGGAAGGAGCCGCCTGCTCGACCAGGTCGACATCATCACCGGCGTGTCTGGCGGGAGCTTTACTGCGCTCGCCTACGGCCTCTATGGCGACAAGCTGTTCGACGATTACGAGCAGCGCTTTCTCAAGCGCGACGTGCAGGGCGAGATCGTCTCCCGCAGCCTGAACCCGGGCAATTGGGCCAAGCTGTCGTCGACCGGTTGGGGGCGCTCGGAACTGGCGTCGCAGTTCTATGACGAAGTCCTGTTCAACGGCGCCACTTTCGGCGATCTGAATCGTGGCAAGGGCCCGCTGATTCTGGCATCGGCGACTGACATCTCGAGCGGCGCCCGCGTGGTCTTTCATCAAGGTGTTTTCGATGTGCTCTGCTCCGATCTGAACGCCATACCACTGTCGCGCGCTGCTGCAGCGTCTTCGGCCGTGCCGGTGGTGCTCTCTCCGATCACCCTCAACAACTACGGCGGCACCTGCGATCTGACCCCACCGGTATGGGTGAACAGGTTCCTCGACACCGACAACCCTCCCCGGCCGGCCGCACGAGCCATACGCTCGCTCAGGTCGCTGGCAGAGTTGGGAGACGGCGCCAAGCGGCCCTACCTCCATTTGGTGGACGGCGGCGTGTCGGACAATGTGGGCATGCGCGGCGTGCTCGATTCGCTGGAGGTCCTCGAGGCCATGCACGATGCCGGCATGCCGACGCGACTCGACAGCGCGAAGAGGATCGTCGTCTTCATCGTCAATTCGCTGTCCGTGCCGCCGACGAAATGGGACGAATCCGAATCGCCACCCGGCAGCGTGGAGATTCTTCTCAAGTCGAGCGGCGTTCCCATCGACCGCTATTCCTTCGAGGCCGTCGAACTGCTGCGGGACATGGCGGCGCGTTGGAAGACCATGCGTCAGATCCGGAAGTCGGTGGCAGGCAACAAGGATCCGGCGCTCGCGGCCGTGACCCGCGGGCCGGACGCCGAGATCTATGCCATCGACGTCTCGTTCGCAGCGCTGAAAGACGAGGCGGAACTGGCCTATCTCAATCAGCAGCCGACGAGCTTCGTGCTGCCTGACGAGGCCGTCGATCGCTTGCGCGCTGCGGCGGGAACTATCATCGTGGATTCGCCCGAGTTCAAGCGTCTTCTGAAGGATGCAGACGCCACGCTGGTCGCGGCGCCGCCGGCGGCTCCACCCTCACCGGCGGACCAATAGTGCCGCAGGCGAGATTTTTTTTACTCGAGGCGGAGGTGGTGGTAGTGGCGAGGATCCGTTTCCATGGCTCCAAGAGGTCGTGGCATATGTCCTTCTGGCGATGCTCGCCTTGGCCGTCGTGGGTGCGCTATGGCGCTACTTCACCCGCCCCTCCCCTGCTGACCTTGCCAGCGAGCGAAGCATGAGACGTCTCTCCTGGCGAAATGAAAGTGCAAGGCGCCGACCGCAGCGCTGATGGCTATGCTCCGGCGACGCGCGCCAATCGCAGACCTTCGATGACAACGTCCTATCATTGGCGCAGCGCGAAAGGTGATGGCCCGCGCGTTGCTGGACCTGGGCTTGCGGTCGGCGCCCTCGGCCACGGACTTCCTGTTCGTGGACCTGGGCCGGCCGAACGCTTCCGTGAACGGAGCGCTGCTGGCGTGCGACGTCATCGTCAGCCCTGGAAATAGCCAGGCGTCACGCGGTTTCTGCACATCTCGGTGGGCACGCAGGAGGACAACGCGCTGTGCCCGCAGGCGCTGCGCGCGGCGCTGGCCGCGTAGCCACCCAAGGCATGGGCCGGCACCCTGCCTCAGTTCGCTGGCCGTCCGTTGGGATGCATGGCCTGTACCAGCGTCCTGAAATGCGCGGCGGCGGCGTTCAGAGGACGTCCCTGCGGCGGTGGGTGCGTTCTCCCATCTAGGCTGGGTGATCAACGGGACTCCGGGTCGTTGCGCCAGCCAGCCCTCGGTCGAGGTCTACCGAGACATGTGGGGCGCTTTCACGGCCTGGTGTCTGAGTCGATCACCCGCCGTTACGTTAGCCTCGCTCGACTGGCAGGATCTGCAGGCCTTTCAGGCGGCGCGCTTCGGACGCAAGAGTTCGGATCTGTCACTCTCCCCTCGGCACGCGCTCCGGCTGTTGCGGCTCATCGCACGCAAACGTTCACGCCAGGAGGGCAGGATGTCTTCACCCTCTGAAGACGCAGCATCGGTGATCGGGCGGGTTGGTTGACGCGCAGAGTTCTCTTCCTAGACTCGCAAACCCACTACGAAGGAGAACTTCTTGACCTACTTCACCGGAAGCGATGTGTCCTTGCGCTCTGTGTCGATCTGCGTCGTGGACGACAGGGGCGAGGTCTGTCGAGAGACCTTCTGCCTGGAAGCCCGGCAAGTCAAGAACACGCTGGCTGCGATGCGCAATCCGCGAAGACTCGCGATGAGTACAGTGGCCGGCGACAACGCTCAATGCATACCCCTCATGCGTTGAATGCACGACAACCCTCCTACCAAGGTCAATCCTGCGGCTCGCGTGGGGCAGCAGGATCTGCAGTGCACACCTGGCGAAACGCAGTGGGCGTGCAGTCGAAGTGCTCGCGGAAGGCTGTAGCGAAATTGGCGGCGCTCGAGAATCCCACCGCGGCAGCGATCTCCTCGATACGCATCGCGGAACCAGCCAGCAGCCGCTGGGCCTCGTGCAGGCGCGCCTCGCGCACGAACTCGAACACCGTACGGCCTGTGCGTTCCTTGAACACCCTGGACAGACGCTTCTCGTGCGTGCCCACCTGCGAGGCAAGCTCGCGCAGCGACGGCACCGTTCCAAGATCGAAGAGGACAAGGCGCTCGACGGCACGGACCAGTGCGCGGTCCATGTTCGCGCTTTCGTCGGAAGCAGTGCCGGAGGCGAGCTGCGGCCGCTCTACGCGCGCGGCGGCATCTCCGGCCGTGCGCCGTTCGGCGAGCGCGAGGTGGATCTCCACGCGCGCCAACACCTCGGCAGGATCGAATGGCTTGAGGATGTAGTCCACGGCGCCTGATCTCAGGCCCAGCAACCGTTCTTGGGGCGCGGCTGAAGCCGTGACGAAGATGACCGGGATGTCGGCCGTCGCGGGATTGGCTTTGAGCAGCCTGCAGGTCGCGAATCCATCGGTGGCGCCCATGCGCACGTCCAGCAGCACCAGGTCCGTTCTCAGCGCGGTGGCCCTGCGGTAGCCCTCCAGCGCATCGAAGGCGAGCGTGATTCGGTAGCCGGTATCGCGCAGCGCTTCCATCAGCAGCTTCAATTCGTCGATGTTGTCATCCACGACGAGCAGGTGGGCATTCCGAGGTTCGGCAGGTGACCAATAGGACATGAATCGAACAAAACACGGCGGCCGAATGCACCGTGAGTGAAATCATGCCAGAAACAGTCAGGCAGCCATGGTCTCTGCGAAGGCAATCTCTTCGCGACGACGGGCTGGAAGCGGATGTTCCTGTGTTCGGTCTTCTGTTGCCTTCGGCAGTTGCCAGTGGGGGGACGACTCGGCAGGGGGTTGGATCCGCGTTGAACACGTGTGCGATGGCCCGCGCTGGATGTCCAGGCACGCTCCCGGGCGACAGCACGTGATGCAGTTGGCATTCCCCCACATCTTTTCGCCGGCGTCCGTCCGAGCAAAGGCCTCGGCCCATCAAGCAAACGAAGGGCATGTAAGGAAATGAAAAGATCCCTGTGTCAGGGGAAAGTACTCCCGAACCATTTCGCCCGCCGAGGAAGGTGACTCGCGCCTGCGCTCGGCGGCACGCGGTTCGTTCAGGCGCGCTGTGTCCGGGTCACCCGAGTGGGCAGTGCGGGGTCGCTCGCAGGCCATTCAAAGTTGGGATTCAAGGAGAAACGAGAAGTCATGGAAGCTGTTTACAAGTCCGGCGGCGCCGCCCGTCAAGCGACCGCCGAGGGGCTGGTTCTGGATCGCCCATCGATCGTCTTTCTGAAGGTCGCGCCGGAGAGCGTGGCCAGGTACGAGCGTCGCGGCGGCGACCTCGTGCTGGTCTTGCGCGACGGCAAGGAAATCGCCGCGCCTGGCTTCTTCGAGACGTACGCCGACAGCGGGCGCAACGACCTCGTGCTGGAGGACGGCGCCGGCGTCCTCTGGTGGGGCCAGTACACCCAACCGTGGTCGGACTTCCAGTTCACCGAGATCGAGTGGACCGACCCGGCCGCAGCCTTGCTGCCCGATGGGGTACCCGGGTGGCTGCTGGGTGCGCTTGGCGTGCTGGGCATTGCGGCCGCTGCGGCAGGCGGCGGCGGAGGCGGAGGCGGCGGCGGTGGCGCTGGCGGTGGCGGTGGCGGGGCCTTTGTCCCGCCGCTGCTGCCTCCTCAGAGCCGGGCCCCCGAAGGCAGGGGCGAACCCGTCGCCACGCCGCAGGACAGGCCCGTGCGCGGTCAGGTCCATGCCAGCGGCGCGGACGGCGACACCTTGAACTTTGCGATGACCCGCGGCCCCGAGCACGGCACCGTCACCATCGACCCGGCGACGGGCCACTACACCTACGTGCCCGCCCCCGGCTACGAGGGCCCTGACAGCTTCGAGATCACCGTCAGCGACGGCCGGGGCGGTTCGGTCACCGTGAACGTGCCAGTGACGGTCACGCCGGTCAATGACGCGCCGGTCGCAGCCGACCAGGCCATGGCCACGAACGAGGACACGCCGCTTACCGGCCGAGTGGAAGGTCACGACCCGGATGGCGACACGCTCACGTACACCAAGGGCACCGATCCGTCCCACGGCACGGTCACGGTCAACCCTGACGGCAGCTACACCTACACGCCCGCGCCGAACTTCCACGGCACCGACAGCTTCACAGTGGCCGTCGACGATGGTCATGGCGGCACGACGATCAGCACCGTCACGGTGACGGTCAACCCCGTCAACGACCTGGTGAGCGCGGCCGACGACAGCTACACCGTGCCCGAGGACGGCACGGTGGCCCTGGACCTGCTCGCCAACGACAGCGCCGCCGACGGCGGCGCGCACGTGGTGAGCATCAACGGTGTGGCACTCACCGGCGGCGTCCAGACGATCGGCGTCGACCACGGCAGCGTGCACGTGGCGGCGGACGGCAGCCTGAGCTTCGTGCCCGATGCCGACTACAACGGCCCGGTGAGCTTCGGCTACGTGGTCGCCGACGCGGACGGCGACACCGCCACGGCCACGGTCGGCATCGACGTCACGCCGGTCAACGACCCGCCGGCGGTGGCGCCTCCGAACCTCGTGACCACTCAGGAAGACCATTCGGTCACCGGGCAGATACAGGCGCACGACGTCGATGGCGACGCGCTCAGCTACGCGATAGCTGACGGCGGCGGCCCCGCCCACGGCACTGTCACGATCGGCACGAACGGCAGCTTCAACTACGTGCCTGCCGCGGACTACAGCGGCCCGGACAGCTTCCGCGTGACGGTGACCGACGGCCAGGGCGGCGCGACCACGGTGACCGTGCCGGTGATCGTCACCCCCGTCACCGATGACGTGAAGATCGTGCAGAACGTCGAATTCGACATCCAGGGCACGCAGTTCACGACCTACACGTGGAGCAACATCTCGACCGTCACGGACGGCGCCACGACATACAACCTGATCGAAAACGGAGGCGACGGCGCCAACTCGGACACGCTGGTTCACGCCATCGACTACCTGTACGCCAACGATATCGCTTCAGCGACCGTCGGCCAGACGAGCACGCTGCAGAACAGCAATCTGCCGACCCAGCAGGCCCAGTTGATCACCGGCTACGTCTACCTGGAGGCCGGCAAGGCCTATGCCTTCACCGGCAAGGTGGACGACAGCGGCACCATCGTCATCGGCGACGACGCGACGGGACATGCGAGCTGGGGCGGCGTCGATGCGGGCGGCACGGGCAGCACCTTCACGGTCGGTGCGAGCGGCTTCTATACCTTCGACCTCTATCTGCACAACGCCTCCGGCGTCGGCAACTACGACTTCAAGGTGACCGAGCAGGGCGGCGGCCCCGTCCAGATGTTCGGCAGCCTGGCCGAGATCCAGAACGCGATCGCCCCCTATGACTACCTCGGCCTGAGCGCTTTCCAGGACGGCGCAGATGCCGACGGAAACGGCTTCTACAGCCTGGAGTACGGCTTCAACGGCGCGGCCGGGAGCCAGATCGGTTTCACGGGCATCGACGTATCGGCGACCGACAGGGACGGATCGGAGCATCTTTCGATGACGCTGACCGGGCTTGGGACGGGCGCCACGCTGACGTACACCAGCGTGCATGCGGACGGAACCACGTCCACCGGCACCGCCACGGCCGACGCGAGTGGCGTCATCCAGGTGGACGGCACTGCGGGAACCGTCGAGTTCAGGGACATCTCGGTCAACCTGCCCGACGCTGGAAGCCACAACGTGACGTTGACGGCCACGACCCAGGAGGGCGTGGACGTAGCGAAGACCTCCACTTTCGATTTCCTGGTCAATGCGTCCCCTGCCCTGACGGGCTTCAGCGCACAGAGCGACACCGCCTCGTTGCCGGCGTGGGCCGACTTGTTCGGCGATCATGCGAGCGGCAGCCTCGACACGCTGTTCCCGCCGTTGCCGAAGGGCACTGCCATGCCGGCCGGCTCGAGCGCGCCGGACATGTACAGCACCGACGCGGCTTTCCATGCTCCCCTGCCCGCGAGCCCACTGGACGACCAGTTGCATCACCAGGCCATCCTTCACGCCTGATCGCACGCATGCTCGCTCGATCGACCCGCAGGGTCCGCTGTGCGCCCGTGGCGGCGCTGGGGGCGGCGTTGCTGTGGCCGGCAGCCGCCGGTGCACAGGCGGCGCTGCCGCCAGGCAGCGCCCGCGCGCTGGGCATGAACGAGGCCGTCCGCATCGCAGCGGCTTCTCATCCCTCGGTGCGCAATGCCGCCGGGCAGGCACTGGTGGCCGACGAGTTCATCGACGCGGCGCGCTCGGCCTACTACCCGCAGGTGAACGCGGGGATCAGTTCCAGTTCCGGCAATGTCCCGATCGACGGGTACAGCGGCCGACAGGCGCATCAGGCCTCGCTGTGGGTGTCGCAGATGCTGTACGACTTCGGCAAGGTGAAGGGCGCCGTGGACGAGGCGCAGGGCGCCGCCGTGGCGGCGCGCGCGCGCGTCCTGCTCGCCATCGACAACGTGACACGCGACACGGCCCAGGCCTGGGTCGAGGTCCATCGGCAACAGGCAATGGGCAATGTGGCGCAGGCGCAGGTGGACGGCGTGCGCGCCCTGGCTGCGCTGGTGAGCGAGCGCCAGTCCAAGGGCGCAACCAGCCAGTCCGACGTGGCACAGGCGCAGTCTCGCCTGGAGGCGGCCCGCACGCAGCTGCTGAGCGCTGAGGCACAGGCGCAGCGCTGGCGCCTGAACCTCATGAACCTGACCCAGGGCACGATGCCGGCCGGCATTGCCGGTGAGGCGCCGGCGACACTGGAGGGCGCCTGCGGGGCGCGGGCCGGCGCCTTGGTCGGCTTGCTGCCGCCTTCGGTGCAGCTCGCGCAGGCCGATCTGGACACGGCGCGCGCGGCGCTGCGCAGCGCCGATGCGCAGCTGCTGCCCACCCTCTCGCTGGAAGGGTCCGTCAACCGCGGGCTCAACGCGGGTTCGCGGCTGCCAGGCCAGCAAAGCAACGTCTCTTCGCTGATGGTCAATCTCTCCGCGCCACTGTACGAGGGCGGGCGCAGTCAGGCCCGCCAGCGCGCAGCCGTGCGCGTCGTCGAGGCGGCCGAGGCCGCGCTGGCCCACGCGCAGTTGAGCGCGCGGCAACAGCTGGCAGATGCGCAGGCCCAGTCGCAGGACCATGCGCAACGCATGCCGGTGCTGAACGACCGGGCGGCGAGCACGCGCCTCACGCGCGACCTGTACCGCGAGCAGTACCTGCAACTTGGCTCGCGCTCGTTGCTGGACCTGCTCAACGCCGAGCAGGAGTTCCACGCCGCGCGCTTCGACCGGGTGCAAAGCGCGCACGAACTGCAGCGGTTGGCGATGGAGTGCCTTTACCAGTCCGGCCGCTTGCGCGACGCCTTTGGCTTGACCGACGTGGCTGGCGCGTTCGAAGGAGGCCCGCCATGACCGCGGCGACGCCGAAGGAACTCGCCGCGGCGCGCCGGCCCGTGCTGCTGTCGGGCTGGGTCGATGCCGTCCTGGGCGTCGCGGCCCACTACAAGATAGACGCGTCGCGCGAACGCATCCGGGTGGCCGCGGGCTGGAGCGGCGGCCAGGACCTGGACGAAGGCGTGCGCCAGATCGCGCGACAGGCAGGCCTGGCAGTGCATCGCGTGGCGCCACGGCTGGAGGACTTGAGTCCCTGGCGGCTGCCCGTGGTGCTGCAACTCGACGACGGGCAGGTGGCGGTCGTCACGGCCATCACCGCGCACGGCCTGCGGCTGGCCTTCAGCGGCGACCAGGGCGCCGAGAGCGTGCGCACCATCGAGGAACTCCAGCCGGCAGTGCAGGCCATGGCCGTGCTGCGGCCAGCACAGTCGGCGCCCGATTCGCGGGTGGACGACTACATCCGGCCGGTGGAGCCACACTGGATGCGCAGCCTCGTGCTGGCCGACTGGCGGCCCTACGCCCACATCCTCGTCGCATCGCTGGCCTACAACCTGATGGCGCTGGCGGGCACCTTGTTCTCGATGCAGGTGTACGACCGCGTGGTGCCCGCACAGTCGCTGCCGACGCTGTACGTGCTGTTCGGCGGCGTGCTGCTGTCGATCGTGGCGAGTTGGGTGATGCGCTCGGCGCGCATGCGCATCACCGACGTGCTGGGCAAGCGCGCCGACCTGCGCATCTCCGATCGCGTATTCGGCCATGCCTTGCGCGTACGCAGCACCGCGCGCCCGCGCGCCACGGGCACCTTCATCTCGCAGTTGCGCGAGCTGGAGCCGGTGCGCGAGATGCTCACCTCCACCACGGTGGTGGCGGCGGCGGATCTGCCGTTCTTCCTGCTGTTTTGCGCGATCTTCTGGTTCATTGCCGGCCCGATGGTGGCCGTGCCGCTGGTCGCCTGCGTCCTGCTGCTGGTGCCCAGCCTGCTGGCGCAGCGCCGCCTGAGGACACTGGCCCAGGCCGGAATGCGGGAATCGTCGCTGCGCAACGCGATGCTGGTAGAAGCTGTGCAGGGCATCGACGACATCAAGGTGCTCCAGGCGGAGCCGCGCTTCCAGAACCAGTGGAATCACTACAACGCCGTGAATGCGGACTCGGGCCTGAAGCTGCGTGAGCTGCTCAATGCGCTGAACAACTGGTCGCAGACCGTGCAGGGCGGCGCCTTCGCCTGCGTGGTCTTCTTCGGCGCCCCACTCGTCATGGACGGGCACATGAGCACCGGCGTGCTGGTAGCCGCCTCGATCCTGGCGACCCGCATGCTGGCGCCGCTGGCCAGCGTGACGCAGGTGCTCAACCGCTGGCAGCAGGCGAAGGTGGCTGCCCAAGCGCTGGATCAGCTCATGAAGCTGCCGGTGGACCACGCGCCGCAGGCGTCGCGCATCCATCGCCCGGCCGTCGAGGGCGACTACGAGCTGCGGGATGCGGTGTTCAGCCACGACGGCCAGACATCCGCGCTGCAGGTGAAGGCGCTTCGGATCCGTCCGGGAGAGCGCATTGCCGTGCTCGGCCGTAACGGCGCAGGCAAGTCCACGCTGTTGCAGGCCCTGTCTGGCTTGCTGGCGGCCAGGACAGGCACGATGCTGCTGGACGGGGTGTCCATTGCGCACATCGATCCGGGCGACGTGCGGCGCGACGTCGGCCTGCTGGCGCAGGATGCGCGGCTGTTCCATGGGACGCTGCGCGAGAACCTCCAGCTCGGTGCCCCACATGCGACCGATGCCGAACTGGTGGCGGCGCTTCAGAGCACCGGCGCGTGGGCCTTCGTGCGCGAACTGCCCACGGGCCTGGACCACCGGGTGCAGGAAGGCGGGCTGGGCCTGTCGGGCGGCCAGCGGCAGAGCCTGTTGCTGGCCCGATTGCTGCTGCGCGAGCCGCGCGTGCTGCTGCTGGACGAGCCGACAGCCGCCCTGGACGAGGTGGCCGAGCGCGAGGTGATCCGGAACCTGGCCGCGTTGCCGCCAGGACGCACCCTGGTGGTGGCGACGCACCGCGCCGCGGTGCTCCAGGCCGTGGAACGCGTGCTGGTGGTGAACGCCGGCGCCATCGTCATGGACGGCGCGCGCGACGAGGTGATGGCCCGGTTGCGCCAGGCAGCCGACGGGAGTCCCGCATGACGGCGGCACTCAAAGCCGGCGGTGCCTGGGAGATGGACGAGGTCCGGGCCAGTCGTTCCGGGCGGGTGGTGTGGATGGTGGCGCTGTGCCTGGTGGCGTTCTTCGCCTGGGCCTGGTTCCTCGAGATCGACGAGGTCTCCAGCGGGACAGGCAAGGTGATCCCGAGTTCGCGCGAACAGCGCATCCAGTCGCTGGAGGGCGGCATCCTCACCGAACTGCATGTGCGCGAAGGCCAGATCGTCGAGAAGGGGCAGGTGCTCGGGCAACTCGACCCGACGCGCGGCGAGTCCAGTGTGGAGGAAACCGCTGCCCGCTACCGCGCGGCCCTGGCCAGCAGCGTGCGGCTGCGCGCCGAGGTCGAGGAGCAGGACGCGCTGAGATTCCCAGACGAACTGAAGGCCTACCCGCAGCTGGTCGCCGCCGAGACGGCCCTTTTCCGTTCTCGACGCACCAGCCTGCGCGACACGCTGGCCGGGCTGAACCAATCGCTGTCGCTGGTGAGGAAGGAACTGAGCATCACCCAGTCGCTGCTGGCCAGCGGTGCGGCCAGCACCGTGGAGCTGATACGCCTGCAGCGCCAGGGCGCGGACCTGGAGATGAAAGTCGCCGAAGCGCGCTCGGGCTACATGGTCAAGAGCCGAGAGGAGCTGGCCAAGGCCGACGCGGAGGTCAAGTCGCTGTCTTCCGTGGTGCGCGGGCGCGCCGATTCGCTGGAGCGCCTGACGCTGCACTCGCCGGTGCGCGGCATCGTCAAGAGCCTGCAGGTGACCACCATCGGCGGCGTGGTGCCGCCCAACGGATCGCTGATGACACTGGTGCCGCTGGACGACCAGCTGCTCGTGGAGGCCCGCATCTCCCCGCGCGACATCGCGTTCATCCGGCCCGGCCAGGATGCGCTGGTCAAGGTCACGGCCTATGACTACGCGGTCTACGGCGGTCTGAAAGGTCAGGTGCTCACCATCGCGCCGGACACGCTGCGTGACGAGGTGAAGCCCGAGATCGTGTACTACCCCGTGCTGGTGCGCACCGACTCCGATGTGCTGGTCGACAAGGTGGGCCGCCGCATGCCGATCGTGCCCGGCATGGTGACCACGGCCGACATCCGTGCCGGGCGCAAGACCGTGTGGGACTACCTGACCAAGCCGCTGCACAAGGTGCGCGAGGCGATGCGCGAGCGATGAAATCGCGATCGCTCTCAATCCGTGCTGCGCAGCGAGCAGCGAACCCAATCTTGATCGAAAGAGGAGCCATGAACATGAATCTGACCAATACGACGTCCCCCCTCGCCTCCGCGATCCTGGCGGCTGCCCTCCTGTGCGCCGCTGCGCCCGGCTTGGCGCGCGACAACCCGGTAGACCCCGTGAGCAACCCGGACAAGCTGTCGTACCACGACGTCGAGGCGCGCCGTCCCGACTTCAAGGAGCCTTTCCTGCGTGATGGGGTGGTGTCGCAGCCCGAGCGCTTCCAGGCGGTCAAGGCTGGCCTGCCGCAGGCGCAGGTCCAGGCGATGCTGGGGCAACCCCTGAACCAGCAGAGCGGTCCTCGCGGGACCGAGTGGGACTACAACTTCAAGTTCCTCATGCCGCAGTCGCGCAACTATCTCGTGTGCCAGTACAAGGTGGTGTTCGATGAGAGCCAGGCGGTGCGCGAAGCCGTCTGGCGCCGCCAGCAGTGCCTTGACCTGGCGCGGCGCTGAGCACCCGGTGAGCGGCACTGGCCGCTGCCAGCGGCACGCCACCAGGGCATTGCGTTCCCAGCGCGGTGCCGTTTTGAACGGAAGGCTGACCGATGGCGCGGAGGCTGCAGAGCATGGACGGGAGCACATGCCACGGTCTTCTTCCCGGGTCTGACATCGTTCCCAGGTTTAAATACGGGGATGGACAAGCTCGATCAATATCGCGTCTTCGTGCAAGTGGCCGAGATGGGTAGCTTCATCAAAGCGGCAAATGCGCTGGAAATACCTCGGGCCACAGTGTCTGCCGCCATTCAGCAGCTTGAGGAGAAGGTCGGTGCCCGCCTGTTGAACCGGACTACACGTCAAGTTCACCTGACGGCGGATGGCACACAGTTGCTCGAACGCTTGCGGCCGCTGTTGGCCGATGCCGAAGATGTCGAGCACCTGTTCCAAAGCAGCCAACGACAAGTCGCCGGCCAGCTGAGGATTGATGTGCCCAGCCGCATTGCCCGACGCCTCATCGCGCCGGCGCTTCCGGGCTTGCTGCGTCGTTATCCGCGGCTGAAGCTCATGCTCGGCTCCACCGACCGAGCCATCGACTTGATTCAGGAAGGCGTGGACTGCGCGGTGCGCGTCGGAACCCTGCACGATAGCAGTCTGGTGGTTCGTCCCCTGGGGCATATCGCTCTGGTCAACTGCGGCAGTCCGATCTACTTGCGGGAACACGGCATGCCGGAGAAACCGGAGGATCTGGCGAGGGGGCACTGGGCGGTGGGCTACGCATCGCCGTCCAGTGGCCGGGAAGTGCCATGGGAACATCTGGACGCCTTGGGCCATGCACAGGCTATGTCGCTACCCAGTCGCGTGATCGTGAACAACGCCGAAAACTATATTGCCAGTTGCCGCGCCGGCACCGGGCTGATCCAGATCCCCCGCTTCGATGTACAGCATCTGTTGGACCGGGGTGAGCTGGTCGAGGTCATGCCGGCTCACCGTGCGGCCTCGATGCCGGTCTCGCTGCTGTACCCGCATCGGCGCCAGCGCTCACGACGTCTAGTCGCATTCGTGGAGTGGTTCTCCCAATTGATGGAACCCCATCTCGAGGGCACGGCATGAGGCCGATCGCAGCTCAAATTCCGATGGACTGGAGGGTCCCTTCGACGCCAATACACTGTGAAACCTGATCTATGCGCTCGAATCACTTCTACCGCGCAACGCCAATGCGCGAACCCCGTGGAAGTCCAAGCGCTCCAGCAGGTCAAGAAGTACGGCAATGAACGGCGCATTTGCCGCTTCACCGGCATGGCGTTCGATCCAGTGCTCGATATCAGTGAAGCGGCCATGAAGGGCCAGGCTGGCGAGTTCGTCCAGAGCTCGATCCCCCGGCATGAGATTTCGGGGCATCGTGGGCTTCGGTGATGGCTCGCTAGGTTCTATCTCCCGCTGCGCGACGACGGACCAGTCCGCGTCGGATACATCGCTCGGCACCGAAAGCACGAAAGAGAACGTGGCGCCTTGGCCCGAGATGCTGGCCACGCTAAGCGATCCACCCATGGCCGAGACTATGCGCTGTGCGATAAACAGGCCCAATCCAGTGCTACCGCTCGCGGCTTGCATTTGCTGGAACGCGCCGAAAATATCGACGTTCCGACTCATGTCGACCCCCATTCCAGTGTCGCTGACAGCGAAGCTCAGGACACAGGCTCGCTCCTCTGGTTCGGCCGTGACCGACAGAGTCACCACGCCGTCGTGCGTGAACTTGGCGGCATTGGACAGCAGATTCAGCAGCACCTGCTGCAAGCGCTTTCCGTCCAGGCTGATCTGCCGAGGCATTCGGCCGCAGGGGTGATAGCGGAAACGGTTGTTCTGCTGTGAGCACAGCGCGACAGCGTATTCAGAAATGTCGTCCAGCAGGAGGAGCAGGTCGATGGTGACGGGTTGGACAGTCAGCGGTTGCAGCTCTGCCTTGGCATATTCCAGCAGTTCGTCGATCAGGTTGAGTTGGTATTTGACGCTACGCTGGATGGTCAGCAGATGTTTGCGTTGCTTTTCGTGTGCATTGTTGAGCAAGAGTGAGGAATATCCGCTGATCGTCGCAAGCGGTGCACGCAAATCATGGCCGATGTAGCCCAAGACTTCGACTTTCTGCCGGGCTTTTGCCTTGATGTCGGCAAGGGCTACGCGCAAATCCGCATGCAAAGCGGATGCGTGCATGTTTCCGAATGCAAGGGCGTAGCCTATGTGAGTCAATTTCAAACCAAAGGCAAGCAGGGTCTGAAAATTCCCTGAAGCCAGAAAATCTTGTGGCACGGGATAAAAAGGGGTGCCGACCAAACGCGCGCCATGAGCCACCAGCGCCAACACGGCCACGGCAATGACTTCGAGATTGATATTCCCCCCTCGCCCACGACCCATTGTGAAAAGTGTTTGAAGAGTCATCAGGGCGATCAGGGACTGGGCCGCGCCATACACGTAGACACGTGCCGCGGTGTCATATGTGACATAGGAGTAGTAGGCCAACAATGCCATCTCCAAACTCAATGCCCCTACCATCCAAGGCAACCACGAGCGGCGCCGATCGAAGAAAAGGCAGATACCGATGTAGAACAGAACTGAACTTAGTGTTGTGAAGAGATTCCCGACGAGGATGGAGAAAAAGTCCGGAATTCTTCCCCTCAATATGAGCAACCAAGATCCGATCCCGAAGACAAAGAAGCCGAAAGACCAGAAAATCAAATAGCGTGATCTTTCCTTTGCCCACAGCGCCAACATGCCAGCGGCAAGGACGAATTCCACCAGAGCCGTGAAGAATGCAGCAGTTCCCAGATTCAAATTCATCTTGACTTGTTTATTTGATGGATGCCGCATCCCGGCCAATCGCATGGCCGCTTGTGGAACAGAGCCGGGCTCTCCCGATACCGCGGGGCTGCTTGATTTTTTGTGTGCGAGGTGGTTCGTAGATGTGCCAACCGGCGCGTTGGACAAGTCGGTTCATCCAGCATTGGCAGCTCGGATGAAGCGCTCGCCATAAGCGGCGCCGGCACCGCAAATCAGCGCGCGGATTGCATCGCCGAGTTGACCTTGGAGCGGGTTGCACCCCAGGCGCCCGTCCATCTTCATCTGCCCACCTGCTCGAGTCGCTCGGCCAGCGTGTGGCCGTTGTGCGGGTTGCGCGGCGCCGACCTCACGCCCACCACCAGTCCATCCTTCAAAGTGGTGACCACGCTGAAGCCTCGGGCGTGTCCACCCAATCGTCGCGCTCGCGAAAGCGCCGGTCGTTCGACAGCATCGTCGCCCCGTGATTCACGATTGCGAAAGGCGCCAGACCGCGATGCCCGCAACAACGGCGGGCACGGCGAAGACCAGTAGCAGGATTGGAAACTCCTCGCGCGCGCTGTAGCCCGCGTGGGTGACACCCACCCACATGTTGGCAGCCGCCATCAGCACCCACGCCGGCACGAAGGCCTTGGCCGCTAGAGCCATGCCCGCGGCGTTCGCACCCCAGAGCCAGCCGAACAGGACGAAAACACCCAGAAGGACCAAACCGCCCCCCATCACCAACAGCACATGCATATCGATGCCCTCTTTTTGCTTCGATTCAGAATCGCGCTGGACTCGCTCCATGCGGTCGAGCTGCTCGTGCGCCACTCGCGGAATGCGGTGGCGTCGCTGAGGAATTGCGATTGCTGTGCGTCGAGGATCGATTGGAACCAGTTGGCCATGGCGAAGACTCCTGTGGCCGAGCCGCCCTACTTGGTGGTGTAGCCGCCGTTGATCAAGATAGTCTGGCCGGTGATCCACCAGCCGTCGCTGACCAAGTGGCGAATGAACGGAACCACGTCCTCGATATCAGTCAGCCCCGTCTTGCTGAACGGCGACAGCGCTGCAGCCGTCTTGTGGTAAGCCACCGCGTCGGCGCCTTCGGCCGGGTAGAAAAACGGAGTGTCCATCGGTCCCGGGCCAACCGCTGTCACGGAAATTCCGCGCGCACCGAACTCCTTGGACGCTGCGCGGGTGTAGTGCTCCACCGGCGCCTTGGTGCCGGCATAAGCGGCGTAGAACGGCGTGAACGCGCCCAGCAACGACGTGACCACAGTGCAGATCTTGCCGTTGTCGTTGAGATTTTTGCCGGCTTCCTTGAGGAAGAAGAAAGCGGTCTTGGAATTGACGGCCGTCATCTCGTCATACTCGGCTTCGCTGATCTCAGCCATGGGCTTCTTGAGCACCTTGCCAACTGTGTTGATGGCGATGTCCGGCTTGCCGACCGCAGCGACAGCGTCGGCAAACAGCTTCTTGACGGCGCCGGCCGTCGTCAGATCGGCTTGGATCGCCACCGCCTCGGCGCCCGCGGCCTTGACCGCTGCAACGGTTGCAGCGGCAACAGCCTTGCTGCTCGCACTGTTGTAGTGGATGACGACAGCCTTGGCACCCTGCTGCGCCAGATCGCGGGCGATCAGTCCACCGAGGTTTTTAGCGCCGCCTGCGATGAGCACGGTCTTGCCCTTGATGGAATGATCTGCCAAATCAGTCTCCTTGAGTGCGTGTGACGAAGAATCGAGTCTAGACAGCACCGCTCGGGAGATCAGCCATCGTTGGCTGGATAGATTATCCAGAAAACCTATCCAATCGTCTCAAGGCTCATGTCTTGCGGCCTCGTACAAATCGACATCTGGTACTCGGCGAACGCAGAAACCTGGAGGGGATGGTCGAACGCGCTGATCGGATCGTGGCTGGATCGAGCTTCCTTCCTCATGTCGACCCAACCGGTGTTGTGCGAAGCAACTCCAGCGCCCGGCTGCATACGACTTCATTGGGTTCTGTCGCGGTGGCGCCTCGGAGCCTGGTAGAGCCAGCCTGTCTCGGGCCGCTCAAAATTCGAGCGAGTAGAACTTGACGCTGCGAACGAGGCTTGGCCTTCGGGGCAAGTCGAGTTGCTCCTTCTAGCGCGTGGCTTCGACGCCGTGGCCTTCCCCGCAATCCCAGGCGTGACCTACACGGGTCTCGTGACCACTATGCCCTTGCTCGATGGGGGCTCGACGTTCCGCGCACAGGACGAGAGTGGCGTAGCGACGCGAATCCCGCCAACGTATTTGGGCAAGGACTACAACGTCCTGGTTCCCCAGGTCGCCTGCCTTGCCTTAAGCATAAGGGCTCGGTCCGCCTATCGAGATCGCAAGGGAGTGATCTCGAACGGTGGGCCGGCCATTTCCAGTGTCTCCTCAGCCCGCAACGGGGCCCCATCTGGGTCATCCACGGTTCGCAAGCGATCGTCCGCAAAATCCAGTCTGAACCGGACAGGGAAGGCGAAAGAGCGCACGTGGAGCGGATCCTGAAGGACTGTGGCGGGTCCTATGACGCAGCGGCTGAACGTCTAGGCAATGTACGCGCGTCGGCAACCTAGCCCCTTTTGAACCAGGTTAGCACTCGGCGCAATCGCGTCGATGATTCGACCGGCTCGTCAGATCCCTTGGAGCTTTGTAGCTCAAGGCGAAGTCGGCTTGCTCGCCTCGCTGTCAATATCGCTACGCAGCTTCTCATCAAGGATAGGCACATCCCCATTGAGTAGGCGCGTTCGGGCGGCTTGCACTGCGGCTTTGTGCACAGCCTCCGGCAAGGTGCGTCCGTTCAAATAGTCGGCGACCAAGGCTTCGGCGGCCTCCCAGAAAAGGGACATGGTGTAACTCCCTAGCCCTCCGGGGGCGTAGCAGAGAGTAGACATCAGCGGAGAGCGCCACGCTGGTCCGGCGTGCCAATCCCCCCGCGGCCCTCATGCTCCAGACGCTCCACAGGCTTGTCCGGATCCCGCATGTCGGGCGGCGACGGCGGAACGACGACCTTCCCGCTGTGGGTCTTCGGTGCCCGCGGCGGCAGCGGAGAGAGGAACGTATCCAGGTGCCCAATTCACTGCTTGAAGAACGTCGGCGCCTCTGCCAGTGGGCATGTCAGCCAGCGGTCGTAGTCCGCGGGGTCGATTGACGATAGGCGGTTCGTCTCGCTCACGGGCGACGCCGAAGAAATGCACTCCCGGCACCCCGTCCGGTGGCATCAATGGGCGGTTCAAGCGTCCAACTCGAAGGGAGGCACCACGCGGCCGTCCACATCGGCGAAGCCATACTCGCGTGCGAGGTCGCCTACGCGCAGTGCGCGGCCAGTCTTCATCATGATGTCGGGGTCGGAAGCAAGTGCTGCGACGGCGCGCCCCACGTAGCGCGGCGACTCGGTACCTGAAAGCTCCGGGCGCTCGCGCCAGCGCGCTTCGTCGGTGTCGTGGCAGGCCAGCACGAACTCCGTGCGCATCCAGCCCGGCGACACCGCGACAGATGCCACGCCATGTGACTTCAGCTCCTGCGCCATGCCAAAGGCAAGGCGCGTCATCGAGGTCTTGGCCAGGTCGTACAGCAGGTTGCCCTTCATATAGCGGTCCCGGTCCCAGAAGGTGGTGGTGACGATCAAGCCCTTGCCTTGACGTACGAGGATGGGCGCCGCCATGTGGCTGGCCATCACATGATTGCGCACACCCCGATCGAACATGGATTCCCAGTGCGTCAAGGGCCGTTCCCAGAATGGTGACTGGAGGATGCCGTCGAAGTTCTCGTGCCCACCCCAGGCGTTGTTGACTAGCAGGTCCAGCCGGCCCTGTTCTTCGTCGATCCGGTGGAACAAGGCCGCCACATCGGCCTCCAGCGTATGGTCGCAGCGCACTGCGATACCACGACCGCCGGCGCGAGTCACTTCCTCCGCCGTGTCGTCGATGGTGCCCGGCACCTGCGTCAGCCCCGACACGGACATCAGCTGGTCGTAACTCTGTGCCGGCTCTTCACGCGTGCTGCGCCCTGTGACGTAAACGGTTGCGCCGGCGGCGCCAAGTTCGATCGCGATTCCACGCCCAGCCCCGCGGCTGCCGCCCGTGACGACCGCGATGCAGTCTTTCAGTTCCGCCATGCATTCCTCGTTCTGTATTGCCATTGGAGGATCATGGCGCCGCATCAGTCCGCTGTCTTGGAAGATCCCGAAACGCCGCGGCGCTGCAGGAACTGCCGGGGCGTCAGGCCGCAGAACGCCTGGAACTCGTTGACCAGGTGCGGCTGGTCGTAGAAGCCGCACGCCAAGGCAAGCTCGTTCCAGCGCGGCGGACTGGTTTGGCGTAGCCTACGGAAGCAACCATGCATGCGGGCGAGCCTGCTCCAGGTGCGCGGCGACAGGCCCAGCTGCATCCGGAAGATCTGCTGCAGGCGCCGCTCGCCCACGCCGACTGCGGCGGCGACGACGGCCATGCGTCGCGCTTCCCCGGCGGGACGCAGCAGCGTCGCGGCTTGCATCACCTTGCACAGGTCCGCCGCATCCACCGGGCGAAGCATGGCGTGAAGGGCGGACAGAAGGATCTCGACGCGCCGGGTGTCGCAGTTCGCCTCCTGCAGTTGGACGCGGAGACCGCGGTGGCGGGCGGCGACGAGCGAGTCCCAGTCCACGATGCGACCGGTAAGTTCATGCCCCGGCACCCCGAACAGGGCCAGGGCGGCGCCCGGCCTCAGCGTCATGGACAAGCCTTGCACGTGTCCGCGCATGGACAGCAGCACGGGTCGAACATTGGGACCTGCCACTTGAACTGCCCCAGCGCCGAATTCGAAGATGAGGCGCAACGCGCCATCGGGCAGCACCCGCTCGTTCACCATTGCATCCTCAGGCAATTGCTCCTCGTAAGCGATCAAGTGGGAAATTTGCGCCTGGAGCACCGCAGGCACGGCAAGCTCGCGCAGTGTGCCTGCGGGGACCGTCGTCTCTGGCGCATACAAAGGATCGTCGTCCAGCCGCAGAAAAAGTCGCTCTTGCTGCATGCTGCGAGCATAGCAATGGCCTACGCCCGGCTGGCCATGCGCCCGAAGAGGTGCGTTGCAGGCCCGAACCACCTCCGACTCTGGCCTTCATAGGGAACCTCTTGCCGTCTACCGATCATGTGCATTTTCCGCACGCACGATCTGGTGAAGCACCGCGCTTGGATTCGTGTCTTCCGTCAGCGCCCGTACCTCGCGCTGCGCATCGCCCTCGACCCCGAGTCTGGTGGCTACCTGGGTGACCAGACGCAGCAACGCAGTCATCTCCCGCTCGTTCAGCAGGTTGATCTGCAAGTCCAGGTGATGGCGGCGCTCGTTCTCCTCGGCCGCCATGTTCTGGCTGATCAGGATGAGAATGGACAGGAAGATTGCCTCGAGGGAGACGAGGAACAGGAGGAAGGTGAAGGGATAGGGATCGAACTTGATCCCCACTTCGTTGAGTGCTATCCAAGCCGCGAACACCGCGACGTTGATCCACAGAAAGCTCACCGTGCCGCAAAACGCGGCCACGGCGGACACCATCCTGTAGAACGTAGGCTTGGCTGCGCGCGCCTTGTCCTCCAGACACAGAATGGACTCGATGTTGCGCTCGGTGAGCGTCTCGACGGTCGGGGAGCCGCCCGCGCCTTGCGTCTCATGCGTGTCCATTCTTTGCCTCGGGCGATCAGACCGTCGCACCCGCCAACTCGTCCATCAGCTCTTGCTTGCGGGCGGCGAGCTGCCCGCGCATTCCGACCAGGTCGAGGCCGCGAGCGGCGCGCGCCTTCACGAAGATATCGTTGCGCTCTTCTTTCACGTGGTGATCGATGTACTCGCCGAGGACCTTGACCTTGGCATCGAACATGTCGTCCGCTTCGGTCGCAGCTTCGAGCTGCGCGATCAGCTCCTTGACGGTGCCGTGTTCGACTTCTGCCTCGTCGAGCAGCTCGGTCTCCTTGATGGCCCCGCGCAGCGCGGGATAGAAGATCTCTTCCTCGACGCGGACATGCACGGTCAGCTCCATGCAGATCTCGGCGGCGAGTTCGCGCTTCTTCTGGGCCGCACTGGCAGTCTTCGACCTGACGAGGGCGTCGTAGTCGCCGAACATCTTCTTCACCTTCCGGTGATCCGCGTCGAGAAGGCTGCAAGCATCGGGCGCGGCGCGCTTGGTGGTGGTGGGCATCGTGGAACTCCGTGGGTTTGAAAGTAAAGGGAAGGCGATGCTCCGGCCCGCGCACGGACCGGAACGTAGGAAGCGAGCGCGTCCGGCCTCGGAAGGCCGCTGACTCAGACCTTCGGCGGATCGTCTCGCGCGTCGGATGGCGATGCTTGCCCGCTTGGGCGGGCTTTTTCATGGCGCCCGAGCCGGCCAAACGCAGATTTCGGTCCGAAGTGCCTCAGCGCCTTGCGACCCAGCGCCGTGACCATGTGGACCTGCGCAGGTTGGACGGTCCCGGTCGGGGGAAAGCTGCAGATGATGTGCCCAGCGGCGTGAAGAATCTTGAGCTCCTCGTGAACCACCGGGTTGACGATCTCAAGGGGCATCTCCGCATCGGCGAGTGCCTGGAGCAGTTCCATCGACATGACCGATCTCCCCAATGTTGCTGAAATTCGGGCGGACGGGTCACCGGCATCCGAGGGCTGCCTCGGAAGCTCTCTCAGGCGGATGACGCGCCCCTTCCAGCACCGGCGCCCGTCCGATTCTTCGCTGCTTTCCGCCTTTGGCACAGTGTGTGGCCTCAGCAGTTGAAGTCCCGTCAGACAGCGCTGAACCTGTCTGCCGGACGAAATCGCGCCCCGTTTCAGGCGGCCGACAGAACGATGCGAAGGGCTTCCACAGGGTGTCGCTTGGGAGTACGCTGTCCCCACCGGGGCGGCGCGCATCACGTCCAGCGAACGCGGAGTCACCGACGCGCTAGGGAGTCAAGATGTCCGACAACAATCCCATTGACGCGGACGGAACGCCCCCGTTCCCCTCACCCGAATGGCACATGAAGGTCGAGAGCGACGGCGGTCTCGACGGCATGCACAGCTACCACATCGACGTCTACAGAGGCACGACCTTCATGTGTCGCATTGCGCTGGCCGGCCACTTTCCCAACCAGGCGGCCGCTGAAGAGGGTCTGGATCGTCGCCTCAAGGCCTGGCTCGAGGACTATGAAAAACGCCCTCGCCCCGCGGGCGACGATCACATTCCCTATGACTCGTGAGTGGGCCAAGCGACGGTCGGCGCCCGCGCGAGGGAGGCGCCGCTCGACTCTGAGGGCCTGGCACCGGCCGGAGACTGACCCGTCTCACATAGCCTTGATTTCGAGCCCGTTGTCGACCGTGGTCACGCCCTGGACGCTACCGGCCAGTTCGCTGGCGCGGGCCTTGGCCTCCGCACTCGGCGCCGGGCCCTTCAGGTGCACCACGCCGCGCTGGGTTTTGACTTCGATGCGGCTCGTGCTCAACTCCGGGTCCCTGGCCAGCGCCTTGTTGACCGACAGGGTGATCGCGGCATCGTCGATGCCGGCCATCGCTGCGGTGCCGGCATTCTCGATCGCGTCCTTCACGGCCTCGGCATCGCGTTTGGTTTCGGGCGAGGTCACGAAGGCCCGGGTCTTGTCGCGCGCCGTTTCGGCCAGCTCGGCCACCTTGTTGGCTGCGGCGGCCGCAGTCCGCTCGGCTTCGTTCGCCGGCCGCTCGTTGCAAGCGGCGAGCCCCAACACCGCCAAGCCCAGAGCGAGGAGTTTCAGTCGCGATTGATTCGATCGTTGCATGCCGGCACGCTAGATCGACAAGTCCGCGGACAGGCTCCGATGGCGCCGCAACCGCTTGTAGGTAGATAACGCATAGATGCGGATAGCGCGCCGGGCGTGATCCGGAAACGGGGATTTTTTCTGTCAGCCAGATGCGCGGAATGGGCCATGCCCGGTGCGCGAGTACCTGCGGAAAAGATGACCCCCGATGAATGGGCGACGCGATCTCGCGAAAGCAGGAGGCCAGGCCCCCTCGCGAGCGTCCCCGCGGAGCGTGGCAGAGGCCACCCCCTGAGACGCTCCTAGGGTGCCGATCAGAGACCGTAGTACTTGTCTACGCTGCCTCGATACGCGTCATCGTAGTCCGGCACGGCGTCAGGACCGTAGCGCGGCGCGCCCTCGAGCTGGCTTTTTTCCAAAGGCACGACATAGCCATCTCGCGAGGTGTCGTACCTCAACATGCTCCAGGGGATCGGATAACGGTCTGTGCCCATCCCCAGAAAACCACCGAACTCCATGACCGCGTATCGGACCTGACCCGACACCTTGTCGATCATCAGATCATCTATCGAACCGAGCTTGTCGCCGCCTACGTTGTAGACGGTCGTCCCTTCCACACGCTCAGAGGAAATCACACTGTTGGCGGATGTCATTGCCATCATGAGAAAACTCCCGTGCCGGCATCGCTGGTAACGCCGGCCTGTATTCAAAGCCCAGCGGCGACAGGTATCTCGCCGGTGCGCATGGCTCGGGATCGGAAGCTACACACAGTTCCTGTAGGTGGTTCGCCATCAGCACCCTGCTCCGAGACGCATTGGTGCAGTGCGCCGTTGCCGTCAGGCAGGTCGGCGTGGCCGGCACCTTCAACGTGACCTGGACCTCGACGCCGCAGCGGCGCGCAGCTTTGGCTCGTTGCCGTGCATGCAGCCTGAGCGGATGTTGTGCTACCAGCGCCGACGATGCATTGGCTCGAGGAGGCGCAGCGCACCTCAGCGTCGCGGAACCACGCTGAACTCACGCAAGAGAGCTGTGGCGTTTGGTTACGAAGCTTTCAGTGGCGACTGCAATCCCGCCGTTGTGCTCCACGTCTGCACAGAAAACTAGCATTGATAGGCGATCTATCTATACTTAAAGACCTCCGCAGGTCCGCGTTTTTCGAAGAATCGAGGCCCTCAAGTGATTTCCCTCGACCTCCCTTTCGAGGAACAGTTGTCGGTGTTCAGAGAGCGCTTGGCGCAGCGAGGA
>NZ_JBFREQ010000049.1:0-33019 GCF_052114385.1 Variovorax sp. M-6 | reverse complement strand
GCCTTGTAGCCGGCGATGTTGGCCTGCGAGCTCAGCACGTCCATGCTCTGCGCGCGCGTGGTGCGCGGCGCGGCCTCCAGCGCGAAGGCCGTCAGCCCGGCGCTCGCCAGGCGCTCGAGCCCGGCGCCGTCGAAGGGGTTCAGCATGCCGATGACCACCGTGCCCGGCTTCATCAGCGCGCACTCGCGCTCGTCGGGGCTGCGCACCTTGAGCACGATCTCGGCCCCGAAGGCCCCCGCCGCATCCGCGATCTCGGCCCCCGCGGCCTGGTACGCCGCATCGGTCACGCTCGCGGCCACCCCGGCCCCGCTCTGCACACGAACCACATGCCCCTGCGCCACGAGCTTCTTCGCGGTCTCCGGGGTCACGGCAACTCGGGTTTCGCCTGGCACAGTCTCGGCCGGCACGCCTATCAGCATGGACTTCTCCTCAGGGCAGCATTGGAATTCGCGCCGAGCTTACCCGAAGACGCCGGAAGGACCTTGTCGCTCGCGCGCCGCTCTGTACACTGTCATCGGACGACCGGCGCACAGAAGCCGGCTTCTCAAAACAACGAGAAACAGGGGATGGAATGCGAATCGCTGCGCTCGATGACGAGGCGTATCAGCTCGAACTGATTCGCCACACCATGGAGGTCATTGGCCACGAGTGCCATGGCTACAGCGACGGCAAGTCGCTGCTGCGCGACCTTCACCACGAAACCTACGACCTGCTGATCCTCGACTGGGGCCTGCCCGACATCGAGGGACCGCGGGTGGTCCGGTGGATCCGCGAAGACCTGAACAGCTCGCTGCCCATTCTCTTCGTCACCAACCGGCGAGAGGAAAAGGACCTGATCGAGGGCCTGGCGGCCGGCGCCGACGACTTCATGACCAAACCGGTCCGGGTGTCCGAGCTGCAGGCCCGTGTGCGCGCGCTGCTGCGCCGCGCCTATCCGGCACGGCACGAAAGCCAGCTCAGCTTCCGCGGCTACCGCTTCCATCCCGCGACGCGCACCCTGCGGATCGACGGCCGGCTGGTCGAGCTCAGCCGGCGCGAGTACGAGCTGGCGCTGTTCCTGTTCCAGAACCTCGGCCGCCTTCTGTCGCGCGAACACCTGCGCGAGGCGGTCTGGGGCATCGGCGCCGAGACGCCTTCGCGCTCGCTCGACACCCACATCTCCCGCCTCCGGCTGAAACTCGAACTGCAGCCCTCGAACGGTTTCCTGCTGTCCGCCATCTATGGCCTGGGCTACCGGCTGGAGCCGCTCGAAACCGACCAGTTCGCACCGCTCTATCCCCCGGCCGACACAGCGGAATGACGCAGGACGCCCACGAGGCGGGCAGCCTGGATCATTGGCCCGATGCCGCCCTGATGCTCGACCAGCAAGGCCGCGTGGCGGTCGCCAACGCCGCGGCGCGGCGCCATTGGCAGTGCAGCGGCGAACAGTTGCGGGGCCAGGACGCGGACCGGCTGCTGCACGGGCTTCGCTGGCACGGCACCGGTGCGCCGATGCTGCCCCGGGCTGCACTGCGCGCAAGCCCACGACCGGTCGTCGGCGAAGGCGAGGACGCCGAGGGTCGCGGCCTGCTGCTGCGCTGCCTGCCGCTCTTCGACGACAACGCGGGACACCGCGGCTGGCTGGTCGTGCTGATCGACATCACGCCGATGCGGCAGGCCGAACGGCAGCGCGACGAGGCGCTGCGCTTCCTCGCGCACGACGCGCGCGAATCCGGCGCGACGATCCTGGCCCTGCTCGACCTGGCGCGCCAGCGGCCCGAGGCCTTCGCGGACGGCTCGCTGCTGCCGATCGTCGAACGCGAGGCGCAGGCCGGCCTCGAACGCTCCGACGGCTTCGTGGCCCTGGCGCGGGCCCAGGCCCGGCCCTTGCAGGTCGAGCCGCTCGACCTGATTGCGCTGCTGCGGCTGGTCGTCGACGCGGCCTGGGCCCTGGCCGCCCGGCAGCGCGTCCGGATCCTGTTGCCGTCCGTGCCCGACGAAGCGCCCTGCCTGGCCGACCGCGGCCTGCTCACGCGCGCACTGGACGCCATGCTGGACCATGCGCTGCAACGCGCGCCACCGGGCTCGGCGCTGCATTGCGGGGTCGCCGCGGACGGCCCGCGGTGGCGCATCTCGCTGCGCGAGCCGACGGCTGGCGCGCCGGTCCGGCTACAGTCGCGGCTGGTCCGCACCGTGGCGCAGCGCCATGGCGGAACGATGGAGATCGACCACGCAGCCGATGCCGGCTGCACCGTCACGCTGGTGCTGCCGAAACCGTCCACGGTCGAGCGCGCGGCGCCGGCGTCCGATACGGAGTCCTGAACATGGCACAGCGCTGGAAACCCAACGTCACGGTGGCCGCCGTGATCGAGCGGCAGGGCCGCTACCTTCTGGTCGAGGAAGAGACCGCCGATGGGCTCAGGCTGAACAACCCGGCCGGCCATCTCGACCCCGGCGAGTCGCCTGCCGAAGGCTGCGCGCGCGAGACCCTGGAGGAAACCGCGCACCGCTTCACGCCGACCGCCGTGGTCGGCATCTACCTGGCCCGCATCCGGCAGCCCAAGGACATCACCTACCTGCGCTTCGCGTTCGCGGGCACGCTGGGCGACTTCGAACCTGAGCGCGCGCTCGACCACGGCATCGTGCGCACGCTGTGGATGACGGTCGATGAAATCCGCGCCAGCACGGCGCGGCATCGCAGCCCCCTGCTGCTGCAATGCGTGGAAGACCATCTGGCCGGAAAGCGCTATCCCCTGGAACTGGTGCGGGTCGACCCCTCGATGGGCTGAAGCGCCTTCGAGATCACCCCCCCGCCGAGGCACACCTCGCCGTCGTACAGCACGGCCGACTGTCCCGGCGTCACCGCCCACTGGGCTTCGTCGAAATCGAGGCGGAAGGCGCCGTTGGCGCCCTCGCCCAGCCGGCAGGAAGCATCCGCCTGGCGGTAGCGCGACTTCGCCGCCAGGGCGCCGGCGCCCGGCGCGCTGCCCGAGACCCAGCTCGCGTCGTCGGCCTCCAGCGTCAGCGACAGCAGCCAGGGATGGTCGTGGCCCTGCACCACCCACAGCGTGTTGGCGGCCATGTCCTTGCGTGCCACGAACCAAGGCGCGTGATCGCCGGCGCCGCGCTGTGCCCCCTTGGCCTTGATGCCGCCGATGCCGAGCCCCTGGCGCTGGCCCAGCGTGTAGAAGCTCAGGCCCTGGTGCTCGCCGATCTGGCGACCGCGCTCGTCGCGGATCGGGCCCGGCTCCTTCGAGATGTAGCGGTTGAGGAACTCGCGGAACGGCCGCTCGCCGATGAAGCAGATGCCGGTCGAATCCTTCTTTTTCGCATTCGGCAGGCCGATCTCGTCGGCGATCCGGCGCACCTCGGTCTTGTGCAGCTCGCCGACCGGGAACAGCGTCTTCGACAACTGCTGCTGGTTCAGCCGGTGCAGGAAGTAACTCTGGTCCTTGGCCGGATCGAGCCCCTTGAGCAACTCATGCCGGTTCGTCGCTGCGTCGAGCCGCACACGCGCATAGTGACCGGTCGCGATCTTCTCGGCGCCCAAGCGCATCGCGTGGTCGAGGAAGGCCTTGAACTTGATCTCGGCGTTGCACAGCACATCGGGGTTGGGCGTGCGGCCAGCCTGGTACTCGCGCAGGAACTCCGCGAACACGCGGTCCTTGTAGTCGGCCGCGAAGTTGATGTGCTCGATCTCGATGCCCAGCACGTCGGCCACGCTGGCGGCGTCGATGAAGTCGATGTTCGACGAGCAGTACTCGCTGTCGTCATCGTCTTCCCAGTTCTTCATGAAGATGCCGACCACCTCGTGGCCCTGCTGCTTCAGCAGGTGCGCCGTCACCGCGGAATCGACTCCGCCGCTCAGGCCCACCACGATGCGCTGTTTTTCCATAGGGCTGGAATTGTCCCAGCATGGGCCTCCCGGTGCCCGCGGCGGGGAATCAGGCCGCTGCGGCCTGATGTCGCAAGCCGGCCAGCAGTTCGTAGGAACGCAGCCGTGCCTGGTGGTCGAACACCTGGGAGGTGATCATCAGTTCGTCCGCGCCGGTGCGCTCGATGAAGGCCTCGATACCGGCGCGAACGGTGGCCACAGAGCCCACCGCCGAACACGACAGCACCGAATCGAGCAGGGCGTTCTCGGCCGGACCGACCTTGCCCCGGTAGCCCGCCACCGGCGGCGGCAACCGGCCCGGCCGGCCGCTGCGCAGGTTCACGAAGGCCTGCTGCCAGGACGTGGCGCGGAACTCGGCTTCTTCGTCGGTTTCGGCCGCGAACACATTGAAGCCCAGCATCACGTAGGGCTTGGCCAGCTGGGCCGAGGGCTTGAAGGTCTCGCGGTAGATGCGGATCGCCTGCATCAGCTGCTGCGGCGCGAAATGCGAGGCGAAGGCGTAGGGCAGGCCCAGGTGGGCCGCGAGCTGGGCGCCGAAGGTGCTCGAACCCAGGATCCATACCGGGACCTCGAGCCCCATGCCCGGCACCGCGCGCACCGGCTGCCGCGGCTCCTTCGACATGAAGTCCATCAGCTCGACCACGTCCTGCGGGAACTGGTCGGCATCGGACTGCAGGTCGCGCCGCAACGCCTGCGCGGTGCGCTGGTCGGAGCCCGGCGCGCGGCCGAGGCCGAGGTCGATGCGGCCCGGGTAGAGCGACTCGAGGGTGCCGAACTGCTCGGCGATCACCAGCGGCGAATGGTTGGGCAGCATCACGCCGCCGGCGCCGATGCGGATGGTCGAGGTGCCGGCGCCGATGTGGGCCAGCAGCACCGCGGTCGCGGCGCTCGCAATGCCCGGCATGCCGTGGTGTTCGGCCAGCCAGTAGCGCCGGTAGCCCAGCTTCTCGCCGTGCTGTGCCAGCGACAGCGAGTTGCGGAAGGACTGGGCTGCATCGCTGCCCTCGGTGATGGGCGAAAGATCGAGGATCGAAAACGGAATCATGCCGCTATCTTGGCCTGGATCGCGCGCCTTCAAGCGCCGAAGGGCTATTCGGCCTGCGGCCCCCCCGGGGAGCGTGGGGGCCAGTTCAGTTCAGTTCAGTTGAGTGCCTTGGCCTTGAGCCGGGCGAACTCTTCCTGCGTGATGGTCCCGGCGTCCAGCAGGGCCTTGGCGTCCGCGATGTGCTCGGCCGGTGACTTGCCGGCCACTTCGCGGATGTAGGCGTCGGTGTCGGACTTGGCGCGCTGCAGGCTGGCGCGCTGCCGCTCGGCCATGCCGCGGCCCCGGGCGACGATGTAGATGATCGCCGTCAGGCCCGGGATGAAGACGAGCCCGATGATCCACAGCACCTTGGACCCGCCGCCCAGCTCCGAATCGCGGAACAGATCACCGATGATCTGGAACAGGATGAGCAGATAGACGATGAGGACGAAGGTCGACAGCAGGAGTTGGATCAGGTCCCAAAAATTGCTCATACAGATCTTTCTAGTTTGTTGGAAATTGAAGAAGGAAGGCGTTCGCCCTCAGGGCCGCCGCGTCGCGCCGTGCGCCAATGATCGCAGCAGTCCCAGCACGAAGCCACCGGTGAACATACCCAGGACATAGATCAGCAGCACCAGCACCGAGACCGGCAGACTGATGCTCATCGAGAACAGCGAGACGGTCACCGACTCCAGGTTCTGGATCTTGAACAGCACGACGATGCCGGCCAGGATCACGATCAGCGCGATGTAGAGGTAGCGTTGCATGGGGCTCTCCTTGTGGGGTGTCTGCGAGGTGGCACTCATCCGGCCGGCCCGCGGTTGCCGGGCGGCGGACCGAAGGAAGGCGGGCCTTGCGGCGGACGCGGCTGCGAGCCCGGCGGCCGCAATGGCGGCGGCGGCGGCGGCCGGAACGACGGCGAGCCCCAGTTCGACCACTGGTTGCGGTTCACGTCCCAGGGCCGGCCGCGGTAGTGCCGATCCCAGTACGTCGGCACCGAGAAGTTGACGATCGGCGCCCGTCGGACCGCGTTCGAGAGAAAGCGGGCATCGACCCAGCCGCGGCTGCGGCCCGCGGCGACGTCGCACCAGCGCCAGCGCGTGGTGCAGCCGAACACCCGCACGGGCGTGCGTGCCGGCAGCCAGGTCACGATGGGAAAGGCACGGTCGGGGCCGGCCCGCATGTTGACCGCCTCCAACGTGGAGGCCGACTGCGCCAGTGCCGGCAGCGGCAGCAGCAGCGAAAGCGCGACAAGCCATCGGCTCGAGGGGGTGGTCTGCATGGGTGTCCTCACGCTACACCGTGATCGCGCCGGAGACCAGCGCCCACAGCGCGCCCAGCGCAGCGGCCACGAGCACGCCGAAGACGACCATCTCGGGCCCGGTGAAGATCCGCTCCTTCTGTTCGCGCCGGGCGAGGAAATAGAGGAAGGTGCCCGGGGCATAGAGGATCGCCGACAGCAGCAGGAACTTCGGGCCGCCCGCGTACAGCATGCCCGTGGCATAGACCGTCGCGATCGCGCCGCGCACCCCGTCGCCGGTGCGGCTCGCGCCGGCGCGCTCGTAGGTCTTGCCGGTCCAGGCGAGCTTGAGCCCGTAGGCGGCGACCAGCAGGTAGGGGATGAGCGTCATCGAGCTCGTCATCTTCAGCGCCAGCGTGAAGGCGTACTCGGCGAACCAGGTCACGAGCAGGAAGAGCTGGATCACGATGTTGGTCAGCCACAGCGCAGCGGCCGGCACCTTGTTGGCGTTCTCGCGCGCGAGAAAGCTCGGCATGGTGTTGTTCTTGGCCGCCGAATGCAGGACCTCGGCGGCGAGCAGCGACCACGACAGGTAGTTGCCGAGAATCGAGATCAGCAGGCCGACACTGATGAAGACCAGGCCCCAGGGGCCGACGATCGAGGCCATCACGCCGGCCATCGCGGGCGTCGGCAGCGCCTGCAGGTCCGGGCGCAGCAGCACGCCGTACGAGAACATCGTGACCATGATGAGCAGGCACAGCACGCCGAGGAAGCCGAGCACCGTGGCAGTGCCGACGTCCTCGCGGTTCTTCGCGTGGCGCGAATAGACGCTGGCGCCTTCGATGCCGACGAACACGAACACGGTCACCAGCATCGTGTTGCGGACCTGGTTCGCCAGGCTCGACAGGCTGCGCTCTTCGCCGCCCCAGAAGTTCCAGGCGAAGATGTCGGCCTTGAAGCCGGCGACCGCGACCACCAGGAAGACGGCGATCGGCACGATCTTGGCGACGGTGGCGATGGTGTTCAGCGTCGCCGCTTCCTTGACGCCGCGCAGCACCAGGAAGTGCACGCCCCACAGGATCACCGATGCGGAGAGGATCGCCACGGCGGTCGAGCCGTCGCCGAAGACCGGGAAGAACTGGCCCAGCGTCGCCTTGATCAGTACCAGGCAGGCGACATCGGCCAGGCAGCAGCCGATCCAGTAGCCCACGGCCGACGCGAAGCCCAGGTAGTTGCCGAAGCCGGCCTTGGCGTAGGCGTAGATGCCGGTGTCGAGGTCGGGCCGGCGCCGCGACAAGGTCTGGAACACCAGCGCGAGCATCAGCATGCCGGTGCCGGCGATGGCCCACGCGATCAGCGCGCCAAAGCCCCCGGTCGAGCGGCCGAACGCCGAGGGCAGCGCGAAGATGCCCGAACCGATCATGGACCCGACGACGAGCGCGATGAGGGCGCCGCGGGAAAGCTTCTGGTCTTGCGAACTGCTCATGCCGGATTTGTGGGAAGGGAGCGAAGTGCTCGCGCAACCAAACTTGTTGTTCTCATAGGTTCTCGTCTTCTGTTCGCACGCATCGGCCGAAGCCATGGACCGCTGTCGCGGCCGAGCATCGATGGCTCGGGATTCTTTGTCAAGGGTGACTTCTAACGCTGCGCGCGATGCTGGATTTTCGGCGTCGATCGACGCATCATCGTGCGAAGGAGGGCCACACCGTGCAGGTCGCAAGCGACGCATGCACGCCTCGAAAACCAGGAAAGGACCTTCATGACAGCGAACCACCACTGCTGCGCGGACAGCATTTCGACCCCCTCGACAGGTGAAGAGGGCAACGGCCGGCGCGCCTGGCTGCGCGCGGGCGCGGGGACCGGCGCCGCGGTCCTGATGGCGGGCATCGGCTTGCGCACGGACGACGCACAGGCCGCCTCGCTCAGCCAGGCCCAGCGCGACGCGCTGACGCCCGACAAGGTCATCGAGTTGATGAAGAAGGGCAACCAGCGCTTTCGCTCGGGCAAGATGCAGCCGCAGGACTTCCTCGCGCAGAAGCGCTCGAGCGCCTCGGGCCAATTTCCGGCCGCAGTGATCCTGAGCTGCATCGACTCGCGCGCGCCGGCCGAGATCATCCTCGACATGGGGATCGGCGACACCTTCAATGCGCGCATCGCGGGCAACATTGCCAACAAGGACCTGATGGGCAGCCTGGAGTTCGCGTGCGCGGCCGCCGGCGCCAAGGTCGTGCTGGTGATGGGACACACCGCCTGCGGCGCGATACGGGGCGCCATCGACAACGTGCAGCTCGGCAACCTGACCGGCCTGCTCGACACCATCAAGCCGGCCATCGCGGCCACCGACTATGCGGGAGAACGAACCGGCAAGAACCCGGCTTTCGTCGATGCGGTGGCGCGCGCCAACGTGCAGCTGACGATCGACACCCTGCGCAGCGGCAGCCCGGTCCTGGCGGACCTCGAGAAGAAAGGCCAGATCAGGATCGTCGGGTCGATGTACGACTTGTCGAACGGCGTCGTGACCTTTCTGAGTTAGCGCCGGGCTCGCCCTTGTCTTTCACTGTTCCCCTGTTCATTCCACGAGACCCTTCATGAAGATCAACGTTTTCTCTCGCATCGCAACGCTCGCCACCGCCGTCATCCTCACCGCCTGCGCGGCACCCGGCCAGGACGCCGGTTCGATGATGATTCGCCAGGGCAAGATCGAGCAGATCACACCGACGACCATCCGCAGCGAAGCCCACACCGGGGTCGGCGCGGTGGTCGGCGGCATCACCGGCGTCGGCCTCGGCAGCCTGATCGGCGGCGGCACCGGCCGCGATGTCGCGATGGTCGCCGGCGCCATCGGCGGCACCATGGCGGGCGCCCAGATCGCGAACAACGCCGCCGGCTCGCAGCCCGGCCAGGAAGTGTTCGTGCGCACCGACAGCGGCGTGCTGGTCGAGGTGACCCAGCCGGTGACGCCCGGCCTGCGCGTGGGCCAGCGCGTCTTCATCCAGGGCAATGGCCACCAGGCGCGGGTCGTTCCGCAGTAATCCGGCGACGCGACGCCCGCCGCGTTGAGCGGCCGGCACGCGCCCCACGGCAAAAAAAAGGCCGCTCCCTGAGCGGCCTTTTTTGTTTTGTCCGGCGAAAACCCGGCTCAGAACGGGATGTCGTCGTCCATGTCGTCGAAGCCCGACGACGACTTGGCAGGCGCCTGGCGCGGCGCCGGAGCCGGCGCGCGCGGTGCGGCCGCCGGCGGGCGCGAGTAGCCGCCACCGCCGCCGCCGCCACCACCTTGCGAGTAGCCACCGTCGTCATCGCCCGAAGGACCGCCCTGGCCCTGGCGGCTGCCGAGCATCTGCATCTGGTCGACGCGGATGTCGGTGGCGTACTTCTCGACACCATCCTTGTCGTTGTACTTGCGCGTGCGGATCTGTCCTTCGACGTAGATCTGCGAGCCCTTGCGCAGGTATTGCGCGGCGATCTCGGCCAGCCGGCCGTTGAACACCAGGCGGTGCCACTCGGTGGCCTCGCGCATCTCGCCGCTTTGCTTGTCCTTCCACTTGTCGGTGGTGGCCAGGGTCACGTTGCACACCTGATCGCCGCTGGGAAAGGTGCGGGTTTCGGGATCGCGTCCCAGATTGCCGACGAGGATGACTTTGTTGACCGATGCCATATGCACTGCCCCTGATGAATGAATGGAGGAGAAGGAAAAAGAGAACCGGAGATTGTGCCGCATCGAGACGCCGCCCGGACGGCGCCAGGGGCCAATCCCGGGCCTGCGCCCGGAATTCGGACGAATCCCGCCCCGCCCCCGGAAACGCCGCGGGACTTATCATGTCCGGTTGCCCAAAATCGACCGCCTCGTGAATCTCCCCCCCGAAGACGCTTACCTCGGCGCCGTGCTGGCGCAGCAGCGCATCAGCATCCGCGGCGCGCGCACCCACAACCTCAAGAACGTCGACCTCGACATTCCGCGCAACAAGCTGGTGGTGATCACCGGCCTGTCGGGCTCGGGAAAATCGAGCCTGGCCTTCGACACGCTCTATGCCGAGGGCCAGCGCCGCTACGTCGAGAGCCTGTCGGCCTATGCGCGGCAGTTCCTGCAGCTGATGGACAAGCCGGACGTCGACATGATCGAGGGCCTGTCGCCGGCGATCAGCATCGAGCAGAAGGCGACCAGCCACAACCCGCGCTCCACCGTGGGCACGGTGACCGAGATCCACGACTACCTGCGGCTGCTGTATGCCCGCGCCGGCACGCCCTACTGCCCCGACCACCACCTGCCGCTGCAGGCGCAGACGGTGAGCCAGATGGTCGATGCGGTGATCGCTCTGCCCGACGAGCCGCGGCTCATGATCCTGGCGCCGGTGGCGCGCGAGAAGAAGGGCGAGTTCCTCGAGCTGTTCGCCGAGATGCAGGCCCAGGGCTACATCCGCTTCCGGGTCGACGGCCAGACCTACGAATACAACGACCTGCCCAAACTCAAGAAGACCGAGAAGCACGACATCGACGTCGTGATCGACCGCCTGCGCGCGCGCGCCGACATGCAGCAGCGCCTGGCGGAGAGCTTCGAGGCCGCGCTGCGGCTGGCCGACGGCCGGGCGATCGCGCTCGAGATGGAGACGCCGGCGGCCGAGGGCAGCACGCCCGCCGTGCCGCGCGAGCATCTGTTCAACGCCAAGTTCGCCTGCCCGATCTGCCACTACTCGCTGGCCGAGCTCGAACCGCGCCTGTTCTCCTTCAACTCGCCCGTGGGGGCCTGCCCGAGCTGCGACGGCCTCGGCCACCGCGAGTTCTTCGACCCGGCACGGGTGGTGGCCTTCCCTTCGCTGAGCCTCGCGAGCGGCGCCGTCAAGGGCTGGGACCGCCGCAACGGCTACTACTTCAGCATGCTGGAGAGCGTGGCCAAGCACTACAAGTTCGACCTCGACAAGCCCTTCGAGGAACTGCCCGCCTCGGTCCAGCAGACGGTGCTGCACGGTTCGGCGCAGGAAGAAATCAAGTTCAGCTACGTGATGGACAGCGGCCAGCAGGCCGGCAAGAAGCTGGTCCGCAAGCACCCTTTCGAAGGGATCATCCCGAACATGGCGCGGCGCTACCGCGAGACCGATTCGACGATGGTGCGCGAGGACCTCTCGCGCTTTCGCAACATGCAGCCCTGCCCCGACTGCGAAGGCTCGCGCCTGCGGCGCGAGGCGCGCAACGTGTTCCTGGTCGACGAGTCCGGCCCCGAGCCGAAGCGCATGGCGATCTACGAGATCAGCCATGCCACGCTGCGCGACAGCCTGGCCTACTTCCAGCAGCTGCAGTTGCGCGGCGCCAAGGCCGAGATCGCCGACAAGGTGGTGCGCGAGATCGGCCTCAGGCTCAAGTTCCTCAACGACGTCGGCCTCAACTACCTGAGCCTGGACCGCAGCGCCGAGACGCTGTCGGGCGGCGAGGCGCAGCGCATCCGGCTGGCCTCGCAGATCGGCTCCGGCCTCACGGGCGTGATGTACGTGCTCGACGAACCCAGCATCGGGCTGCACCAGCGCGACAACGACCGGCTGATCGGCACGCTGCGCCATCTGCGCGACATCGGCAACAGCGTGATCGTGGTCGAGCACGACGAGGACATGATCCACGCGGCCGACCATGTGATCGACATGGGGCCGGGCGCCGGCGTGCATGGCGGGCGCGTGATGGCGCAGGGCACCTATGCCGAGGTCGCGGCCCACCCGGACTCGCTGACCGGCCAGTACCTCTCGGGCGCGAAGAAGATCGAAGTCCCCGCGCGCCGCACGCCGTGGCTGCCGGTGGTCGCGACGGCGGCCTTTCACGGGGGCAAGAAGCCGCCGCGCTTCCCGCCCAGCCCGGCGGCCGAGCGGCGCGCCGCGCGCGAAGCGGCGCACCTGGCCTCGCAGTCCGATCTGCAGGAGATCCGCGTCATCGGTGCCAGCGGCAACAACCTGCAGAACGTCAGCGTGGCCTTCCCGGTCGGTTTGCTGACCTGCGTGACCGGCGTCTCGGGCTCGGGCAAATCCACCCTGGTCAACGACACGCTCTACAGCGCGGTCGCCCGCACGCTGTACCGCGCCCACGAGGAGCCGGCCGAGCATGAGGCGATCGAGGGCATCGAGTACTTCGACAAGGTGATCAACGTCGACCAGTCGCCGATCGGCCGCACGCCGCGCAGCAACCCGGCCACCTACACCGGCCTGTTCACGCCGATCCGCGAGCTGATGGCCGAGACCAACACCGCGCGCGAGCGCGGCTACGGGCCGGGCCGCTTCAGCTTCAACGTCGCGGGCGGACGCTGCGAGGCCTGCCAGGGCGACGGCGTGGTCAAGGTCGAGATGCACTTCCTGCCCGACGTCTACGTGCCCTGCGAGGTCTGCCACGGCCAGCGCTACAACCGCGAGACGCTGGAGGTGCTCTACAAGGGCCGCAACATCGCGCAGATCCTCGACATGACGGTGGAGACCGCGCACGACTTCCTGAGGGCGGTGCCGACCATCGAGCGCAAGCTGCGCACGCTGCTCGACGTCGGCCTGAGCTACATCAAGCTGGGCCAGTCGGCGACCACGCTGTCGGGCGGTGAAGCACAACGCGTCAAGCTCGCGCTCGAGCTCAGCAAGCGCGACACGGGCCGCACGCTCTACATCCTCGACGAGCCGACCACGGGCCTGCACTTCGCCGACATCGAGCTGCTGCTGAAGGTGCTGCACCAGCTGCGCGACGCCGGCAACACGATCGTGGTGATCGAGCACAACCTGGACGTCATCAAGACCGCCGACTGGCTGATCGACATGGGGCCCGAGGGCGGTGCCGGCGGCGGCATGGTGGTGGGCATGGGAACGCCGGAGGACATCGCGGCGAACGAGGCCAGCCACACGGGGCGCTATCTGAAGCGGCTGCTCTGACCGCGCTGCGGCGCCATGACCTGCGAGGTCATCGACGCCGCGCCGGCTCCCGGCGACATTGGATGCAAGCCGGCGCCAGGGTGGTGCCGGCAGCAACCAGGCCGAATTTCAAAGGCCGACGAAAGCGCATCATGAACGGCTTCGACATCCTCCCTCTCGCAGTGGGCCTTCTCATCGGCATCGCCGCCGTGGGTTCATGCATCGGCATCGGCATCGTCGGGTCGAAGCTTCTCGAAGGCACCGCGCGGCAGCCTGAACTCAAGGACACGCTGCAGACCCAGTTCTTCCTGATCGCAGGCGTGACGGACGGGGCTTTCATCATCGCGACCGGCATTGCCCTCTGGTTCGCAACAGCCAATCCGTTTAGGTAGTTGCTCGCCCCCAGGTTGCCCGCACTTCGTGTCGGGCGCCCACCCCCTACCGGGGGCAACACCGGCGGACTGGCAAAGCCAGATCCGCGGTGTTTCACCGACGGGCCTGGCTGCGCCGGCCGCTTACGGTCCGCTTCGGACTCTCAGCATGCCTTCCTGGGCCGTGGAGGCGACCAGGCGGCCGTCGCGCGTGAAGATGCTGCCGCGGCACAGGCCGCGCGCGCCGCTCGCGCTCGGCGAATCGAGGCTGTACAGCAGCCAGTCGTCCATGCGGAAATCGCGATGGAACCACATCGCGTGGTCGAGGCTCGCGGGGCGCACCTGGCCGCTCATGAAGCTCAGGCCGTGGCGCCGCATCGCGGCGCCCAGCAGGCCATGGTCGGACGCATAGGCCAGCAGGGCGCGGTGCACGTTGGGGTCGTCGGGCAGCGGCGCGATGGCGCGCATCCAGAGCGCGTTTTCGGACGGGCGCGGCGCCGGCGCGAGCAGGTCGTCAGGGTCGACGCGCCGGTACTCGAGGCCATGAGGCGCCACGCCCTTGAGGCGCCAGCGCTCGGGCAGGCGGTCGCCGAGCGCCAGGCGCTGCTCGCGCTCGTTCGCCAGGCCCTCCGGCCCGGCGACGGCGGGCATGGCGAGCTGGTGTTCGATGCCGTCGTCGACGGTCTGGAACGAAGCCGACATCTCGAAGATGATGCGCTCGCCCTGCCGTGCCACCACGTGCCGGGTGGTGAAGCTGCGGCCGTCGCGCACGCGGTCGACCGCATACTCGATCGGCGCATGCTCGCCGGGCAGCAGGAAGTAGGCATGCATCGAATGGGCCGGGCGGTCCGCGTCGACGGTGCGGCTGGCCGCCATCAGCGACTGGCCCAGCACCTGGCCGCCGAAGACCGCCGGCGTGCCGAGGTCCTCGCTCTGGGCCAGGAAGCGATCGTTGCCGAGCGGTTCGAGGCGCATCAGTTCGACCAGTTCGTCGACGACGCGGGTGGCGGTGGCAGGATCAATCATCGGGGAAGGCGGGAAAAAGACAGCCTGCAACGATAACAAAGAGACGGCCACGGCGCTGTCCCGCGGCGGTCAGCCCCGGCCCGGGCCGACGTTCAGTGGTCGAGATCGAGGTCGACGGCGTCGGCCGCGAGCTTGCGCTGCAGCGCCGGCACGTCGACGGCCGCGAAGGCCGCAGCGCCCAGCGTGGCCGCGGCGGTGCCCGCGGCCTGACCCATCACGAAGCAGCCGCCACTGGCGCGCGCCGCCGACTGGCCCTCGTGCGTCATCGAGGCACAGCGGCCGGCCACCAGCAGGTTGTCGACGCCGCGCGGCACCAGCATGCGCCAGGGCAGCTGGTTGTAGGTGCGGCGATCGTCGCGCGGGAAGGCCCATTCGATCCGGCCCGCCGCATGCATCTCCATCGGCCAGGCGTTGATGCCGATGCTGTCGGGAAAGCGCGCCGACGACAGGATGTCCTCGCCCGTCAACGCATAGAGGCCCTCGATGCGCCGGGTCTCGCGGATGCCGACCTGGGGCGCGATCTCGACGATGGCCGACTGCTCGAAGCCCGGCACCTCGGCCTTGAGGAAGCGAAAGAACTCGCCGATCTGGCGCCGGCCCTCGACCTCGCCGTCGCTGAGCTCGCGCGCATCGACCCCGTTCATCGCGCCGCCTTCGGCATTGCGGATCTGCGTCACGTTGGCGCGCCATTCGCGCGGGTCGATCTGCGGCCGCAGGATCGCACCCTCGCGCGGAAAGCTGTAGGCCCCGGGATCGCGCTCGCGCGCCTTCGCCATCAGGTCGTTGATGGCCTTGAATTCACCGACGGCCGCGAGCGCACGCGCGGCCTCGACGTGGCCGACCCGGAACATCGTGGAAGGAAAGAGGCCGCTGCCCTGGCCGTCGCCGACCGCGAACGGCACGCCCGCGAAGGCGGCGACATCGGCATCGCCACTGCCGTCGACGAAGGCGTTGGCGCGGATCGCCTGGCGGCCCGACTTGGTCTCGACCACCAGTGCGGCGATGCGCTTTCCGTCCATGACGACGGCCGCGGCCAGCGCATGGAACAGCAGCTGCACGCCCGCGTCCAGCAGCAGCTGGTCGGCCGCGCACTTGTAGAGCGAAGTGTCGTAGGAGCGCACCCGGATGCGGCCGTGCATGCCGTCCTGCGGCTTGTTGAGTCCGCCCAGGGCGTCGAGGCGCGCCAGCAGCTCGTCGGCCACGCCGCGCACCAGCTGCGTCATCTCGCCATTGCGCTTGCCGTAGAGGCCGGCGAAATTGGTCACGCCGCCGGCCGTGCCCATGCCGCCGAGGAAGCCGTAGCGCTCCACCAGCAGCGTGCGCGCGCCGTGGCGCGCGGCGCTCACGGCGGCGGCAATGCCCGCCGGCCCGCCGCCGACCACGACGACGTCGTACTCGCCGAAGACCGACAGGTCGCGAGCAGGTTCGCGAAGGACGTCGTTCATTTCTTCTCCATGAGACCGATTTCGGTCGGCCGGCGAAGCCCGGCCGTGTTCGTGAAACACCGCGGAACCGGCTTTGCCGGGCCGCTGGTGTTGCCCCCGGCAGGGGGGTGCCCGAGCCACACGCAGTGGGCGAGGCTGGGGGGTTACTGAAGTTTGATGCCGTTGGTCGAGATGATCTTGGACATGATCGCGGCCTCTTCCTTCACCCGCGTGCGCATGCCGTCGGGCGAGGTGCCGACCGCCTGCCAGCCCTGCTCGAACAGCTTCTGGCGCACTTCGGGCGACTTCATGATGGTCGCCAGTTCCTTCGTGATGCGGTCCTGCGCGGTCTTCGACAGGCTCGCGGGGCCGACCAGCGCGGTCCACACCTCGAGGTTGAAGTCGCGCACGCCGGCGTCCGCGAGCGCAGGCACATCGGGCGCCAGCGTGCTGCGACCGCTGGTCAGGCCGACCGCCTTGACCTTGCCGGCCTTGACCTGTGGCAGCGCCACGCCAGGCGGGATCAGCGCCATCTGGATCTGGTTTCCGATCAGGTCGGTCATGACCTGCGGGTTGCCCTGGTAGGGCACATGCTCGGCCTTCAGGCCCGGCACGCGGCTCTTGAGCAGCTCCATGCCCAGGTGGCCGACCGAGCCGACGCCGACCGAGCCGTAGCTCCACTTGTCGCCGCCCTTGCGTGCGGCGTCGAAGAAGGCGGCGCCGGTGGGCAGGCTGCTCTGGGCCACCAGCACCAGCGGCGCGGTGGCGATCAGCGACAGGTACGTGAAGTCCTTGCCCGGGTCGTAGGGCAGCTTCGGGTACAGCATCTTCGACGAGGTCAGGTTGCCGTTGATGACGATGCCGAGCGTGTGGTCGTCGGTCGCCTTGGCCACCTGGTCGGCCGCGATGTTGCCCGAGGCGCCGGGCTTGTTGTCGACCACCACCGGCTGGCCCAGGGCCTTCGCCAGCGGCTCGGCGATGGTGCGTGCGGCGATGTCGGGGGTCGATCCGCCGGGGAAGCCGACGATCAGGCGGATCGGCTTGGTGGGCCAGCTGCTGGTTTGCGCCGCAGCCGCAAGCGGCAAGGCGCCGGCGGCAAAGCCGCAGGCGGCGATCAGGAGGGCTCTCTTGGATGGATGCATGGAAATAGGGCGGGAATGAGAAAGAGGGCCGAAGGATAGCCCCATGTAACCAGACGTCAGTCGAGGCTGATGTTGCCGCGCTTCACGAGGTCGCCGTAGATCTTCGATTTCGCTTCCGCGTTGCGCTCGATTTCCTCGGGCGGCCAGGCCAGCGGCTCGAAGGCGAAGGTGTCGAAGCGGGCCCGGATCTCGGGGTCGGCGATGACCTTGGCGACATCGGCGTTGATCTTGGCGCGGATCGCGGCCGGCACGCCCTTGGGCGTCAGCAGCGAGACGAAGGAGTTCACCTCCAGGCCCGCCGGCCCGCCGGCCTCGGCCATGGTCGGCACGTCGGGCATCTGGGGAATGCGCTTCGGCGCCGCGATCGCGATGTAGCGCAGCTTGCCGGCCTTGTAGATGCCCTGGCTCGAAGGCAGGCTCGCGAAGCTCCACGCCACCTCGCCCGATCCGACGTTGGCGAACAGCTGCGAGACCTCGCGGTAGGGCACGTGCTGCATGTGGGTGCCGGTCAGCGCCTCGAGCTGCTGGGCCCCCAGGTGGCCCGGACTGCCGACGCCCCAGGAGCCGTAGCTGACCTGCCCCGGCTTCTCCTTGGCGGCGGCGACCAGGTCGCTCATGTTCTTCCACTTCGAGTCGGTCGGGACGGCCACGAAGAAGGGCGTGCGGAACAGCGAGGCCACCGGGTCGAAATGCTGCAGCGTCACGAAATTGCGCGACTTGTAGAGGTGCGGCAGCGCGGCGACGTGCTCGCTGTCGAGCTGCAGCAGGCTGTAGCCGTCGGGCGCGGCGCGGCGCGCCTGCTCGATCGCGATGAAGCCGCCGCCGCCGGGCTTGTTGTCGACCAGCACGCGCTGGTTCCAGAGCCGGCCGAGCTTGTCCGAGACCAGCCGCAGCACCGCGTCGGGGCCGCTGCCGGCGGCGAAGGGCGTGACGATGGTCACCGGCTTGCTCGGATAGTCCGCGGCCGGAGCCTGGGCGACGGCCGTGGTGGCGAGCAGGGCCGTGGCGCCGGCGGCGACCAGCGAGAGGATGGATTTCATGCGTCTTCTTTCGGGGTTTGAATGGTCCGACGGCGTTGTATCAGGTCGGCGCGGCATGCGCGTCGTCGAGGCAGTGCGCCGGGTTCCAGCCGTAGAGCCATTCGACCGCGTCGTAGAAGCGCTCGGGCGTGCGGCCGGTCCAGAGGCTGTTGCGCACCAGCCGCTCGACGCCCTTGGCATGGTAGAGCCGGCCCATCTCGCGCACCGACAGCACCACCCGCGCCGTGCGCGCGACCCGGGCCGAGGCATAGAGGCGGAAGGCGGCGCTCAGGTCGTAGTCGCAGGCCTCGACCGCGGCGCCGAGCGTCACCGCGTCCTCCAGCGCCATGCAGGCGCCCTGCGCCAGGTACTGCATCATCGGATGGGCGGCGTCGCCCAGCAGCGTGGCCCGGCCCTCGCTCCAGTTCGCGACCGGCTCGCGGTCGGCGGTGCTCCAGCGGCGCCAGGAGGTGGGGCGGTCGAGCAACTGCCGCGGGCGCGCGTGCACGCCCTCGAAGTACGACATCACCTCTTCCTTGCTGCCCTCGCTGACGCCCCATTCCTCGCGCTCGCGGCTGTGGAAGGTGACGACCAGGTTGTACTGCTCGCCATGGCGCAGCGGATAGTGCACCAGGTGGCAGTCGGGGCCGGCCCAGACCACGGGCGCGTTCCAGCGCAGGTCCTCGGGCATGTCGGCCGCCGGCACCACCGCGCGGTAGACCACGTGACCCGAGACCCGCGGTGCATCGCCGATGAGCTTGGCGCGCACCACCGATTTCACGCCGTCGCAGCCCACGATGGCGTCGGCGTTGAAGCGCCGGCCGTCGCGCGTCACGGCGGTGACGCTGCGATCCCCCAGGTCCAGCGCCTCGACCTGCGCCGAGGTGTGGAAGCGGATCAGCGGATGCTGCTTCACCGCCTCGTGGATCGCGCCGTGCAGGTCGGCCCGGTGGCTGACCGCGTAGGGGTTGCCGAAGCGCGCGCGGAAGGCCTCGCCGACCGGCACCGAGGCGACCTCGCCGCAGTCGACGGCGTCCATCATCACGAGCCGGTCGGTGAACACCGAGCCGCGCCGCACCGCTTCGCCCACGCCCAGCGCATCGAGCGCCGCGAAGGCGTTCGGACCCAGTTGCAGCCCGGCGCCGATCTCGCCGATGGTGGCGCTCTGCTCGAGCAGGTCGACACCGATGCCGAGCCGTGCCAGTGCCAGCGCCGCCGCCATGCCGCCGATGCCGCCGCCGACCAGCAGGACGCTGGGTTTGGGGTTGCCTGGGGTGTCCATGATGCGTCTCCTCGGAGGATGTCAGTCGATGCGAACCGCGATCGGTTCGAGGCCGTCGATACGGACTTGCATGGTCTGCCCGCGCTGCACCGCGCCCACGCCCTCGGGCGTGCCGGTGAAGATCAGGTCGCCGGGCTGCAGCGCGAACAAGGTCGACAGGTTGGCGATCACCTCGCTGACCGACCAGATCAGGTTGCGGATGTCGCTCTTCTGGCGCACTTCGCCGTCGACCTCGAGCGTGATCGCGCCGGCCGTCATCTCGCCCATCGCGGCGCGCGGGCGCAGCACGCCCACCGGCGCCGAGAAATCGAAGGCCTTGCCGATCTCCCACGGCCGGCCCTGCTCGCGCATCTTCATCTGCAGGTCGCGGCGCGTCATGTCCAGGCCCACCGCGTAGCCGTAGATGTGGTTGACCGCGTCGCCAACCGCGATGTCACGCCCGCCGGTGCCGATCGCCACCACCAACTCGGCCTCGTAGTGGTAGTTGGCGGTCTGGTCCGGGTAGGGAATGCCGACCGCCCGGCCGGCCGGCACCGGCACCACCGAGGCGTCGTCATTGGGCTTGCAGAAGAAGAAGGGCGGTTCGCGGTCCGGATCGAAACCCATCTCGCGCGCATGCGCCGCGTAGTTGCGGCCGACGCAGTAGACGCGGCGGACCGGGAACAGATCGGTCGAGCCGGCGATGGCGAGGCCGACCACGGCCGGAGGAGAAACGACGAAGGACATGAAGACTCCTGCCGCGCGCAGCGGCAACATGGATGAAGAAAAAAAGCGGCGACCCGAAGGCGCCGGAGATCAGGCGTTGTCGAGGAAGGCTTCGCGCAGCACGCCCATCGCCTGCTGCACCGGCCGGTCCGAGAAACTGAACAGCACCGCCTCCTCGCTCGCCGCCAGACGCAGCGGCGCCCAGGACGGCACGACGAAGGTGTCACGCGGTCCGAAATCGAAGCGCTGGCCGCCGATCTCGGCCGTGCCGCGCCCCTCGACCACGCTGTAGACCGCGCCGTCGGTGGCGCGGTGCGTCTTGCCGGCAAAGCCGGCGGGCAGCAGCTGCAGGTTCGTCGCGATGGTCGGCATCGGCGAGCCGCCGGTCAGCGGATTGATGTAGCGCAGCTTGTGGCCCAGCCAGGCGTCGGCGGCTTCCTGCTTCTGCAGCTGGGCCAGCGCTTCGCGGCTTCGCGCATAGGGGTAGTTGAAGATCGGCGAGGTCGGCGACGCGTGGTCGTGACGCACCGGCACCATGTTGTGGCCGAAGCGCGCCAGGCTGTGGCCCTCGGGTCGCGCGACCTGCTGCACGCGGGCGTCGTCGTTCTCGGCGAAGCCGGCGTCGAAGAAGCGCAGCATCGGGATGTCGAGCCCGTCGAGCCAGACCACCGGCTCGCTCACGCCTTGTATGCCCTCGTTGCCGTGGTCGTGCCAGGCCCACGAGGGCGTGATGATGAAGTCGCCCGGGAACATCGTGGTGCGCTCGCCGCCGACCGTGGTGTAGGCGCCCTTGCCGTCGACGATGAAGCGCAGCGCCGACTGCACGTGGCGGTGCGAGGGCGCCACCTCGCCCGGCATGATGAGCTGCAGCCCGGCATAGAGCGACTGCGTGATCGACGAGCGGCCCGGGATCGCCGGGTTCTCGAGCACCAGCACGCGGCGCACCGCTTCCTCGGCGGTGATCAGCTCGGCCGACTCCATCAGGAGCGGCCGGATCTCGTCGTAGCGCCAGAGCGCCGGCACGCAGGGCGTCTGCGGCTCGCGCGGCACCAGAGCGTGCAGCGACTCCCACAGCGGCGTCAGGTTCAGCGGGCGGATGCGGTCGTAGTAGGCGCGGCGTTCGGCGCCATCGGTGCGGGCGACCGGCAAGGCGGTGTTCATGGGGCGTGTCTCCTGGCGTCGAGCGCCGAGGCCCGCATTGTTGGTCCCGACCACTATTTGTTCAAGACCTCCACTCAATACTCGGAATATCGTTTTTGGATAATGGGGCCTCTTCAAGGGAATTCCGATGTCCAAGCTCGATCTCGAATGGCTCGCGGTCTTCGACGAGGTCTACAAGACCGGCAGCGTCTCGAAGGCGGCCGACCGGCTGGGCATGGCCCAGGCGGCGGCCAGCACCATGCTCAACAAGCTGCGCGCCCATTTCGACGACCGCCTGTTCGCCCGCACCGCCCAGGGCATGCAGCCCACGCCCTATGCCCAGCGGCTGAGCGTGCACGTGCGCGAGGTGCTGGCCCAGCTCGACCAGGCGCGCGGCAGCCGCGGCGGCTTCGTGCCCGGCGAGGCGAGGCGCAGCTTCCGCATCTGCATGACCGACATCAGCGAGGTGGTGCTGCTGCCGGGGCTGATCGACCACCTGCGGCGCCACGCGCCCGGCGTGCACCTGGAGACCGAGATCATCTCGACCGACAGCGGCCGCCGCCTCGAGGACGGCGAGGTCGACCTGGCCGTGGGCTTCATGCCGCAGCTGGACGCCGGCTTCTACCAGCAGACGCTCTTCATGCAGAACTTCGTCTGCCTGGCGGCGCAGAACCATCCGCGCATCGGCGCCCGGCTCACGCGCAGGCGCTTCGAGGCCGAGGCGCACGCCGTGATCTCCTCGTCGGGCACCGGCCATGCGATCGTCGACAAGACCATCGCGCGCCTCGGCCTGGCGCGCGACGTGGTGGTGCGGCTGTCCAGCTTCCTGAGCGTGGCGCGGATCGTCGCCCACACCGAGCTGATCGTCATCGTGCCGCGCATCCTGGGCGAGGTGCTGGCGACGCAGGAGCCGGTCAGGCTGCTGGAGCCGCCCTTCGCGCTGCCCTCCTATGCGGTCAAGCAGCACTGGCACGAGCGCTTCCACGCCGACGCCGGCAACATGTGGCTGCGCCGCACGGTGGCCCAGCTGTTCGCTCCCGGAAACGCCGCAGCGCTCGCATAATCGGCGCGGGCGCCCCATCGAACCACTCATCGCCCAGGCACTTCATGTCGTCCATCACCCTCCGATTCCTGGCCGAGCCCAGCACCGTCAACTTCGGCGGCAAGGTCCACGGCGGCACCGTCATGAAGTGGATCGACGAAGCCGGCTACGCCTGCGCGACCAGCTGGTCCAAGCGCTACTGCGTGACGGTCTTCATCGGCAGCATCCGCTTCCACCGCCCGATCATGATCGGCGACCTGGTCGAGGTCGAGGCGCGGCTGGCCTACACCGGCAACAGCAGCATGAATATCTCGGTCGAGGTCCGCAGCGGCGACATGAAGGGCGGCGAGATGCACAAGACCACCGAATGCCTGGTGGTCTTCGTCTCGGTCGACTCGCACGGCCGGACGCTGCCGGTCGACAGCTTCACGCCCGGCACGCCGGGCGAGATGGCGCTGGCCGAGCGGGCCCGGGCGCACCTCGAGGCCACCCGCGCGGCCATCGCCAGCCCATAGGCCATCGCCAGCCCATAGGCCGGCGCCGGGCCGCCCCAAGGCGGCCTGCGGCCCCCTCGGGGGGCAGCGAGTACACGAAGTGACGGAGCGTGGGGGCCAGTTCAGCGCGGCATCAGCTGGTAGTAGTCGAAGCCGGCGCTGCGCCCGCCCAGGCAGACGGCCAGCGTGTCCTCGACCTCGCGCCACAGCGCCAGCCGGTTGCGCCACTTGCGCACGCCGTGGCCCTCGTCGGCGAAGGTCATGTAGCGCACCGGCCGGCCGAGCCGCTGCAGCTCGGCCACCACCTCGTCGGAGTCCTGCCGCAGCACGCGGACGTCGTTGCTGCCATGGATCACCAGCAGCGGCGCCGTGATCCGGTCGACCTGGGAGATCGGCGAATTGGCAAGCATCGCGGCGCGCTCCTGCGGCTTCTCGACGTCGCCGAAAGTCATGGCGAAGTAGTGCCGGTTGCGCCAGAACGGCGGCCAGTTCTCGATCACGCGCGGCCAGTTGGCGACGCCCACGACGTCGATCCCGCAGCGGTAGTCGTGCGGCTTCTGGATCAGTTGCGCCAGCACCGAGAAACCGCCGAAGCTGCCGCCGAAGAGCGCCAGCCGCTGCGGGTCGGCGATGCCCTGGTCGATCGCCCACTGCACCGCCTCTGCGATGTCGCGCTGCATGCGGCCGTTGTATTCGAGCGCGCCGGCCATCAGGAAGGCGCGGCCGTAGCCGCTGGAGCCGCGGTAGTTGACCTTCAGCACCGCATAGCCGCGGTTGGCCAGCATCTGGGTGCTGGTGAAGCCGGCGGCCTGCCAGCGGTCGCGCGCCCAGGGGCCGCCGTGGATGTCGACCACCAGCGGCGCCGGGCCGGCGACGCCGCGCGGGCGCACCACATAGCCGTGCACCGTGAGCCCGTCGGAGGTCTTGAAGGCGAACGGCTCCGTCGGCGCGAACAGGCCCGCGTCGGGCCTGCGCGGCGGGGTCAGGCGGGTCAGCTGGCGGCTGTCGCGGTCCAGCAGCAGCTCGACCGCCTCGTCGCCGGTCACGGCGCGCAACACCATCTGCCGGCCGTCCTCGGCCATGCTCGAAGGCCGGATCACGACCGGCTCGGCATCGAGCCAGCCACGCCCGCGCGCGTCCCGCGCCGCGGCGGCCACCTCGGCGCCCAGCGCGGCATCGAGGTAGACGAAGCGCGGCAGCCCGGGCTCCAGGCCGTAGCCATAGGGCCCGCCCTGCCGCGGCGGGTACTGGGCGTAGTCCAGGTCGACCTCGGCGTCCTCGGCCAGCACCCGTTCGGCGCCGCTGGCCAGGTCCAGCTCGACCAGCGCCGACTTGTCGCGGCCGATGTTGGTCATGGCCCAGAGCCGGCCGTTCTGCAGGTCGATGCGGTGCGGCCAGAAGAAGTCGAAGGCCTTGACGGTGCGCAGCGTGCGCCAGCTGCCGTCGGCATTGCGCAGCTCCACCGCGACGTCCGAGCCGTCGGCGCTGCCGAGCTGGCGGGTGCGGCCGGCGAGCTGCTGGTCGCTGCCGATGAGCCAGGCCAGCACCCGGCCGTCGGCGTCGGCGCGCGCCACCTCGCGCACGGTGCGCGTCTTCGCATCGGCCTCGTACAGGTCCATGCCCGCGCGATCGCGCCGATTGCTGCTGAAGTAGAAGCGCGCGCTGCCCGGCGCGCCGCGCGCCACGAAGGCCGAGCGCACGCCGGGCCAGGGCGTCACGGCCCAGGCCTTGGCGTCGGGGGCCTCGCTGTCGAGCACGAACAACTGCGTGTTCTCGTCGCCGTTGAAGTCCTTGATGTAGGCCAGGTGCCGGCTGTCGGGCAGCCAGGCATAGTTCGGCCCGGACGCGCCCGGAGGCGCCAGCGTGCCGACGGCGAAGGTCCTGGTGCCGGGCCCGCCCGGTGCCGCGGCATCGGCGCCGGCGCGCACCGCGAGCCCGATGTCGGTGCCGACGGTCTGCGCCCAGAGCAGCCGGCGGCCGTCGGGCGACAGCGAATGGCCGTCGAGGTAGTCGATGTTGGCGACGAAGCGCCGCATCGGCACCAGCGGCGGCAGCGCGCCGCTCTCCTGCGCCGCGACCAGCGCGGGGGTGGTGGGCGCGGTCGAGCAGGCGGCCAGCGCAGCCGCAGCGGCGGCCATGACGGCCAGGCGACGCAATCCGAAAACCATGGACTGTCTCCCTCTTCAGTTTCGATTGTTGTGGCCCGAAATTGTGGCGCGGCCAACCTTTGGCAAAGCCAAAGGTCCCCGCATGCACAATCGCCGCCGTGCACATCCTGCTGATCGAAGACGACCTCGACCTGGGCCGCGCCCTGCAGGCGGCGCTGAAGGTCGACGGCCTCAGCAGCGAGTGGCGGCGGCGCGCGGCCGATGCGCCTCGCACCCTCGACGACACGGTCTTCGACTGCGTGCTGCTCGACCTCAGCCTGCCCGACGGCAGCGGCTTCGAGCTGCTGGCGCGCTGGCGCCGCGAAGGCTCGCTGCTGCCGGTGATCGTGATCACCGCGCGCTCGGCGGTCGAGGACCGTCTCGCGGGCCTCGATGGCGGCGCCGACGACTTCGTCATCAAGCCCTTCGCCACGGCCGAGCTGATCTCGCGCATCCGGGCCGTGCTGCGCCGCTCGGCGCGCCAGGCCAGCGAGGTCTGGACCCTGGGCGCGCTGACGATCGAGCCGCGGCGCCACCGCGGCGCATTGCACGGCGAGCCGCTCGAGCTGTCGCCGCGCGAGTTCCGCCTGCTGCTGGAGCTGGCCCGCGAGCCCGGCGCGGTGGTCGCCAAGGGCGTGCTGGCGCAGAAGCTGGAGCCGCTCGGCGAGCCGCTGGACTTCGCCGCCATCGAGGTGCACGTGTCGAACCTGCGGCGCAAGATCGGCAGCGCCCGGGTCCACACGGTGCGCGGCGTGGGCTACATGCTGGCGCCATGAAAGGCCTGCTACGTCCGACCATCGTGCAGCGCGTGTTCCTCGCGCTGGTGGTCGCCTTCGTGGGGGTCTGGGTGGCGCTGGTGGCCTACTTCTACATCGAGTTCCGGCAGGCGCTCGCGGTCGACCAGGGCTTGAAGCGGGTCGGCCGGGCGCTCACGGCCGCGCTGGCGGAAGTCGACGACGATGCCCAGGCGCGGCTGCTGATCAGGGCGGCCGCCACCGAGTACAAGACCCTGCGCCTGAGCGGCAATCCGGCCGGCAGCCTGCTGCTGGAGCTTCGGCTGCGCGACGGCGGCCCCCTCTTCGCCTCGCCCGGCCTGGGCGCCCAGGCGTTGTCGGGCCTGCCCCTGCAAGTCGTCGACCAGGAACTGAACGGCAAGACCTACTGGGTCTACCGCAGCGACGCCGGGCGATGGTCGCTGCAGCTGGCCGAGCCCAAGATCACCGGCCTCTGGATCCTCGAATACAACGCCCGCCGGATGCTGCCCCATCTGATGCTCGCCTTTCCGATCGTGCTGCTGCCGATCTGGTTCGCGGTCAAGCTGGGCCTGCGCCCCTTGCAACGGCTGGCCGACCGCATCGCCGAGCGCGGCGCGACCGACCTTTCGCCGATCGGCCTCGATCCGCGCTACGCCGAGATCAAGCCGCTGGTCTCTGCCCTGGAGCGCCTGCTCCAGCAGCTGCGCGAACGCATGGCGCGGGAGCGTGCCTTCGTGCACGACGCCGCCCACGAGCTGCGCACCCCGATGGCGGTGATCGCCGCCCAGGCCCACGCGCTGGCGGGCGCCGGCAACCGCGAGGACCGCGAGCGGGCGCAGGCGCAGCTCGAGCAGGCGATAGCCCGCGCCTCCCACCTCACGCAACAGCTGCTCGAACTCGCCTCGCTGGACGAGGCGCGGGCACCGACGCCGAAGCGGGTCGACGCCGCGCAGCTGGTGCGGCAACTGCTCGCGCAGAGCGCGCCGCTGGCGATGAAGCGCCGCATCGAACTGAGCTTCGAGGCGCCCGACAGCCTGATGGCGCCGATCGAGGTGGCGGCTTTCCAGTCGATCCTCCAGAACCTGCTCGACAACGCGATCCGCTACGCGCACGAAGGTGCCAGGGTCGCGGTCTCGCTCGGCGTCGATGCCGCCGGCCAGCTCCGGCTGTCGGTCGAGGACGACGGGCCGGGCATTCCCGAGGCGGAGCGCGAGCGGGTCTTCGAGCGCTTCCATCGCGGCGCCGGCCACGAGACCCCCGGCTCCGGCCTGGGGCTGGCGATCGTCAGGCAGGCGGTGCTGCGCAGCGGCGGCCGCGTGGCGCTGGCGGACGGGCTCGGCCGGCGCGGTGCCGGCTTCCATGTGTGGCTTCCGGCGCCGGCCGCCTGATGCGCAGCGCGACCCGGGGCCGCCCTCAGAAGCTCACGGCCAGCCCCAGCGACACGCCGGAGACGTTGTTGCCGAAGACATAGCGCAGCACGGCCCGCACCCGCGTGATGAAGACGTCGTGGCCGCTGGTGTCCAGCTCGAGCCCGGTCCCCAGGGTGGTCAACCGATCGAAGCCCAGCACGTCGGCCTGGCTGCCGAGGTACCGCGAGTGGGAGAACTCCAGCACGTAGCGCAGCGGCCGGTCGAACGCATGCAGGCCGGTGGGTGCGCGCCAGCGGGCCCACACGTTGGCGGTGCGTGCCGAGGCGCTGCCTTCGACCGCCGCGCTGCTGCCGCCGAAGGACCTGAGCTCGATGTCCGAATAGCGCAGCTCGACATCGACCTCGTAGTTCTCGCGGTAGTGCTCCCAGTCGAGCATCACGGCGCCGCCGAGGCCGTAGGCGTTGAGCGAGCCGCCGTCGAGGAAATCGATCTGCCGGTCGGTCACATGCCCGAGGTACGCCCTGGCGATCTGCAGGTCGCTGGCCACCTTGCCGAGCGAGAAGTTGAAGATCGGGCGGAACGCGAGCTCCGGGGTGATCGGGAAGTCCCAGCCGATGCCCGCGGTGCCCGAGAGCGAGTTCCAGCGCGCCGGCAAGCTGCGCGACTCGGTGCCGTTGCTGGCGACGAAGACCGGGTCGTAGCGGCTGTAGGCGATCGCGCCCTCCAGGTAGAGAGGCAAGCGCTTGCTGACCGTGAAACCGCCACCGAGCTGCGACATCCGGACGCTGGGATCGCCGTTGGCCTGGTTGCTGATCGACAGGCTGCTCGAGGTCAGGTCCGGCACCGCCGAGTACGACATCAGCGCCAGCACCGCGTTGGCATGCTGCTGCACGCGCGACCCGACGATGTCCATCCCCTGCGCGCAGGCGGCCGTCGACCCCAGTGCGCAGGCGATCAGCAGCGAAAAGAGCGCCTCATGCCGCTTCATTGGCCTTGGGAGCCGGCGCGTCGGGCTCCTGCGCGATGCGGCGCGCCAGCTCGATGTCGCGCCCGAGAAAGAAGCCGAGCACCGTGCGGATCGCGGCGATGGCGCCGAGCTTGCCGATGTCGTCCCAGTTCGGCGACACCGCGGTGTCGATCAGGTCGGCCGCCAGCATGAACTCCAGGCCCAGCAGCAGCCAGCGCGAGAGTCCCTGCCAGACCTCGAGCGTGACGGCCGACGCCGCCCGGCCCGCGAACAGGCCGCGCACCAGATTCCACAGCGCCGCCGCGGTGCCGAAGGCGAGCAGCAGCATGGTGATGAACTGGAGCGTCTGCGACAGACGTTCGGCAAGGAGGTGCAGCGCTTGTTCCATGGGGGACCTTCGGGGAATCGCCCGATAGTGCCCGCTGGACGCCCGTTCGGAAATTGCCCTTTGGTGAGGGGGCCATGGCCCCGCACCGGCCCGATCAGCCCGCCGCCAGCACCGTCCCGCTGACCTCGCCCAGGCCGATCCGCACCGCGCCCGCGCGCTCGCAGCAGCCGCGCAGGCTCAGCGTGTCGCCGTCCTCGAGGAAGGTGCGGCGCTCGCCGTTCGGCAGCGTGATCGGGTTCTTGCCGCCGAGCGTGAGTTCGAGCAGCGAACCGGCCTCGTCGGGTTTCGGGCCCGACAGCGTGCCCGAGCCGAGCAGGTCGCCCGGCTGCAGGTTGCAGCCGTTGACCGTGTGGTGGGTCAGCAGTTGCGCCGCGGTCCAGTACGCGGCCTCGGCGGTGTTGCCGCGCGTGAGCCGCACCGCGGGCTCGCCGGCCTCGCGCATCTTCGCGGTCTGCAGCCAGACCTCGAGCGTGATGTCGAGGGCGCCGCGCTCGCGGTTGGCCGCCGAATCCAGGTAAGGCAGCGGCTGCGGATCGCCGGCCGCGCGCTCGAACTTCGCGCGGAAGGGCGCGAGCGCCTCCAGGGTCACGATCCAGGGCGACAGCGTGGTGGCGAAGTTCTTCGCCAGGAACGGCCCCAGCGGCTGGTACTCCCAGGCCTGCAGGTCGCGCGCCGACCAGTCGTTGAGCAGCGTGACGCCGAACAGGTGCGACTCGGCATCGGCGATCGCGACCGGCTCGCCGAGCGCGTTGCCCTGGCCGACGACGAAGCCCAGTTCCAGCTCGTAGTCCAGCCGCTTCGAGGGGCCGAAGCTGGGCACCTGCGCATCGGGCGCCTTGGTCTGGCCCTGCGGCCGCTTGAAGCGCTGGCCGCTGACGCCGATCGACGAAGCCCGGCCGTGGTAGCCGATCGGCACCCACTTGTAGTTGGGCATCAGCGGCTGGTCGGGGCGGAACAGCTTGCCGACCGTGACCGCATGGTGGATGCCGGTGTAGAAGTCGGTGTAGTCGCCGATGCGGCAGGGCACGGTCAGCTCGACCGCCGACTGCGCACTCAGTGCCTTGGCCCATTCGGCCTGCCTGGCGCTGCCTTCGCGCAGCCCTTCGGAGAGCGCGGCGCGCAGCGCCTGCCGCTCGGCCACGCCCTGGGCCAGCAGGACGTTCATGTCGTCGGTGTCGATCAGACCGGTCGCCTTCAGGTCCAGCACCTGGTCGCCGATCGCGACGCCGATGCGGAATGCCTCGCTGCTTCCGGTGGCGCGGAAGCGGCCGAACGGCAGGTTCTGGATCGGAAAGTCGCAGCCGGCCTGGTTGGCCGAGGCGACCCAGCTGCGCAGCTTCGGATCGTGGGTGGCGTTGATCATGGTGTTCATGGCTTGTAGTTGTCCTTCAGGCCGGCCCAGCAGTCGGCGTAGTCGTCGTCGAGCGCCGGGCTTTGCAGCGCGAACGCGGTGGGGATGAAGCGCCAGCGGCTCTCGAACATGAAGGCCAGCGTGTGGTCCAGCTTCTGCGGCGCCAGGTTGGCGCGGCTGGCCTTGTCGAAGGCTTCCTCGTCGGGGCCGTGCGGCACCATGCAGTTGTGCAGGCTGGCGCCGCCCGGCTTGAAACCGCCGGGCTTGGCGTCGTACTCGCCGTAGACCAGGCCCATGAATTCGCTCATGAGGTTGCGGTGGTACCACGGCGGACGGAAGGTGTCCTCCATCACCAGCCAGCGCGGCGGGAAGATCACGAAGTCGCAGTTGGCGGTGCCGGGGGTGTCCGAGGGCGAAGTCAGCACCGTGAAGATCGACGGGTCCGGATGGTCGAAGCTGATCGAGCCGATGGTCATGAAGTGGGCCGTGTCGTACTTCACCGGCGCCAGGTTGCCGTGCCAGGCGACCACGTTGAAGGGCGAGTGCCTGGTCGGTGCCGACCAGAAACGCCCGCCCGACTTCTTGACCAGCTCGTAGGCCACGCCGGCATCCTCGAAGGCGGCCACCGGGGCCTGGAAGTCGCGCGCGTTGGCGAGGCCGTTGGAGCCGATGGGCCCCAGCTCGGGCAACCGGAACTGGGCGCCGTAGTTCTCGCAGACATAGCCGCGCGAAGGGCCGTCCGGCAGCTCGACCTTGAAGGCGACGCCACGCGGCAGCAGCGCGATCTCGCCCGGCTTGACGTCGAGCACGCCCATCTCGGTGGTGATCACGAGGCGGCCCTGCTGCGGCACCACCAGCATCTCGCCGTCGGCGTTGACGAAGGCGCGGCGCTCCATCGAGCGGCTCGCGAGATAGACCAGGGCGCCGATGCCGGTCTGCGCCTCGGCGTCGCCGTTGGCGGCCAGCGTGTGCATGCCGTCGACGAAATCGACATCGGCATCGGCCAGCGGAATCGGCGCCCAGCGCAGCGGCTCGGGCGGCAGCGCGATCTCGCGGTCGGCGCCGGTGGTCCAGTGCGCCTGCGCATAAGCCTGGTAGCGGCCGGCGACCACCGAGGGCTGGCGCCGGTACAGCCAGGTGCGCCGGTTCTGGTGCCGCGGCGCGGTGAAGGCGGTGCCCGAGATCAGTTCGGGATAGAGGTCGAAGGGCGCGCGCTGCGGGCTGTTGCGGCCCTGCGGCAAGGCGCCGGCGACGGCCTCGGTGGCGTATTCGTTGCCGAAGCCGCCCTGGTAGCGGCGCTCGGCCGCAGATGCGTTCGTCATGGTGTGTTCTCTTGAAAACTCAACGGGATGGCGCGGCCGCCTCGAAGGCCTGGCGCAGCACGGCGGTCGAACCGATGTGGTTGGCCAGCACCAGCACGAGGCGGGCGTTGAAGGCATGGCTCTCGTCGCTCGTCAGGCCCTGGTGGGCTTCGATCAGCGCTTCGTAGAAGTCGTCGGGCGCATCGAGGTTCGGGGTGGTGATCAGGTCCATGGCGTTCTAGGCCTCTTTGGCCAATGCGCGGTCGTGCGCGGCGCGCACGGCCTCGGGTGTGGGCTCGCGCCAGCGGGCGCAGACATGCTGGTCGGGGCGCAGCAGGTAGACGGTGCCGGGCCGGGCGTCGTAGCGCCGGGCGGCGAGTTCGCCGGCACCGCCGTGGACGATCCGCACGACGTGCAGCGGCACGTCGGCGCGCGCCAGCGCCTCGAGGCTGCGCTCGGCGGCCTCGCCCTCGCCGAAGACCAGCGCCGTGAAGCGGGTGGTCTCGGCGCCGGGCGGGTAGAGCTCGCGCAGCAGCCAGCCGCTGCGGCCGTCGGCGCAGGCGATCGGCGCATCGGCCGCCGCCGCGCCGGGCACCATCCGCCCCGCGAACGCGTCCGCGTCCGGCGTGTTGAGCGCCGAGTCGCGCAAGGTGCTCGGCACCGACAGCCGTCCGCTGTTGACCAGCGCCCGCGCGAAGGCATGGCGCTTGGAAAGCTCCAGCACCGCATCGCGGAACAGCCGGCTGACCTCGCTCTTGGGCGTGATGAAGTCGGTCGCGCGGGTCGAGTTGCGGATGTTCTCGTCGGCCGCGTACTCGCGCTCGCTGGCATAGCTGTCGAGCAGCGCGTCGGGCGCTTCGCCGCGCAGCACCGCGGCCAGCTTCCAGGCCAGGTTGTCTGCATCCTGCACGCCGGAATTCGCGCCCCGGGCGCCGAAGGGAGACACGCCGTGCGCCGAGTCGCCGGCGAACAGCACGCGGCCGTGGCGGAAGCGCTCCATGCGCTGGCAGGCGAAGGTGTAGACGCTGGCCCAGCCGATGTCGAACTGCACCCGCTCGTGGCCGATGCTGTCGAGTAGCGCGCGCACCCGCGGGATGATGTTCTCGTGCTTGCGCTCCTCCACCGGGTCGGCATCCCAGCCGAGCTGGAAGTCGACCCGCCACATGTTGTCGGCCTGCTTGTGCAGCAGCACGCTCTGCCCCGGATGGAACGGCGGGTCGAACCAGAAGCGGCGCTCGGTCGGCAGGTCGGCGTCCATGTTCACGTCGGCGATCAGGAAGCGGTCGCGGAACACCCGCCCCTTGGCCTCCTGGCCCAGCAGCTGGCGCAGGTTGGAGCGCGAGCCGTCGCAGGCGGCCACGTAGCCGGCCGCCAGGCGGTAGTTGCCCTCGGGCGTCTCGATGGTCAGCAGCGCTTCGTCGGCGCCCTGCTCGATGCCCACCACCTTGTTGCTCCAGCGCAGGTCGATCAGCGGCAGCTCGGCGGCGCGCTCCGCGAGGTAGCCCTCGACGTAGTACTGCTGCAGGTTGATGAAGGCCGGACGCTCGTGGCCGGCCTCGGGCAGCAGGTCGAAGCTGTAGACCTGCTCGTCGCCGAAGAACACCCGGCCGACATTCCACGAGACGCCCTTGGCCACCATGCGCTCGGCGCAGCCCAGGCGGTCGAAGACCTCGAGCGTGCGCTTGGCGAAGCAGATCGCGCGCGAGCCGGTCGACAGCGTGCAGTCGTTGTCCAGCAGCACCACGGGCACCTGCTGCTGTGCCAGGTCGATCGCCAGCGCCAGGCCCACGGGGCCGGCGCCGACCACCACCACCGGGTGGCGCGCCGGCGTGGCCGCGTCCTGGTCGGCGTGCCGCTTGTAGTCGAAGCGCAGCGACTGGTAGTCGACCTGCGCCCCGGCCGTCGATGCGAGGCTTGCCATGGCTTCAGCCTTCGAGTGCTTTCCACATGTCGACGTCGCGCTCGGCGGTCCAGATGCGCGGGTCGGCATGGCCCGAGGCCTCGTCGTAGGCACGGCTGACGTCGAAGGGCATGCAGTGGTCGAAGATCACCCAGTGGCCGTACTTGGGCTTGAGCCTGGCGTAGGTCTCC
>NZ_JBFREQ010000048.1:0-38020 GCF_052114385.1 Variovorax sp. M-6 | reverse complement strand
GTGATCTCGCCCTTCTGGAAGGGCTCCAGCGCGTTCACGGTCTTGATCAGCGTCGACTTGCCCGAGCCGGAGGGCCCGCAGACCACGACCACGTCGCCCTTGGCGATGTCGACCGAGCAGTCGTTGAGCACCTGCACCGGGCCATACCATTTGGAAACGTTCTTGATTTCAATCATCTTTTCGGACATCTCAACATCTCATTGCGCCCTCAGCGGACGATGGCGATCCGTCGCTGCAAGCGCCGTACCAGGCGCGACAGGACGAAGCAGGCGACGAGGTAAACCGCTGCCACGGCCAGGTACATCTCGTGCGGACGTCCGTCCCGCTTGGCGACGAAGTCGGCGGCGCCGAAGAAGTCCTTGATCGAAAGCACCGACACGAGCGATACGTCCTGGAACAGGACGATCGTCTGGCTGAGCATGATCGGCAGCATGTTGCGAACGGCCTGCGGCACCACGACCTGGCCCATGAGCGTCCAGTACCCCATGCCCAGGGCGCGTCCGGCAGCGAGCTGTCCGGGCGGTATGGATTGAATGCCCGCACGCATGATCTCGCAGAAATAGCAGGCCTCGAACAGCACGAACGTCACGACGCACGAGGTCAGCGGACTGATCTCGACGGGGTGGTCCGCGCCGATGATCCAGGCGGCGATGTAGGGAACGAGGAAGTAGAACCAGAAGATCACCAGCAGCAGCGGCACCGACCGGACGCCGTTCACGTAGCCGCCGACGATCCGCGACAGCAGCTTGAAACGCGAAAGGCGCGCGAGCGCAAGGAGCGTCCCGAGGACGGCGCCGCCGACGGCGGCGATCGCGGTCAGCTTGAGGGTGAACCAGAACCCCTGGACCAGATACGGCCAGGAGCGGCGCACGACGTCGAGATCGAAGTCCATGGTGTCCCCTAGCGTCCGGCCCGGCCGGCGCCCGGAATCTCGACGCGCCGCTCGACCACGCTCATCACCTTGACGATGGCCAGGTTCACGCTCAGGTAGATCAGCGTCGCGACCGTGAACGCCTCGAAGATCTGGAACGTCATTTCCTGCATCGTCCGCGTCGCCGCCATCAGCTCGACCACGGCGATGGTGAACGCGACCGACGTGTTCTTGATGATGTTCAGGAATTCATTGGTCAGCGCCGGAAGGATCTTCCTGACAGCGACCGGGATGAGCACGTAGCGGTAGACCTGGGGACCGCGCATTCCGAGCGCGCGGGCGGCGTTGAACTGGCCCGACGGAATGGCCTGGATGCCCGCGCGAACCTGTTCGGCCACACGCGCCGACGTGAACAGGGCGAGGCAGAGAATGGCGGCCACCACGTTGTAGCGGTCCCACTCCTTGAGGGCTGTCGCGAGGCGCTCCGGGAGCAAGTCGGGTGCGACGTAGAACCAGAGGAACATCTGGACGATCAGCGGGATGCTTCGCAGCACCTCCACATAGGCGTCCGCGAAGCGGGCAACGGCTCCGGCCTTCAAGGTGCGGGCAATGCCGATGGCCGTGCCGACCAGAAGGGCCAGGACCCAGGCCGAAAGTCCGACGAGGAGCGTCCATCCCAATCCGTAGACCAGCGTGATCGCATAGGACGTGGTGCCGTCGGACGACGGCCCCCAGAGAACAGACCAGTTCCAGTTGTACATGTCGGACTTTCGATGCGAGGCAGAGCGGCCCGGGCCTTACTCGATGCCGCGGTCGTTGGGGTTGGCCAGGACCTCGCTCAGCGACTTCGTCATCGGAAAGTTCAGGTTCACGTTCTTCGGAGGGATCGGCGACTCGAACCATTTCGAGTAGATCTTCTGGTAGTCGCCGCTCTTGGTCAGTGCCAGCAAGGTCTTGTCGACCACCGCCTTGAACTGCGGATCGTCCTTGCGCAGCACCAGGCCGTAGGGCTCGGCGCGCAAGGCATCGTCGATGATCCTGAAGTCGGCGGGTTTGGTCGAATTCGCCACCATCGATGCAAGCAGGATGTCGTCCATCACGAAGGCTTGCGCACGGCCCGTGCTGAGCATCAGGAAAGACTGGGCATGGTCGGGGCTGACGACCTTCCTGGTTTCGAACTTGTGGTCCTGCTCGTACTTCGTGAGCAGCGGAATGGACGTCGATGCAGCCGTCAGTGCCGCCGTCTTGCCCGACAGATCGGCGAACGTCTTGACGCCGCCATCGGCCTTGACCACGGCGCGGATGCTCGACACGAAGATCGTGTTGCTGAACGCGACCTGCTTCTGCCGCTCCGGCGTGTTGGTGGCCGGACCGCAGACGATGTCGACGCTTTGATTCTGCAGCAGCGGAATCTGGGTGCTCAGGTTGACCGGGCGATACACGACCTTCACGTCGCTCTTCTTCAGTTCGGCCTTGACCGCATCCACGACTCTGGCGCAGAGGTCCATGGCGAAGCCCACCGGCTTGCCGTCATCGAGCAGATAGGAGAAGGGAACCGACGACTCGCGATGCCCGATGCGGATCTCGCCGGTTTCCTGGACGCGCTGGAGCGTGCCGGTGGGCGTTTGCGCTTGGACGCCGACGAGCGACGCGAGGGCGCAGAGGCCGACCAGATGACGAACTACTTTCATTGCAGACTCCTGAGGGGCAAGCGCCCGTTGTTGACGTTGAAGAAAAAAAAGATGGGGCTGCGGCGCTCAGCGCGAACGCGCGTCGATGCGGTCGCGCATGCCGTGATAGCGGGTCGCGACGGCCACGCCGAGATGGCGAAACGCATGAAACGCAAACGACTTCATGGGCGTCGGCCGCAGGGGCATTTCATTGGCCTCCCGCCCCAGCAGTCGCTGGGCGAGCAAGGACCCGATCGCGGACGAAATGGCGATCCCCCGGCCGTTGCATCCCAAGGCGCAGATGACGCCGTCGGCGGTCTCGTGGATGTGCGGGATGTGGTCCTTGGTGACGGCGAAGTAGCCGCTCCATGCGAAGTCCCACTCCAGCGGGCCCAGGTGCCCGAACATCTCGGCCGCCGCGGCGTGCAGGCGCGGCACGATGGAGGAATGGTCCAGGGTCGCCGTGGCGCCCGAGCCGCCCATCACCAGGCGATCGTCGGGGGAGATCCGGAACGAAGTCAGCAGTCGCCGCGTGTCTGAGGCGCATTGCCGGCCCGGCAGGATCGTGTCCAGCATCTTCGGCGGCAGCGGCGCGGTGGCGACCTGCGCCGTGCGCACGGGCACCATCGAGCGACGCAGGCCCGGCACCAGGTCATCGGCATAGGCTGCCGTGGCAACGATCACCTGGCGCGCGCGAACGGTCTTGCCGCCCGGACATTCGATCGACCAGGTCGAGCCTTCGCGCTTCATGCCCAGCGCCGGCGTGTAGACATGAACCTGGGCGCCCAGCTTCAGCGCAACGCCGGCGAGTCCGCGCGCATAGGCCAACGGATTGATGCTGCCGCCTCGCCGGTCGATCCAGCCGGCCCGGAAGATCGAAGTGCCCAGCACCTGCGGAAGCGTTGTCGTTTCCAGCATCTCCACCGGAGCGCCGCGAGCGGCCCATTGGGCGTGGCGGTGCTGGATTCGCTGGACGCCGGTTGCCGTGTAGGCCGGCTGGATCCAGCCGTTGCGGACCGGGAAGCACTGGATGTCGTGCCTGGCGATCGTGTCGAAGACGAAGTCGGGCGCACTGCCGCCGAATTCGGCCAGCCGCTCGCCGGTGTCTTCGCCGAGATGCGACTTGAGTTCATCCGGATCCCACTTGAACCCGGGAATCACCTGCCCGTTGTTGCGGCCCGAAGCGCCCCAGCCTGGCTCGGCCGCGTCGATCACGATCACATGGCGTCCGGCCTCGCGCAGCGTGATGGCGGCTTGCATTCCCATGAAACCGCCGCCGATGACGGCAACGTCGGTCTCCACGTTGCCGCGCAGGGATTCGCAATGCGGCAACGGCGCAGCGGTGAGCCTCCAGGCGGTGTCCGGAAGGACGGGCCGTTCTCCGGCCAAGCGGGCAGTCTTTGTCATGATTCCGATGGTTGCTTGGCTCATTTGCGAATTTCCAACTGGCTGTCCGAATGCAATACATGATCCAGGATTGGATCCAACTAGTTTCCTAGGTTTGCGCCTGATTGGCAACTCTTAGCCCTTTGGGGCGCTCCCGAATTCGCGCGAGATCTCGCCGGCACGCGCATGGGCGGCGCGGACCGCCGATTCCAGTGCCTTGGCCGTCTGCTCGCGATCGAGCACGGCGAGCGCGGCTTCGGTGGTGCCTCGTTTCGAGCTGACGTTCTGGCGCAGGGTCGCGAACGCGGCGTCGGTGGCGCCGGCCTGTCGAACCGCGCCCGCGGTCGTCCTGAGCACCAGCTCGCGCGCCTGGGCGCGGCTGAATCCAACGGCTTCGGCCGCTGCCTGGAAGGCTTCCATGAAATGGAAGACATAGGCCGGGCCGCTGCCGCTCACCGCGGTCACCGCGTCAAGTCTTTCGTCCGATTCGACCCAGAACGAATAGCCCGTGGTGGAGAGGATCCGCGTCACCAGCGCGCGGTCGGCGTCGCCCACGCCATCCAATGCCGCGACTCCCGATACACCTGCGCCGACCAGCACGGCCGTGTTGGGCATCACCCTGACCACCCGGCGCGAGGACGTCCACGCTGCGAGGTCTTCCGAGCGGACGCCCGCCGCAATGCTGATGTGCAGCGCGGCGCCCAGAAAAGGAGCGGCTTGCCGAACCGCCTCTTCCAGGACTTGCGGCTTGACGGCCCAGACCACCACGTCGGCGGCCTCGAGTTCGACGCCGGGCGCCTTGGCCGTTCGAACCCCCAAGGCGCTCTGGAGCCTGGCGCGCTGCGCATCCATCGGCTCGATCACCAGCATCTGCGATGCGAGCCATCCGGCGCCGATCAAGCCACCCGCCAGGGCGGAAGCCATCTGCCCGCCGCCCACGAATGCAAGTGACGGTCTGCGGGAGGGTTGGAGTTCGGTCATCGACTTTTCTCAAAACGAAGGGAGGGAGGGATCGAATTCTGCGGTGAACGAGGCTGAGCTTTTGTGGGTTGTCGGCATGGCCGGCCGAGTTTTTCACTAGCTTCCAGGTCTTCTATCCGATGGTCATCAAGCTGGCGTTGCCGCCCGCAGCGGCGGTGTTCACGCTGAGCGCGCGCTCGATGACCAGCGCCTCGAGCGGGATGTCGGTGGCGCCCGGTCGAAAGGCCCTGACCCCCACGATGGGCCCGTCTCGCTGCGCCACGCGGCGCACCACCGCCGCGAGCGCATCCGCGTCACCGTGATGCAGCAGCGCGTCGAATGCCACGGTGGGCGCGGCCCAATCCTGGGCCATGACGATGGATTGCCGGACGGTGGCAGGAAGCGCAGCGAGCAAGGCATCCGTGCGCTCGCCCGCGGGCCAGAGCGCCGTGCTGCCGGCGGCCAGCACTGCCGCGAGTTGCGTCAGCCGGTCCGCATCGTCGTCGGCCAGGCAGAGGACGGCATGGCGCGGAAGCAGGGTGTAGACGTTGCGCTCGCCGGTCGGACCGGTCAGCGTGCGCGCCTGGCCGCTGCGCGTGAGCCGCTTGAAGCGGCTGCACGCCTCCGCGAGGGGGGCGTTGCCGGCTTGCGAAGCCCATGCCGCCAAGGCGTCGAGCGCGGGCTTGCCGGCCCGCGCTTCCACGCTCGGCGCATGGCCCGGATCCGCGTCGTCGAATGCGCGCGCAAGCGCGTCCTGCGGCCGTTTCGCCAGCATGCGGACCATGTACAACGGGCCGCCGGCCTTGGGGCCGGTTCCCGACAGCCCCTCGCCCCCGAACGGCTGCACGCCGACCACGGCACCCACCATGTTGCGGTTGACGTACACATTGCCTGCATTCGCTGCCTCGACGACCTGCGAAATGGTCTCGTCGATGCGCGTATGAACGCCCAGCGTCAGTCCGTAGCCGGTGGCGTTGATCTGACCCAGCAGCGCGCCGAGATCGCGGCGGCGATAGCGGACCAGGTGCAGGACGGGGCCGAACACTTCGCGCTGGAGTTCGGAGAGGCTGTCGAGCTCGATGAGCGTCGGCATGACGTAGGTCCCGTGCCGGGTGGCGTCATCCATCTCGCGCCCCTGGCGGTAGACCGCGCGGCCCTTGTTCCGCAGGGTCGAGATGTGTTGCTCGATGCCGGCGCGGGCTTCGGCATCGATGACGGGGCCGACGTCCACGGCCAACTTCGAGGGGTTGCCGACGCAGGCCTCCCGCATCGCACCCTTGAGCATGTCGACGATTCGATCGGCCGCCTCTTCCTGGACGCACAGCACGCGCAGCGCGGAGCAGCGCTGACCTGCACTGTCGAAGGCGGACGCCATCACGTCCGTCACCACCTGCTCCGCGAGCGCCGACGAGTCGACGATCATCGCGTTCTGGCCGCCCGTTTCGGCAATCAGCGGGACCGGCTCGCCGCCCGTGCCCAGTCGCTGGGCGAGCGTCTTCTGCAGGATGCGCGCGACCTCGGTCGACCCGGTGAACATCACGCCCTGGACGCGCGGGTCGGCCACCAGCGCGGCGCCGACCGTCTCGCCGCGCCCGGGAAGGAGTTGCACGGCCGCAGGCGGGACGCCGGCCTCCCACAGCAGGCGAACAGCCTCCGCGGCCACCAGGGGTGTCTGCTCGGCCGGCTTGGCGAGGACCGGATTGCCGGCGGCCAACGCCGCGGCGACCTGCCCCACAAAAATGGCGAGGGGAAAGTTCCAGGGGCTGATGCAAACCATCGGGCCGAGCGCACGGTGCGTCTCGTTGCTGAAGTCGCTGCGCGCCTGGGCCGCGTAGAAGCGAAGGAAGTCCACGGCCTCCCGCACTTCCGCGATCCCGTTGGGGTAGGTCTTTCCGGCCTCGCGCGCCAGAAGACCCAGCAGGCGAGGCATCCGCGACTCCATCAGGTCCGCCGCCCGCTCGAGCAGTTCGGCGCGCCGCGCCGGCGGCGTCGCGGACCAATCGCCGGCGATGCCCCGGGACTGGTCGAGCGCCCGGTCGACGTCCGCGACGCTCGCGTCCCTTGTCTTGCCGACCACGTCGCGATGATCCGCCGGATTCACGACGGGCTGCCAGGTGTCGGTCGCGACTTCGGCCCGCGTCGCCGGGGAGAGCATCGGCGCGGCGGTCCACTGTTCGCGCGCGCTCTGCGCCAAGGCAAGTCCGAGTTCGTGCAACGACTCTTCGTTCGAAAGGTCGAGCCCCTTCGAGTTCGGGCGCAGCGGGCCGTAGAGATTCGCCGGAAGCGGAATGGATGGATGGGGCTTCCCCACGCCTCCTTCCGCCAGCGCCATGCGCTCGACCGTCACCACCGGATCTTCCACCAGGCTGTCGAGCGAGATCGTCGGATCGGCGATCCGGTTCACGAACGACGTGTTGGCACCGTTCTCCAGCAAGCGCCTCACCAGATAGGCGAGCAAGGTCTCATGCGTGCCGACAGGTGCGTAGATGCGACAGGGCCGTCCGAGCTTGCCCGCCTCGACCGGTCCGACGACTTGCTCGTAGAGCGGCTCGCCCATGCCGTGCAGGCACTGGAACTCGTACTGTCCCGGACGGTAGGTCGACGGATCCGCCATCACGTAGATGGCCGACAGCGTGTGCGCGTTGTGCGTGGCGAACTGGGGGTAGACGGCATCCGGTGCGTTCAGCAGCCTGCGCGCGCAGGCGAGGTACGACAGATCCGTGTAGGCCTTGCGGGTGTAGACGGGGTAGCCTTCCTGCCCGTCGATCTGGGCGCGCTTGATCTCGCTGTCCCAGTAGGCGCCCTTCACGAGCCGGATCATGAGTCGATGGCGGCTGCGGCGGCCGAGGTCGATCACATGGTCGATGACGCGGGGGCAACGCTTCTGGTACGCCTGGATGACGAAGCCGATGCCGTCCCAGCAGGCCAGGGCAGGTTCGAAGCACAATCGCTCGAGCAGGTCGAGGGACAGCTCCAGGCGGTCTGCCTCCTCGGCGTCGATGTTGAGACCGATGTTGTACTGCTGAGCGAGCAGGGTGAGATCGCGCAGCACCGGATACAACTCGGTCATCACGCGCCGGTACTGGGCCCGGCTGTAGCGGGGATGCAGCGCCGACAGCTTGATCGAGATGCCGGGACCCTCGTACACGCCGCGTCCGTTCGAAGCCTTTCCGATGACATGGATGGCCTGTTCGTAGGCGATGCGATAGCGCTCGGCATCGTGCGCCGTCAGCGCGGCCTCGCCGAGCATGTCGTAGGAGTAGCGAAAGCCCTGCGATTCGAGCGCCCTTGCCTGATCGACGGCCTGCTGGATCGTCTCGCCCGTCACGAACTGCTCGCCCATCATGCGCATCGCCATGTCGACGCCCTTGCGGATGAGCGGCTCCCCTCCCTTGCCGATCAGCCGGGTCAGGAGCGTGGACAGCCCGGACTCGCTGTGTGTCGCGACCAGCTTTCCGGTCAGGAGCAGGCCCCAGGTCGCCGCGTTCACGAACAGCGAAGGACTGCGCCCCGTGTGGGACTGCCACTGCCCGTGCGCGATCTTGTCGCGGATGAGCGCGTCGCGCGTGGCAGCGTCCGGAATGCGCAGGAGCGCCTCCGCAAGGCACATCAACGCCACGCCTTCCTGCGAAGACAGCGCATATTCCTGGAGCAGCCCCTGGACCAGTCCCGTTCGGCCCGTCGCTGCCTTGCGCGTGCGAAGCTGCAGCGCAATGCGGTGGGCCAGTGCCCCGGCGTCGCGCGCCTTCCCGTCCGGAAGACGGGCCTCTTCGAGCAGAACGGGCAGCACGCTTTCCTCGGGCAAGCGGTAGGCGCTGGTGATCTGGCGCCTCAGTGACGACGGTTCGGCCAGGCCGTCGGCGAAGGCATCGAACGGCTGGGAGGGAGCGGCAGCAAGATCTGGCATGAGAACCTTTGTGGTGACATATTGGATATTGCCGCCTCATTTCCTGAATTACTGTTCGAAAACTCGACTCTTCCACGAACAACTCACTAGGCAAGGCGATCGACCGTCTCGACGTCTCCGTGGCCGACTGCGCCGACCAAGTCTTGACACAATATCCGAGATTGGATCCAATGCGGTTTCAGGAGTTGAAATGACAGCAAAAGTTGGAAGAGTCGACCACCCGGTGGTCGCAGTGCACGATCTCGAAGAGACCCGCAAGAAGTACCAGAAGCTCGGCTTCGTGGTGCCGCCGAGCGGCCGGCATCAGGAGTGGGGAACGGCGAATGTCTGCATCATGTTTCCCGACGACTACCTGGAGATCCGCGGCGTCGGCGACCCCGACAAGTTCCTGGCGGGGCTCGACAAGTTCCTGGTGCACGGCGAAGGATTGAGCGGCGTGGCGTTCAACGCCAAGTCGGCCGTGGCGAGCTATGAAGCCGGCCGCGCGTCCGGCCTGGGCATCGCGCCGCCGCGTCACCTGAATCGAAAACTGGTGCTCGAAGACCGCACGCTGGACCTGCATTTCGAGACCGTGATGCTGGAGTCCGACCTGTACCCCGGCCTGACGCATGCGAACCTGTGCGAGCACCTGACCGCGGACGCACTGCGCCAGCCCGACTGGCTCGATCATCCCAACGGCGCACTGTCGTTCGGAAGACTCGTCGGCGTCGTCACGGATCTGGACGGCGCCGAGTCGGCCTACCACCGCCTGCTCGGGCCCGAGAACGTTCGCAGGGAAGCGGATCGGATCTGGCTCGACTTCGGCGAGGGCGCCGACGTGGAGCTGATCACTCCCCAGGAAGCCCAGGATCGCGGCGACGCGCAACCTGCGAGAGGCGAGGCATACATCGCGTCGGCAACGATCCTGGTGAAGGATCTCGAGCAGACGGCCCGGTTGTTCGATGCCAATCGGATCGGCTTCCGTCGCCGGGGCGAATCCCTGGCCGTCGAACCGGCCGATGCCTGCGGCGCCCACCTTTACTTCAAGCAAGCCTGACCGCTTGTGAATCAGACGTCCCCTCGGGACACACACTCGAAAGAAACTCAAATGCCTGTCATCAAGGTGGAACTCTCCGCGGGTCGCGCCCAGGAACAGAAACAGAAAGTCGCCGACGACATCACGAGGTCGATGGTGGACCATTGCGGCTGCACCCCGGAATCGGTGCATGTCGTCTTCGTCGACGTGAAGCCCTCCGATTGGGCCGTGGCCGGCAAGTTCCTGGGGCAACCCACGGCCTGATCGGTCGTCATCGGACGGGTACGGCTTCTTCGGCCGGCTACTGCAGCCACCGCAGGTTGGCCCAGAACCTGTCGCCATACCGGGCCGCGCCGAAGCCGCAGGCGAGGATGGAACACGCCACCAACAGACAGGCACCGAAGGTGCTCAGCGGCCACAGCCTGATGCACAGGCCGAGGCCGACGACGAGGCCCAGCAGCGCGCCGCAGCCGAGCCGCACCTTCATCTCGAAAGCATCTACCTGTCTGCCCACCGCCGTGGGGCCTGATTCGATCTTCATGTGTCGCTGACCCGCGGGTTCTGCAATGGCTGCGCGCGCCTCGCGCAGCCATGTCGAAGGCAGCATCGTATCCGCGCTCGCCGGCGCCGGAGAGCCAAACACACCAGTTCGACTATTTTTTCTTCGGGAAAGTCCCAGCGAAATTGCGCCGTCCGCAAGCTCCAAGTGTTGCGGCGACGCAATAGCACGACAGGACCCACGGGCTACCATGACCCATGGGCTGCACGACCTACCTGGAAGCCGAACTGGACCTCTACTTCGCATGGCTCGCTCGGTTCGAAGCCGGCGTGCCACGTGCACACGACGTCGTCTCCAACTGGTACACGAGCGGAGTCCTCCAGGCCTACACGCGCTACTCGTGGTTCAAACCCTCGACACCTGGAGAAGCCGCCCTCTGCCTCGCAAACATATCCATTGCCGACGACTGCAGGGGCCAAGGTTGCTTCGCAAGGTTCGTCGAGCGCTTCAGCGACGGAAGCGACGGCTTGCGAGCGCGCGTGCTGTACCTCGAGAACATTGCGAGCCCGAGGTTCGAATGCTGGCTGCTTCGGGTGGGATTCCAGCGGTGCCCCTATGGCGCCGGCGAGTTCTCGACCTACTACCTCATGCGATAGCGCGGCGCCAAAACCCGAGTACTTCCCGATGCGCGGCAGGGTCTTGACGCACGCCGCGTAGTCGTCATTGCACCGACGCGGCAGGCGCAGCGCCAGCGGAACCCGAGGCAGCGCCACGGGCAGGACCGGCAGCTTCCTCTTGGCTGAGCGGCCGGTAGATGCACGTCACCGCTCCGGTCGTGATGACCACCGAATAGCGAAGGTCGCAGTTGACCGCGGCGAACAGCACCGGCAGCTGGGCGTTGCCGAAGCTCTCGGGAAAGAAGCCGACCTTCTGGCCGACGGCGCAATCGTTGACGGTGCGCCACTGCTTGGTCTCGCAGATCTTGCCCTGGTTGATGGACTCGGCTGTCACGGGCGACGCGCTCGGCGCGGCCCGCGAGGCGTCCTTGCGATCCGAGTCCTTGCAGGCAGCGAGTGCCAGGATGGAAGCGACGACCAGGGACGAGTGGAGACTGCGACGGAGATTCATGGGAAACGTCTTGTTGTGGTGGCGAGCAGTGATGGTTCAGGCGCCCTGCCGTGCGCGAGGGCCAGGGCAAGTGAGGCGCTTCCTTCCGTTATCGGCACGCCATGGCACTTTCTGAAGGGCCCGTGGCGCGTGAAATCGGAGTAATGTGGGGCGCCCTGGCGACACGTTGCCGTCATTCAAAAGTCACAGGAGCCCCACATGGCCATCACGAATCCGCAGTCCGGCACCAACATTCAGGAAATCGCGACGGGCATCTTTCGCATCAACACGCCGGTGCCCCTGCCCGATGGCAACCTGTTCAGCTTCAACCAGTACCTCGTGGTCGACGACCAGCCGCTGCTGTTCCACTCCGGGCCGCGCCAGCTTTTTCCGCTGGTGAGCGAAGCCATCGCGAGCGTGATGCCGATCGAGCGCCTGCGCTACATCGGCCTGTCTCATGTCGAAGCGGACGAATGCGGCGCGTTGAATCTGCTGCTGGCCGCAGCGCCGCAGGCCGTGCCCCTGTGCGGCGGGATCGCGGCCATGGTCTCGATGGCGGACCTGGCCGATCGCCCGCCGCGCGAGCTCGCCGATGGCGAGGAACTCGCGCTCGGCAGCCACACGATGCGCTGGTTCGACACGCCCCATCTGCCGCACGGCTGGGAATGCGGGCTGATGATGGACACGCACACGCGCACGTTCTTCTGCGGCGACCTCTTCACGCAGCCGGGCAACAGCGAGAAGGCGCTGACCGACACCGACATCCTGGGCCCCAGCGAGGCGTTCCGGCATCAGATGGACTACTACGCGCACGCACCGCAGACGGCCGCATTGCTGGACCGGCTCGCGCAGCAGGCGCCCCGCACGCTCGCCTGCATGCACGGCAGCGCATGGCAGGGCGACGGCGCCTCCCTGTTGCGCCAGCTTTCAGAGGCATTGTCGGCAACGCATTGAGCTTCGCGCGAAGCAACAGGCCGCTGGCCCGGTCGCCGCCGAAACTCACGCAAGAAGGGGCCGCAGAAACGTCAGTGCCAGTCCCGCCAGGCCGGAGGCCAGAACCACGGGGATGACGCCGACCTTGAATCGGAACAGGGCCACGGCCGCCGCCACGCCGATGAGCGCAGAGGGCCAATCGAAGCGACCGCCGAGTCCCTGAGGCCAGAGCACGTGATACGCGAAGAAGACGGCCAGGTTCACGATCACGCCCACCACGGCGGCCGTGATGCCGGTCAGCGGCGCCGTGAACCGGAGATCGCCGTGGGTCGACTCGATGAAGGGTGCGCCCAGCAGGATGAAGAGGAACGAAGGCAGGAAGGTGAAGAAGGTCACCACCGTGGCAGCCACCGCGCCCGCCAGGAAGAGCGCGTCCGGGCCGAAGATGGCCTTGGTCCAGCCGCCGACAAATCCGACGAAGGACACCACCATGATGAGCGGGCCCGGTGTCGTTTCACCGAGCGCCAGTCCGTCGATCATCTGCGGCGCCGTCAGCCACTGATAGTGCTCGACCGCCCCCTGGAACACATAGGGCAGCACGGCATAGGCACCGCCGAAAGTCATCAGTGCCGCCTTGGTGAAGAACCAGCCCATCTGCGTCAGGACTGCGTCCCATCCATAGAGCACCACCAAGGTCCCGATGCCGGCGAGCCACAACGCCAGGCACACGGCCAGCACGCGGCCGAAGCGCCGCCAGGTGAACAACGCATGCTCGGGCGTCGGCGTGTGGTCGTCGATGAGCGCCGGGCCGAGCGACTTGGCGGCCTGGCCATGGCCGCCTCCGATCGAGAACTTGGCGGGCGCGAAGCGACCGCCCCAATGGCCGATGACGCCGGCGGCCAGGACGATGAGAGGAAAAGGCAGTTGCAGCGCGAAGATGGCCAGGAAGGCCGCCACCGCGATGCTCCACAGCCACGCGTTCTTCAGGGCCCGGGAGCCCACCCGATAGGCTGCATGCACCACGAGCGCGGTGACGGCGGGCTTGATGCCATGGAACAGGCCGGCGATGGCAGGCACGTTGCCGTACGCCATGTAGACCCACGACAGGCCGATGAGGATGAACAGCGACGGCAGAACGAAGAGGACGCCCGCGACGATGCCGCCCCAGGTGCGGTGCATCAGCCATCCGATGTACGTGGCCAACTGCTGCGCTTCGGGCCCGGGCAGCAGCATGCAGTAGTTCAGCGCATGCAGGAAACGGCGCTCGGAGATCCAGCGACGCCGCTCGACCAGGTCCTCATGCATGATGGCAATCTGCCCGGCCGGCCCTCCGAAGCTGATGAAACCGAGCTTGAGCCAGTAGACGAAGGCCTCGCCGAAGCTCAGTCGCGCAGGCGACGCGGTGAGGGCGTTCGGGGTCACTGGCGTGCCCTCATGGCGGCACGGAGCGCGGCGACGAGGCGCGCGAAGGAATCGTTCCCGATGCGGTCGAGACCAGCCAGTCAATCATGCAACAAGTATCACTCAATGTGATGTGTGCCATGTCGGCTGGTCAATGGCTTGCTGGCGGTGCGACGATCCGAACGCGCAGCGGTGACGCTGCCGGCTGCGAGTTGCAAGAGCGCCGCCGTGCGTGGCAGCGCGGCTCAGGGTGCGAGACCGGCGGCGCGCACGACGGCGCTGTACTTTCCGGCCTCTGCCGCCACATAGCTGGAGAACTCCTGGCGCGTGCGCAGGTCCGGCTCCGCGCCGATCTCGCGCAGCCGAGCGGCAACCTCGGGCATCCGCAGGATCTGGGCGATGTCCTGCGACAGCCGCGCTTGCACGGATTCCGGGACCTTGGTCGGCGCAAAGACGCCAAACCAGGCGCTGACCTCAAAGCCGGCGAAGCCACTCTCCGCCACCGTGGGCACTTGAGGCAGCAACGGACTGCGCTGGCTGCTGGTGACCGCCAGCGCCTTGAGTTTTCCCGTGCGGATGTTGGGCACGGCGGTGCTCTGCAAATCGAACATCAACGGAACGTGGCCGGCCAGCACATCGGACAGCGCCGGTGCACTGCCGCGGTAGGGTGCATGCAACAGCTTGATGCCGGCTGCCGAGGCGAGCATCTCTCCTGCCAGGTGATTGGAGGTGCCCGGCCCCGCGGAGGCATAGCTCAGCTGGCCCGGATTCTGGCGCGCGACCGCGACCATGTCCGCGACGCTGGCATACGGCGCGTTGGCCGTTGCCACCAGCACAAAAGGAATCGACGCCAGCGGGCCGATCGCGGTCAGGTCCTTGAGCGGGTCGTAGCCCACCTTGCTCATGGCCGGATTGATGGCCTGTGAGCTGACGGTTCCCAGCAGGAGCGTGTAGCCGTCGGCGCGCGCTTCAGCGACATGGCGCGCGCCGATGGCCGTGCCTGCGCCCGCCTTGTTCTCGATCAGCACGGGTTGACCCAACCGCTCGGCGAGTTTCTGGCCGATGTTGCGCGCCAGTATGTCGGCCGAGCCACCGGCCGGATAGGGCACCACCAGCGAGATGGGGCGACTCGGATAGGAATCGCCTTGAGCGCCGGCGGCGCCGGGGCCCAAAGCGGTGGCAAGCGCAAGCGCTGCGGCGGCAGTGCCTGACCTCGGGAGAAACTTCATCGCGCGAGCTCCGTGTCGTTGTGCGGACCATGGGATGCCTGGGGAGGCTGCACGCCCTCCCCTGTCTTCGGGGCATCGCGCCCGCATCGTGACCGAAGGGGGCACAGGCGCAATGGTGTGAACGGCGCCCTGATTTGTCTAATACGTTTCCGAACCGCGAACGATAGCCTGCGCGAATCAGTTGGGCGGTTGGATCCGCTTCGCGCGCTCGCTCAGCGGCGTCGCATGCTGCATGGCCACGGCCAGAAAGGACTGGATGGCCGGGTTGTCGCTGCTCGCCGCATAGGCAAATTGCAGGCGATAGGAGGGCGGCGCGCGGCGGTCGGCGACTTCCAGGAAAACCACGTCGTTCATCTTCAGCAGCCGCAGCGACGCCGGCACCAACGCGATGCCGAGGCCGCCGGCGACCAGCATCAGGATCGCCTGCATCTGCGACGCTTCCTGAACGACGTTCGGATGAAAGCCCGCGTTCTCGCAGGCGCCCATCAAGGCCGCGACAAAGCCGGCGCCTTCGGACGCGGGGAAGGAGATGAAGGACTCGGTCGCTAGCTCCTTGATCCGCACACTGCCGCGGTGCGCGAAGCGGTGGCCGGACGGCACGGCAATCACGAAGCGCTGCGCCTGCAGATCGATCAGTTCGAGTTCGCGCGCTTCATACACGGGGCCGACGACCAGGGCCAGGTCGACTTCGCCTCGGCTCAGATGGCGCAGTTGGCGCGCGGTGGTTTCTGCCGTGACCTGCAGGTGGACTGTCGGGCAGGCTTGCTGAAAGTGCTTGAGGATGGCCGGCAGCACGTCGAGCGCGGCACTCGGCACGAAGGAAAGGCGCAGCGCGCCTTCCAGGCCGAGACCGGCACGGCGCGCACGTTCCATCGCCATGCGCACCTGCAGCATGGTGCGCTGGCAGTCTTCGTAGAAGACCTGCCCGGCCGCGGTCAGGGCGATGCGCTGGCGACTGCGATCCAGCAGCATCGTGCCGAGCTTGGCTTCGAGGTTCTGCATGGCCACGCTCAGCGGCGGCTGCGACATGTTGAGACGAAGGGCGGCTCGGCGAAAATTGAGTTCCTCGGCAACGACGACGAACTGGCGCATCTGGCGAATTTCGAGCATGGGCAGCGTGAGGTTCAGGACTTTCAGGTCGCCATCGTGACCCGATGACCAATACACCGGATGAATGAGTTGTCACTTTAATCGGTATTGGATGTATGGGCCTGCGCTGCCTAGCATGAGGCCACGCCCGGACCGAGGCACACATCAGCCAAGCGCTGAACGGCACTCGGACGACTGTTTCCCCTTGTTCTGGACTGTCCCCATGCAACCTTCCTTGCTCGAAGAAATTCCCGCCGTGCCGAATCCGTATCCGGTGGTCTGCGAAATCGGCTATCCGGAGGTCTGGCGCTTGTGCACGCAGGCGCGGGATCTGGCCTGGGATCCGGTGCGCGACATCGACTACAGCGATTTGCGCGATGCCGACCTGGCGCCGGAGGTGCGCCGCGCGGGCGCCGAATGGTGGAGTTTGCGCGCCTGGATGGAGCATGGCGCGACGCCCTACGGCGCGGAGCGTCTGCTGGAGTCCATCTTTCAGCACCAGCCCTTCGAGATCAAGCAGCATCTGAGCAACTTCATCGCCGAGGAGTTTCGCCATCACGAAGCGAGCTTTCGCATTGCGGAGCATCTGGCCCAATACGAACCTACGCCGCGCGCCGACTACTTCAAGGAGATCATTCCTCGCTTTCATGACGAGAGAGACGAGAAAGCCATGAGCTTCTTTGCGGGCCTGTCGGTCAACACGCTCTTTGAACAACTGTCGGGCGATCTGTTGCAGGCTCGCTATGAAAACGCGCGCTTCGCATCGATCCGCGAAGCCTGTCGCTTGATCCTGCGCGACGAGGCGCGTCACATCCAGTTCGGTCGGATCATCATGCGGCGCTTCTTTGCCGACCTGCCGGCGGATGAAAAACGCACCATCGGAGAGAAGGTGGCCAAGAAGCTGCGCGGCAGCCTTCTGAATGGTGTCTACGCGGTGGTCAAGCTGCCGCCGGACGAGCGCGAGCGATCCGGTCGCAACCGAGCCCTTGCCGCTGCACATGGCCTGGGCGCCACGCATCCGGACGAAGAAATGGACATCATCCGCAAGGGAGTGAACCAGATTCGGGAAGATGTCGGCGTCTATGGGGTGGAGATTCCCCATATTCCTGAACTTGACGCATGAACCTGTTGAGGCGCGCATCGCGTCCCGAGTCGCTCACGGCGCAACTGCGCGAGATCGGCACCCGCTGGCAGCAGGACATCCGGGCGGCCGGCGATCGCACCAAGGCGTTGTATTTGCCGCTGCTGGCAGCCGCGCCGCAACAAGGCTGGCATCTGCAGCGAGACCTGCGCTACGGCGAGCATCCAGGCCAGGTGCTCGACCTGTACCGTCCGTCGGGCGCCCATCGCGCGCCAGTGGTCGTGTTTGTTCACGGTGGCGCTTTCGTGCGCGGGGCGAAGAACATCAATGCGCAGATGTACGGCAACGTGCTTGCATGGTTCGCCCGCCACGGTTGCGTGGGAGTGAATGTGGAATATCGCTTGGCGCCAGAGGCCGTCTATCCGGCCGGCGCGCACGACGTTGCAGCGGCTTGCCAGTGGGTCGACAAGCATGTGGCCGATTGGGGCGGCGACCCGGCGCGAATCTGCCTGATCGGGCACTCCGCCGGCGGAACACATGCAGCCACCTATGTGTATGACCCCGTCATGGAAGGCACGGGGCAAGCGCTGCGCTGCCTGGTGCTGATCTCTGCCCGGCTGCGTGCCGACAACTTGCCGGAGAACCCGAATGCGGCAGGTGTCGAAGCCTATTTCGGCAGCGATCCCGCGCGCTATGCCGCGCGTTCACCGCTCAGCCACGCAGCCCGATCGGCAATTCCATTGCTGCTGGCGACGGCCGAATACGAGAATCCGCTGCTGGACCTCTATGGTCTGGAATTCGCGCTCGAAGTGGCTCGGGCGCAGCGCCGGGCGCCGCGCTATCTGACGCTGGCGGAGCACAACCATGTGTCCATCGTGGCCCACTTCAACACGCAGGAGGCGCTGTTGGGCGAACAGATCCTGGAGTTCTTCGAGGCGAACTGACCGGAGGTCGATCTCCCTAGCCCAGAACGTCGTTCACCTGCTCGTTGAACTCAGCCTGGCTGAGCGCCGTGCCGATCTCCCGCGGCAGCGCATCGCGCACCGAGAAAACCCCCAGGATCTTCGTCCCCGCCACCAGCGGCAGGTGGCGAAAGCCGCGCTCGAGCATCAGCACGACGGCGTCGGATACCGGGGTTTCGGGCGGCACGCAGATCGGGTTGGGCGTCATCACCTCGCGCGCCGTCGTGTGCTCGGGGTCGAGCCCCCGGGCCAGCACGCGCGTCATCAGGTCGCGCTCTGTCAGGATGCCCAGCAGGGTGTCCGGCGGCTCCATGATGAGCACGCTGCCGCAACCGGCGCGAGTCATGACGCAGGCGGCGTCGCGCACGCTGGCCTGCGGGCCCAGGCTGGTCACATGTTTGTGCGAGATGGACTGGAAAACAGTGCGTTCGGCCATGATCCGCCCTCCGAAGGAAGCGCAATGGTGCTCCGGGCCTTGGCTCAGCGCAAGGAGTCGTTGAGCCGCTCCAGCGCCCGGGCGCCGGGGCAGAGCTGGGCCGGCCCCAGCGTGTTGAGCGGCCGCTCGCTGGTGTTGAGCGCCGTGTGCAGGTCGGTGGCCAGCGGGTCGACGTAGAGCAGGCCCGTCACCACCTCGCCCATCTCCTGGTGCCGCTGCATGTGGGCCATGGCGGCGAAGCGGTCGCCCGGGTTGTAGTCGGCATGCAGGCTGCGCAGCCGCAGCAGCGTGCCGTCGTGCTGGCGCACGTCCAGCACTTCGCCCGGCGCCATGTCGACGGCGATTTCCTCGCGCGCGCTGATGAAGTCGATCCGGCTCACCGCCTCGTTGTGTTCGCGCACGTAGTCGTAGCTCTTCGTGCTGCCGGGGTGGTTGTTGAAGGCCACGCAGGGGCTCAGCACGTCGATGAAGGCCGCCCCGCCATGGCTGATCGCCCCCTTGATCAGGGGCACCAGCTGCGCCTTGTTGCCCGAGAAACCGCGCCCCACGTAGCTGGCGCCCAGCTGCAGCGCCATGGCGACCAGGTCGACCGGGCTGTCGGTATTGATGACGCCCTTCTTGCTCTTGGAGCCCTGGTCGGCGGTGGCCGAGAACTGGCCCTTGGTCAGGCCGTAGACGCCGTTGTTCTCCACGATGTAGGCCATCCGCACGCCGCGCCGCATGGCGTGGGCGAACTGGCCCAGCCCGATCGAGGCCGAATCGCCGTCGCCCGAAACGCCCAGATACAGCAGGTCGCGGTTGGCCAGGTTGGCGCCGGTCAGCACGCTGGGCATGCGGCCGTGCACCGTGTTGAAGCCATGCGAGGCGCCCAGGAAATAGTCCGGCGTCTTGGAGCTGCAGCCGATGCCGGAAAGCTTGGCCACCCGGTGCGGCTCGATGTCCAGCTCCCAGCAGGCCTCGATGATGGCGGCGGAGATGGAGTCGTGGCCGCAGCCGGCGCACAGCGTGGAAATCTTGCCCTCGTAGTCGCGCCGCGTGTAGCCGACCTTGTTGGTGGCCAGCGTCGGATGGCGCAGCCGGGGCTTGGCAAGGTAGGTCATGCAGGCTCCTTCTTGTCGGTGGCGCCGGGCGCATGCGCACGCGCCTGCACGTGCGTGCTGATGGCCTGGACGATGAAGCGCGCCGTGATCGGCGTGCCGTCGAAATGCAGCACCGGGACCAGCCGGGCCGGATCGATGCCCAGCTCGTTGACCAGCAGGCTGCGCATCTGGGCGTCGCGGTTCTGCTCGACCACGAACACCCGCGCGTGCTGCGCCAGGAACTGCACCACGCTGTCCGGGAAGGGAAAGGCCCTCAGCCGCAGCGCGTCCAGGTGGATGCCGCTGTCATCGAGCGCCTCCAGCGCCTCCTGCATGGCCGGGCTGGTCGAGCCGAAATAGATCACGCCGAGGTCGGTCTTTTCGGCCGCGGGCCGCAGCACCGGCTGCGGCACCAGGGTCGCCGCGGTCGCGAACTTCTTCAGCAGCCGCTCCATGTTGTAGATGTAGTCGGGCCCGCGTTCCGAGTACCGGGCGTAGGCGTCGCGCGTCGTGCCGCGGGTGAAGAAGCTGCCTTTGGTCGGGTGCGTGCCCGGCAGCGTGCGCCAGGGAATGCCGTCGCCGTCCACGTCCTTGTAGCGACCGAAGTCGCGTCCGGCCTCCAGCTCCTCGGCGGTCATCACCTTGCCGCGGTCGTAGACGCGGCTGTCGTCCCAGGCAAAGGGCGCGCAGAGGCGCTGGTTCATGCCGATGTCGAGGTCGGTCATGAGGAACACCGGCGTCTGCAGCCGGTCGGCCAGGTCGAGTGCCGCCGCCGCGTGCTCGAAGCACTCGTGCGGGTCTTCGGGAAACAGCAGCACGTGCCTGGTGTCGCCATGCGAGGCGTAGGCGCAGGACAGGATGTCGGCCTGCTGGGTCCGCGTGGGCATGCCGGTGGAAGGGCCGCCGCGCTGCACGTTGATCAGCGTGACCGGGATCTCGGCGAAGTAGGCCAGCCCGATGAACTCGGCCATCAGCGAAATCCCGGGTCCCGAGGTCGGCGTGAAGGCCCGCGCACCGTTCCAGCCGGCACCGACCACCATGCCGATCGAGGCGAGTTCGTCTTCCGCCTGCACGACGGCGAAGCGGTTCTGGCCGGTGACCGGGTCGACGCGGAACTTCGCGCAGTACTTCTGGAAGGCCTCGGCCACCGACGACGACGGCGTGATCGGATACCAGGCCGCGACCGTGGCGCCGCCATACACGCAGCCCAGCGCCGCGGCGCTGTTGCCATCGACGAAGATCCGGTCGCCCACCCGGTCGGCGCGCCGCACCTGCAGCCCGACGGGCTCGCGCAGGTTCTCCCTGGCGAAGTCACAGCCCAGGTTCAAGGCCTGCACATTGGAGGCCAGCAGCTTCTCCTTGCCCTTGTACTGCTCGCCGAACAGCTTCTCGACCACTTCCGGCTCGATGCCCAGCAGGATCGCCAGGGCGCCCACATAGACGATGTTCTTGAACAGCTGGCGCTGGCGCGGGTCGTGATAGACCGCGTTGCAGATCTCGGTCAGCGGCATGCCGATGACCCGGATGTCGCTGCGGAATTTCGACGGCGGCAGCGGCCGCGTGCTGTCGTAGAACAAATAGCCGCCGGGCTCGAGTTCGGCCACGTCGGCGTCCCACGTCTGCGGGTTCATCGCCACCATCATGTCGGTGCCGCCGCGCCGCCCCAGGTGGCCTTTTTCGGTCACGCGCACCTCGTACCAGGTCGGCAGGCCCTGGATGTTGCTGGGAAAGATGTTGCGCGGGCTCACCGGCACGCCCATGCGCAGGATGGCCTTGGCGAACAGCTCGTTGGCCGAGGCCGAACCCGAGCCGTTGACGTTGGCGAACTTGATGACGAAATCGTTGACGGCTTCGATCTGCTTCATGGTCATGCGGCCACCCCCTGGGCCGGTGCCCCGCTCGCGGTGCGGCACCCCGACCCGGCCGGCGTCATCTCGAGCAGGAACTTCTGCATGTCCCAGGCCCCCGTGGGGCAGCGCTCGGCGCACAGGCCGCAGTGCAGGCAGACGTCCTCGTCCTTGACCATCACCCTGCCCGTCTTGAGCCCGCCGGACACGTACAGGTCCTGCGCGAGGTTGAGCGCCGGCGCCTTCAGCCGGGGCCGAAGTTCCGACTCCTCGCCGTTGACGGTGAAGCTGATGCAGTCCATCGGGCAGATGTCCACGCAGGCATCGCATTCGATGCAGGCGGTCTCGGTGAACACGGTCTGCACATCGCAGTTCAGGCAGCGCTCGGCCTCCTTGAAGGCGGTGGCGGCGTCGAAGCCGAGCTCCACCTCCACGCGGATGCTGGCCAGTGCCGCCTCGGCCTTGGCCCAGGGCACCTTGTAGCGCAGGTCGTTGGAGGTGTCGTTGTCGTAGCTCCACTCGTGGATGCCCATCTTCTGCGACACCAGGTTGGTCATGGGCGGCGGCCGGACATGGACCGGCTCGGCGTGCAGGAGCTTGTCGATCGACACGGCAGCCTCATGCCCATGGGCCACGGCCGTGATGATGTTCTTGGGCCCGAAGGCCGCATCGCCGCCAAAGAATATCCGCGGCACCGTCGACTGGAAGGTGTTTTCGTCGAGCGTGGGAAGACCCCATTTGTCGAAGGCGATGCCGCAGTCGCGCTCGATCCAGGGGAAGGCATTTTCCTGGCCTACCGCCACCAGCACCTCGTCGCATTCGAAGAAGGCCTCCGGCTCGCCGGTGGGCACCAGCGTGCGCTGGCCCTGCGCGTCGTACTCGGCGCGGACGATCTCGAAGCGCATGCCCAGCAGCTTGCCGTCCTCGTGGACGAAGGCCTTGGGCACATGGAAGTTGATGATCGGAATGCCTTCGTGCTGGGCGTCCTCCTTTTCCCAGGGCGAGGCCTTCATCTCCTCGAAGCCGCTGCGCACGATGACCTTCACGTCGGTGCCGCCCAGGCGGCGGGCCGAGCGGCAGCAGTCCATCGCCGTGTTGCCGCCGCCCAGCACGATCACGCGCTGCCCGATCGCGGTGACGTGGCCGAACGAGACGGAGTTGAGCCAGTCGATGCCGATGTGGATGCTGGCGGCGGCTTCCTGCCGGCCCGGAACCACCAGGTCGCGCCCGCGCGGCGCACCGCAGCCGACGAAGATCGCGTCCCACCCCTGCGCCATCAGGGCCTTCATCGAGTCGATCCGCTGGCCGCTTCGGAATTCCACACCCAGGTCGAGGATATAGCCGGTCTCCTCGTCGATCACCGACTCGGGCAGCCGAAAGCGCGGGATCTGCGTGCGGATGAAGCCGCCGGCCTTGGCCTCGCCGTCGAACACCGTCACCTCGTAGCCCAGCGGCGCCAAGTCGCGTGCGACGGTGAGCGAAGCCGGCCCCGCACCCACGCAGGCGATGCGCTTGCCGTTCTTCGGCTCGGGCTTCGGCATGCGCGAACGCACGTCATCCTTCATGTCGGCCGCCACGCGCTTGAGCCGGCAGATCGCCACCGGCTCGGGATCCTTCGCGTTGCTCTCCTCCACCCGGCCGCGCCGGCAGGCCGGCTCGCAAGGGCGGTCGCAGGTGCGCCCCAGGATGCCCGGAAAGACGTTGGAGACCCAGTTGATCATGTAGGCGTCGCTGTAGCGGCGCTGCGCGATCAGGCGGATGTACTCGGGGACGGGGGTGTGCGCCGGACAGGCGTACTGGCAATCCACGACCTTGTGGAAATAGGCCGGGTTGGCAATGTTGGTTCGCTGCAAAGCGTGCTCCTGGCTGCCGCCCGCGGCCTGGGTGGGGTCGGCGCGGGTCTGCTGAGAGTATGCGCCGCGCCGGGCGGCGCACCACCTTGGTGAAATCCCGCAGCATGTCAGGCCAGGCTCGGTGGCGGCGCTCCAACCAAGCCGGACGCCCACAGCGGGCCTCAGCGACGTCGGGTGGCTCCCGGCCGGACAAGCTCGCGCCGCTCGATGGGGGTCGAGAAAACGATCGAGGTGCGGGTTTCACCATACACGTTGATGGTGCCGACAAAGCGCTCGAGATCGGCGAGGCTCCGGGACACCACGATCATCACGTAGGAGTCCGCTCCGGCCACGTGATGGCACTCCAGCACTTCGGGTGCTTTCTTCAGCTTTTCGAGCAATGCCTTCTTGCCGGGCTGAAGGACGGTGATGCCCACGATCGCCTTGACGGCATAGCCTGCCTTCGAGGTATCGACATCTGCCGTGATGGTGCGGACAACGCCCGCATCCTGAAGCCGCTTCAGACGTTCTGCCGTTGCCGCGACAGACAAGCCCGTGGATTCCGCCAACGACTTGAGCGGCGCCCGCCCGTCTGCTTGCAAAGTAGCGAGCAATCGCCACGCCGCCTCGTCCAAATCTCCACTAGAACCTTTTCTTGTCATCTGCCATTCTCACAAGAAAAAATAATCAAATTTGTTAATGAGACAAGAAAATTCATCTGTGACTCTCGAATCTCATTGACCACAATCTTGAGTGTCATCGAAATGAGGCCTGCATGTCCGACATCCACAACTACACCAGTTTCGTTGCCGCGATCCTTGTCTTCCAGCTGATTCCCGGCGCCGGGACCATCGCGATCCTCAATGCCACTGCGCGCAACGGTCGCGCCGCCGGCATGGCCGCAGTCGCCGGCACCCTTTCAGGAGACATCCTCTTCATGGTCGCCGCGGTCGCCGGCGTGGCCGCGAGCATGAAGGCCAACCCTCTGCTCTTCCAGGCACTCCAGTGGTTTGGCGCAGCCTATCTTTGCTGGATGGGGTTGAACTTGGTCAGGGCAAGGAGCGATGCCGAGTCGCAAGGGGAAGAACCTGGCCTTTCCCCATGGCTGCGCTTCCGCCAAGCCTTGATGGTCAGCGTGACGAACCCCAAGGTGATGCTCTTCTTTGTGTCGTTCTTCCCGCTGTTCCTGAAGCCGGATGCGTCTTCCGTCACGCTGTGGGTGATGATGCTGCACGTCACGGCGATCAGTCTGGCGTATCAGGCCGCGCTTGTGCTCGTGGGGGAGCGCGTCGCCGTCCGCCTGAAGGCGATTCCTTCCGCACGCAAGATCGCCACGCGCCTCGCAGGGATCGCTTTGTTCGGGTTTGGAATCAGGCTCGCCGCAGATATCAAGTAGCGCCGACGCCGGTTGCAAGCTGCAAAAGCGCGCCTGCCGCACTACAGTGCGAGCATGGCGTTCGTCCAGAAGCACCTCATCGTCCATGGCTACGTTCAAGGCGTGGGCTACCGTGGGTCCATGGCCCAGGCCGCCGAGGTGCTGGGCGTGCACGGCTGGGTGCGCAATCGTCGCAACGGCACGGTGGAGGCCCTTGCCGTCGGCGACGCACCCGCCGTCGACGCGCTGGTGGACTGGGCACGTCGCGGCCCACCGGAGGCACGCGTCGAGCGCGTGGAGGTCGTGGAGATGACCGAACCTGCCCAGGCAGCGGCAGGGTTCATGCAGCGGGAGACGCTTTAGCGACGACGGGCGCGCGCCGGCGCAATGATCTTCCATGCCCGCGGGCGAGTTTCAGGCCACCCCGGCGCCCGGTGGTCCCGGCACCTTCTCCACCGCCTCCTCGCGCGGCGTCAGCGCTTCCAGTAGCGAATGCACCAGCGCCGAGGGATCGCCCTCGCGCCAGATGCCGCGCAACTCGGACGGCTGCTCCGAATGGGCCAGCGGCCGGAAACACAGGTTCGGCAACACCACGGCCTGCAAGGACGAGGGCACCAGCGACACGCCGAATTTGCGAGCCACCAGTGCCGCGACCGAGAGCATGTGCCGCACCTCGTGGCGGATGTTGGGAGTGAACCCCGCACGCAGGCACATGGCGACGATCTTGTCGTGGAACTCCGGCGAGAACGGACGCGAGAACAGCACGAAGTCCTCGTTCCGGAGTTCGTGCAACCCGATGTCGGCACGGGCCGCCAGCGGATGGTCTGCCGGCAGCGCGCACACGAAACTCTGCCTGTCGAGCACGCGCCAGCCGATGCCGCCGGGCAAGGTGCGGGCGTGGATGATGCCCAGGTCGATCTTCCGGAGCTGGAGCGCATCCACCTGCTCGAAGCTGTTGAGTTCGTGAACGATCACTTGCACGTCGGGCCGCGCCATGCCGAAGCTTCGAGTCACCTCGGTCAGCCGCGTCAGCAGCGCCGAGCCGACGAAGCCCACGTGGATCGTGCCGGATTCGCCGCGCGCGATGCGGCCCGCCGACGCCTGCGCCTCCCGCGTGAGCGAGAGGATCTTGAGCGCCTCCTGGTACATCACCTGGCCGGCCGGCGTCAGCGCGACTTCGCGCGTGCTGCGCCGCAGCAACTCGAAGCCCAGCGACTCCTCCAGCTTGGCGATATTGAAGCTCAGCGGAGGCTGCGTGATGGACAGGCGCTGCGCCGCGCGGCCGAAGTGAAGTTCCTCGGCCACTGCCACGAAATAGCGAAGCTGTCTCAGGTCCATGGGCGCTTGATTTATCTAATCGGTGGATCAATGGGGCGAAAAAATGTATTGGACCAGAAAAATCGACGCAGCAAGAATTTCGACCAGCGCGCCGATCGGCTCCGCCAGAACATGGCGCGCAACAGACCCAAAGGAGACAGATGTGAAAACCAGGATCGTCGCAGCCAGCGCCGCCCTTGCGGCCTCGGTACTTGCTGCCGTTGCAGCCCATGCGCAGGACTACCCGAACAAGCCCATCCGCATCGTCGTCCCGTACTCGGCGGGCGGCATGACCGACGTGGTGGCCCGCGTCATCGGCCAGAAGCTGGGCGAGCGCCTGGGCCAGCCGGTCGTGGTGGACAACAAGCCCGGAGCGGCCACCATCATCGGCGCCGAGGCCGTGGCCGGCGCGAAGCCCGATGGCTACACCCTGCTGGCCGCCACCAACACCACGCTCACCATCAACGGGTGGCTGTACCCCAACCTGCGCTACGACCCCGTCAAGGCCTTCGTGCCGATCGCGTTGGTGGCGGCGGCGCCGAGCGTGATCGTGGTCCATCCCGCGGTGAAGGCGAAGACGCTCGACGAGCTCGTCAAGCTTGGCGGCACCAAGGCCGGGAACCTGAGCTACGCCTCCTACGGCAACGGCTCGAGCGCCCATCTGGCCGGCGAAATGCTCCGGACCCGGACCCGGATGGAAGTGCTGCACGTGCCCTACAAGGGCAGCGCGCCCGCCAAGGCCGCCGTGATGGCCGGCGAGGTCTCCATGACCTTCGAGCCGGCCTTCACCGGCGTGCCGCAAATCAACGGCGGGCAATTGCGCGCCCTTGCCGTCATGAGCGGCAAGCGCTCGGCCGCCCTGCCCGAGGTTCCGAGCGTCGCGGAACTTGGCTATCCGGGCATGGAGATGTCCGCCTGGGTCGGCCTGGTGGCGCCCGCGGGCACGCCGCCGGCCATCGTCTCGAAGCTGGCGACCGAGATCGAAAAGGTGCTCGCCCAGCCCGAAGTTCAAAAGCAACTGCTGAGCAACGGCGCCGAGCCCGTCGGTCACTACCAGGATGCCTTCGCGGCCTACATGCGCGAAGAAAGCGCGCGCTACGGCAAGGTGATCGCCGACGCGCACATCAAGGCGGACTGAATGCAGGCACAGACGATCAAGCCGCTGTCGCACGTCCGGGTGCTCGACCTCTCTCGCGTGCTCGCCGGCCCCTGGTGCACGCAGAACCTCGCCGACCTCGGCGCCGAGGTCATCAAGGTCGAGCGGCCCGGCGTGGGCGACGAGACGCGCGGCTGGGGACCGCCATGGCTGCCTTCGGGCGACCATCCAGAGCGCCAGGATTCGGCCTACTACGCATCGACGAACCGCGGCAAGAAATCGATCACGGTCGACCTGGCAAGCCCCGAGGGCCAGGACATCATCCGGCGCCTGGCCGCCACCTGCGACGTGCTGGTGGAGAACTACAAGGTCGGGACCCTGGCGCGCTACGGGCTGGCCTATGACGATCTCAGGGAAACCCATCCCGGGTTGATCTATTGCTCCGTCACCGGCTTCGGCCAGACCGGCCCCTACAGCCACCGGCCGGGCTACGACTTCGTGTTCCAGGGCATGGGCGGCCTCATGAGCATCACGGGCGAACGCGACGACCTGCCCGGCGGCGGGCCGCAGAAAGTGGGCATCGCCGTGGCCGATATCACGACCGGCATGTACGCCAGCCTGGCGATCACCGCTGCGCTGGCCTGGCGCGAACGCAGCGGCCGCGGCCAGCACATCGACATGGCGCTGCTCGATTGCGCGATGGCCTTCAACAGCAACCAGGCGGTTAATTACCTGGTGTCCGGCCGCATGCCGCGACGCTACGGCAACGCGCACCCGAACGCAGTGCCCTATCAGGTGTTCGAGAGCCGCGACGGCCAGATCGTGGTGGCGGTCGGCAACGACGGCCTGTTCGTCTCCTACTGCCAAGCCATCGGCCGGCCCGAGCTGAGCGCAGACCCGCGTTTCGCGAAGGTCTCGGGCCGCCTCGTCAACCGCGACCAGCTCCTGCCCCTGCTCGGCGACATCATGCGCAGCGACACCACGGCCAACTGGCTGGAGCGTCTCGAAGCCGCCGGCGTGCCTTGCGGACCGATCAACGACTTCGGCCAGGCGTTCGAGGACAGGCAGGTGCGCGAGCGCGGCATCCGCGTGGACATCCCGCTGTCCAGCGGCGGCACCTTTCCCGCCGTCGCCAGTCCGATGCGCTTTTCCGAGACGCCGATCGACTACCGCGTCGGCCCGCCCGAACTGGGCGAACACACCGAGGCGGTGCTCGGCGGCCAGCTGGGCCTGTCGGCCGAGCAGATCGAAGGCCTGCGCACCGCCGGCGTGATCTGACGCCGCATTTCCGCCGGCAGCTCCTCCTTTCCTGATTTCAAGGTGACCATGTCTTTCCAACCGAACTACTCCGAATACGTACGCCCTCGTCCCGCCACGTCGAACCAGAGCTCGCAGCATCTCGCGCCGGACTGCGCAGGGCTGGATTTCTACGCGATCGATCGGGGCCTTCGGGACCTGCTGTCGCTGTACCTTTCAGCCGACCAGCGCCAGCAGCTGGATCCGCATTTCGAGCGCATGGGTCGGCTGGCCGGGGGGCGCCTGAACGCGCTGGCCACGGTGGCCGACAAGAACCCGCCCGTGCTGCATGCGCGAACGCGCTGGGGCGAGGACGAGGACTGGATCGACTACCACCCGGCCTACCAGGAGATGGAGCACATCGCCTTCGGTGACTTCCAGTTCCACGCCATGGGCCATCGCGCCGGCGTGCTCGGCTGCAGCGAGCCGCTTCCTCCGCTGGCCAAGTACGCCTTCCAGTATCTGTTCGTGCAGTCCGAGTTCGGCCAGATGTGCCCCATCAGCGTGACGGACACCTCCATCCACCTGATACGCAAGTACGGCAGCGCCGAACTCCAGCAGAAACTCCTGCCGCGCATGCTCAGCGACGACATGGAAACGCTGTGGAAAGGCACGCAGTTCATGACCGAGAAGGCGGGTGGCTCCGACGTCGGCGCGGTCGAGACGGTGGCGCGGCAGATCGATGGCCGGTGGCACCTGTTCGGCGAGAAATGGTTCTCGTCGCACACGGACGCCGACATCGCCCTCATCCTCGCGCGTCCCGAAGGCGCGCCCGCCGGCACCAAGGGCCTGGCGCTGTTCGCCATGCCGCGACGGCTGGAAGACGGCAGCCGCAATGCCTACCGCATCGTGCGGCTCAAGGACAAGCTGGGCACCCGGTCGATGGCCAGCGGCGAGTTGCGGCTCGAGGGTGCGTTCGCCTACCCCGTCGGCGCGCTCGACCAGGGCCTCAAGCAGATGATGGAGCAGGTCAACCTCTCGCGACTGTCGCACGCGGTGCGCGCCGCGGCGATGATGCGGCGCTGCCTGAACGAGTCGATGCAGGCCGCCCGGCACCGCTCGGCCTTCGGCAGCCCCGTCATCGCCTATCCGCTGCTGCGGCGGCAACTGCTCAAGCTGATGCTGCCGACCGAAGCAGCGCTGTCGATGGTCATGGCCACCGCCGACCTGATGCACAAGGCCAACCAGGGCGATGCCACGGCACGCGACGCGCTGCGCCTGCTCACGCCGCTGATCAAGTTCCGCGCCTGCCGCGACAACATCGTGGTGGCGACCGGCGCCATGGAGGTGCGCGGCGGCAATGGCTACATCGAGGATTTCGTCAATGCGCGCCTGGTGCGCGACGCGCACATCGGCGTGCTGTGGGAAGGCACCAGCAACATCAACGCGCTCGACGCCATCCAACGCGCGGTGCGAAAGAACGGCGCGCACAACGCACTCAAGAGCGTCCTGGCCGCGCGCCTGGAACAAGGCACGGGGATCCCGGCGCGCCTGCGCCAGGCGCTGCAGACCAGCCTGGACCGCGCGGTCGCGCTGGCCGAATCGGTGGCGGCAAATGCCCGGCACGAAGGCGAAGTGCGCCGCGCCGCGAGCGGCCTCTACTACGCGGCCGCGGCCATCGTGCTGGCCTGGGAAGGCGCACAGCCGGGCGTCGACGCACGCCGCCTGCTGCTGTCCGATGCCCTCGTGCGCACGCGCCTGGTCCCGCGCGATCCGTTGGCCGGCCCCGACGAGGAGGGCGAACCTGCGGGCGATGCCATGCTGCTCCGGGCCGAAGCACCCACGCCGAACGAAGTAGCCGCCCTGTTCGCATGAAGCCGCGGAGCATTGCCGTGCGCCTCGGCGCGGCGTATCGTGTCGGGCATGAAGGAGCAGCCCATGCCTTCACAAGGACGCCAGGTACGCGAAGAAGCGCGCGGCATGCCGCCGATGCCCCCGAGTTCATTGCGCGACTCGGAGGCCATGACGCCGTCGTCGGAAGCCGAGATGTGCGAACGCGCCGTGCAGGCCATCTGGCGATGCCTGGATGAGCATGATCTTCTGGATGAGCACGGACGAAGCGACCTGGCGATGGTCCTCGAGCCGCTGACCGTTCTCGCCTTTGGGAATCGTCCGCAACGGTTGATCAACACCCTCCGATTGCCGAACCCGATCGATGCCTCCCAGCTGTATTGGCTCACTCGCCGGCTTCTGACCCTGATCCCCGAACTGCAAGCGGCGGCGATTGCATTCGCCAAGCCAGGCCGCAACCCGACTCCCCCCCTTGCCTGATGGCGTCGACGCCATGCAACCAGACGAGAATCCGGGAGGAGCCGAACATGCATTTTTCATCTGATGACCTTGAGCGGATCGCCGCCGTGACGCTGGGGCACTACGATCTGCACGCGGAGCAGTTCTGGGAAGGCACGCGCGATCACGACGTCAGTCAGAACATCGCGACGCTCCTGCAGTACATCGAGACGGACCCACCGTTCGAGATACTGGACTTCGGCTGCGGGCCCGGACGGGATCTCGAGACCTTCAAGCGACTCGGGCACCATGCGACAGGACTGGAGGGGTCCGAGCGCCTCGCCGCGATGGCGCGGGCGTACAGCGGGTGCGAGGTCCTGCAGCAGGATTTCCTCAAGCTGCGCCTGCCGGCCAGCCATTTCGACGGCGTGTTCGCGAATGCCGCGCTGTTCCACATCCCGAGCCAGGAATTGCCGCGCGTGCTGGCGGACCTCCACACGACGCTCAAGCCGGGCGGCGTGCTGTTCAGCTCGAACCCCCGTGGCGATGGCCAGGAGGGTTGGAACGGCGACCGCTACGGCGCCTTCCACGATCTGGATGCCTGGCGCCGGTTCATGTCGGCAGCCCGGTTCACCGAACTGGCCCACTACTACCGGCCGCCCGGCATGCCGCGCGAACAGCAGCCCTGGCTGGCGAGTGTGTGGCGCAAGCCGATGCCCTGAGCGCAGTGCACGTTCACGCCGGTGTGTCTGCCGTCTTGCGGCCCTCCATCTCGTCGATGACGTCGGCCACCGAGATCCGGCGCCCGAAGTAGCCCACGCTCTCTTCCAGTCCTTCGGCGCGCAGGATGTCGCGAACCGGTGCATGCGCCGCCACCAGGCGCATGCGGATGCCCGCTTCGGCGAGTTCCTGGTGCAGTTTGGCCAGCATCCGGGCGCCGGCCAGGTCGACCTGGGGCGAGGTCGACAGGTCGCAGACCACCAGCTTCAGCGTGCCGGGAGCGGAGCGAAGCATCTGCCGCACCGCCTCGCGCACGTGCTCGGCGTTGAAATAGAGCAACGCCGCATCGACGCGGAAGGCGAGCACGCCCGGCACCACCGTGTTGTCGGGGTTGCGCTCGATGTCGGAGAACTTCCGCGTGCCCGGTATGCGTCCGAGGGTGGCCACGTGCGGCGACGCGACGCGGCTGATCAGCAGCGCCAGCGACGCCAGCACCGCGACGATGACGCCATTGAGGATGCCCAGCAACAGCACTGCGACGAAGGCAATCATCGACACCGCGAACTCGAAGCGGCTGACCCGCCACAGCCGCTTCATCTCGCCGATGTTCACCAGCCCCTTGACGGCCACCAGCACGATGGCAGCGAGGACGACGTTGGGCAGGTTCTTCAGCCCTTCGGTCAGGAACATCAGGCACAGGCCGATCGTGACCGAGGCGAACACCAGCGCCAGCGGTGTCCTGGCGCCGGCCGTGTCGTTGACCGACGATTGCGACAGTCCGCCAGCCACCGGATAGGCCTGGAACAGCGCCGCACCGAGGTTGGCCGCACCGAGCCCCAGGAATTCCTGGCGCGGATCGATCTCGTACTTGTGCGCTTCTGCCAGGGCGCGTGCGGCCGAGACGCTCTCCACGTAGGACAGCAGCAGGCAGGCGAACGCGAGCGGAATCACGCCGTCCACGTCGCGCACCCGCAAGCCGGGCAGCTTGAAGTCCGGCAGACCCTGGGGCAGCGCGCCGACGACCTTGAAGCCCAGCTCGCCCAGCGAAGTCACCGACAGCACGATGATGGAGGCCACCACCACGAACAGCGCGGCCGGGCGGCCCGGCAGGTACTTCTCCGCCAGCAGCAGCAGGACCAGCGCCACGAGGCCGAAGGCCAGCACGGCGAGGTTGGTCTCGGGAATCTGACCGCCGAGGATGACGAGGCGCTCGAAGAAGGCTTCCCCGCCGCCCTTGACGCCGAACAGCTTGGGCAGCTGGGTCAGTGCGATCGTGCAGGCGGCGCCGGCCTTGAAGCCGAGCAGGATGGTCTCGCTGATGAAGTTGACCAGCGAACTCAGGCGCAGCAGCCATGCCAGCACGCACATGGCCGCGATGAGCAATGCGGTCAGCGCCGCGATGCTGGCCCAGCGGTCCGGATCGCCCTGCGCCATGCCGGCCACGGTGACGCCGACCAGCATCGAGATCGCGGAAGTGGGCCCGATCGCCAGTTGGCGCGACGAGCCGAACAGTGCGTAGAACAGGCCGCCGACCAGGTAGCAGTAGATGCCGTACTGCGGCGGCAGGCCGGCCAGCGTCGCATAGGCCAGCGACACCGGGATGCCGTAAGCGGCCAGGGTGACGCCGGCGATGGCGTCGTTGGCCAGCCATTTGGACTGGTAGGTCCGAAGCCACTGCGCCGGCGGAAAGGCCGCGCGCCAGCCGCGCACTTGGGCGTCTTCCGCCAGCGCCCGTGCAGGCTCAGCTTGTCGAGTCATGAATGAACTCCGGCCAGGGTGGCCGCCGCGGCATCAGTACGGTGGATTGACCACCACGTATTGGGATCCCTGCGGCTGATACCACTGGCTGCCGCACTGCTGGTACACCATGCCGCCGTAGTTGACCGGGACGCAGTTGGCCGGCACGGTGTTCACCATCGAGCCCACCACGGTCGAAGTGACGGCCACCGCGGCACCGACGGCCACCGCACCGGCGACCGGATGGTAGTCATTGTCCCAACCGCCGCAGCAATTGTTGTTGCCGCTGACATTGACGTTGACGTTCCGATTCGCGTTGACGTTGGTGTTGCGGTTGGCATTGACATTGGCACTGCGGCTGCTGTTGACATTGTTCGCGCTGGTGCTTCGGACGTCATTGGTCCGCACGTCGGCCCTGCTGTTGTTGACCTGCGCGGCCTGCCTGCCTCCGCCTGCAGCCGCAGCGCCGCCACCGGCGCGGGCGCCGCCACCCCCTCCTCCGGCACTCGCACGAGCGCCGCCGCCGCGGCCCCCGCCCCCACCGGCGCGATCGCCCGCCGCCTCCGCCACAGGGGCCCACGCGAAGCTGACCAAGACCAGAACGGCCAGGGGAGCCGCGAGCATCTTGCTGAATGATCCGTTCATGGTCGCGCTCCTCTACTTGGCCTTCACCGGAACAACTTCGATTCGGGTCGCCCCCTTGGGGGGCGTGAACCTGAATGTCGCTTCGGTGAAGGCCGGCTTCAGATTCCATTCCATCAGGGTGATCGATTGCGGTCGCGCATCGTCGCCACGGTTGGTGATCACGAGCTTGCGTGGCAAGGGCTTGCTGCCCGTCGTGATCCAGATCTGCCAATCGAAGTCGCCCTGGCGAAAGGCGTAGTGGTCGCAGAGACTGTTCCCGATGATGTCCTGCCCGGCATTCATCGCCGATTCGATCTTGTCGACCGGCGCAGCCGGGGTGCCCCACGTGAACAGGTCGGACATCGGGATCTCGACGCCGTAGCGTTCTTCCAGCTTGCCGACGAGTACGCTGTTGGGCTCCGAGAACTCGACGGTCGAGTAGTATTTCTGCGCAGGGTTGTAGAGCACGACCGTCTTGCCGTCATAGAAGATCTCGCGCTCGGAGCGAACACTCCACATGCGGGCGTGCAGCTTGTTCGGACGCTCCGCATCGACCGTCGCCGAGGCCGTGTGCATCAACTTCTGGCCGTCGGCCAGAACGCGCTCGCCCGTCAGCGAGGTCGAGGCCCGGAAGCGATCCAGGGACTGCAAATAGGCGCCCATGTCCTTGAGGGCCTGGATCGAAGCCGGATCGACAGCATTGACGGCGGGCTGGGCCGTGGCCGGCGCGGCCGTTTGTGCGCCGACGACCTGTGCCGTCAGCGACAAGGCCAGAACGGCGGGCGCAAGTGTTCCGAGTTTCATCTGCTCTCCTTTGCGTCTGCTCGTTCAGCATGCGCGACCGGGTCGGATCGCGAATTGACAAATATCAATCGCAAATGCCGGATACCGAACTTCGCTCACGCGGTCCATATTCCGCCCCCGCGTGACAACGTCGCCGAGTGGCCGTGGGTCGGCGAGAAGCTGCACGCGCTGTGCTCGCGTGCGCACGACGATCTGCCTGGATTCGTGCCGTGCTCAGTGCGCGGTCCGGTAGTGCAGCACCACATTGCCGTTCCTGAAGCGGCGCTCGTCCGTCAGCTGCAGCGCGATCCGCTCCACGATGCCTTCGAACAGCGTGCGGCCGGCGCCGAGCACCAGCGGGTTCAGCACCAGCTGGAACTCGTCGACCAGCTTCGCGCCCGCGAGCTGGGCGACGACCTTGCCGCTGCCCATGACCACCAGGTTCGGGCCGCTCTCGTTCTTGAGCGCGCGCACCGCATCGAGCATGCCGCTCTCGATCAAACGGGTGTTCTGCCACCTGGCCTCCTTCAAGGTCGTCGAGAACACGAGCTTGGGCGCTGCGTTCATGGCGCGCGCCACCTCGGGCATCGCCTCGGCGGCCGCGGGTGTGGGCCAGTACGAGGCCATCTGCTCGTAGGTGACGCGGCCGAACAGCAGCATGCCGCCTTGCCCGGCATTGGCCCGGGTGAACGCCGTCCACTCGGGGTCGGACTTGTGGGCCCAGCCCATGTCGCCGCGCGCGTCGGTGAAATAGCCGTCGAGCGAGACGTTGTTGAAGACCGTGAGCTTTCGCATGGCGGCGGACCTTCCTGCAAAGAGCGGCAGTGTCCCGCCGGGCGGGCGGACCGTCAACGCGGCGCAGCGGACTACGGCGCCGAAGCCGCCAGCAATCTCGCGGTGCGCTCGGCACCCGCTTCGTTCCTGGCGGCCACCGCCACGTCGCGCGCCCGGGTCCAGTAGTCCCTGGCGAGCGCCGGCTTGTCCTGCGACGCCTGGCCCAGCAGCAGCAAGTCCTGATAGATCTTGTCGCTCGCGCCCGCGGCCTTGTCCATCTTCAACGCCTCTTCGAGCAGCGGCACCGCGGCGGCCGGCGTCTTCATGGCGACGTAGGCGCTGCCCTGCAGGCGCAGCGCATTGGCGTTTTCCAATGCATCGTCCTTGGCCAGCGCGCGCTGGGCCTGCTGCGCCAGCCGCAATCCCTCTTCGGGGTTGCCGGCGCCGAGCGCCAGATAGGCCTTCAGGTTGAGGATCTTGCCCCTGACGCTGCAACTGTTGCCGCAGAGCGTGGCGGCCCGATCGAGCGAGTGCCCGGCGCTCGCCGGGTCCTCGGCCTGCACCGCCATGGCGCGCCGCAACGCGGCTTCGGCGCGGCGCTCGGCGCTGAACGCGAGACGGCGCTCGTCCAGCACCAGGTCCAACTGCTTCAGCGCCTCGTCCTTGCGCCCCATACGGAGGTAGACCATCGAGAGGTTGAGCCGCGTGGCGGCGATGGCGTCGTCGTCCTCGATCGATTGTTCGACCCCCAGCGCCTGCTGGAAGAAGGCCAGCGCACGCGGCATGTCGCCCGCCTTGTAGCGATCCATGCCCTGGATGTTGTAGCCCTGGGCCTGGATGCTGGACGCCGAGCGCACGGGCGGCGTCGAGCAAGCGCCGAGCAGGCCCATGGCCACGACGCACAGTCCGCAGGCCATCGATCGCAACCCGAAGCTCATTGAGAACCTCCGCGCAGCAGCGCTCCGGTATTCGCCTTGGGAGCGGCCCGGCGGCTCATTGAGAACCTCCGCGCAGCAGCGCTCCGGTATTCGCCTTGGGAGCGGCCCGGCGGCTCATTGAGAACCTCCGCGCAGCAGCGCTCCGGTATTCGCCTTGGGAGCGGCCCGGCGGCTCATGGCACCTCCCCCGGCAACGGCAGCCCGCCGATGCTGTCGATCGGCAGCGACTGCGGCGTGGTCGGGGTGCCGGTCAGCAGGCTGATCGGCCAGGTCTGGCGCGCGTTGCTCACCATCTGGTTGGTCTGCGTCGCCGCGGCCTGAACCTGGTCGAGCACGCCGGGCAAGCGCTCCGACGCCTGCGCCGCCATGGCCTGCAGCTCGGCACTGGCCTTCTGCGAGGTGGCCGCGGCCTGCTGTACCTTCTCGATCACCTCGGGCGCGGCCTGCGCCACGACGCCGATGGTCTGGCCGGCCCTCTGCAGCGTGGACACGGCACCGCTCTCGATGGTCTTCACGGCCTGCTGCGTCTTGTCGAGCACGTCGCTGGTCTTCTCGGCGATCGCGGGCATTTTCGAGGCCATGTCGCGGCCCGCCTGCAGCGTCTGCTGGAAGGCGCCGTCCGGGTCGGTCAGGCTCTCGGTCAACTTGCGCGCATCGGCGATCACCGGCATCAGCGCCGCCTGCATCTCCTGCACGATCAGGCCGCCGTCCCTGCCGCGCTCGAAGGCCAGCACCTCGCCGGAAGCCACCGGCTGCGCACCGCCGCGCGGCGGCACCAGATCGATCGCCGGCTTGCCGGTCGTGTGGTCCTGCACCAGCCGGGCCCGGGTGCCTTTCGCAATCTGCGCCATGAAGTCGCGGGCAATGCCGAGTTCGACCCGCGCACCCTGCTCGCCGGGCGGCGCCGCGGGCAGCGAGATGGCGCGCACGCTGCCGATCACCACCCCCCGGGTGGTCACGGGCATGCCCTGCGCCATGCCGGCCGCGTCGGGCACCTCGACGAAAAGCCTGTCCTGGCGCTGGAACAGGCCCTGCTGGTAGGCCATCCAGGCCAGCAGCGCGGCGATGACCAGGACAAGGAGAACCACCACGCCGGGGGCCGTCCGGGGCTTTGGGTCGGATTTGAGCATCGGCATCCTCCGTTGAACGACTGCGCCAGGTCCCTGAACTTCGCAAGTATCTCCGCGATTGGTGTCCGGGGAACGAAGTGCTCGTGCCGCGGGCCTGGCGCCTTGCAAGCGACGGCGCAGCGCGTGATGATAGGGATGCCGAGCGCCGCCGCCCTTCTGCTCGGTCGAACGCACCGACGGAACGCACCGTCCCGATTCCCACTGCCGAGACGCGATCGGCAAAACCAAGGAAATTGCATGAAGTACTACATACTTGCCGCGACCGCCGTGCTGGGCGTTCTAGGCCTTGTTCCATCGTCGTCCTGGGCGGTCACGTGCGCCCAAGGCGTCTATCGCGCCGGCTGCGCCGGTCCCAACGGTGCCGCGGTGGTCAAGAAGCCGCCGCCGGCGCAGGTCACATGCGCCAAGGGCGTCTACCGCGAGGGCTGCGTCGGACCGAACGGCGCTGCGGTTCGCAGGCGTTAGGGCGCAGCTCTCGCGCTGACGCTCACTCCACCATCGGCAGCTTCAGTCCGTTTTTCTTCGCGGTCGCGATCGCGATGTCGTAACCGGCATCGGCATGGCGCATCACGCCGGTGGCGGGGTCGTTCCACAGCACGCGCGCGAGGCGCTTGGCCGCGGCGTCGGTGCCGTCGGCCACGATCACCACGCCCGAATGCTGCGAGTAGCCCATGCCCACGCCGCCGCCATGGTGCAG